>JADCJN010000030.1 GCA_020247005.1 Silvanigrellales bacterium
GTCAGCCTGAAACGAAGGTCTGTCGACTCGATGCCCAGCCTTTGCAAAGGGCCCCTCGTCGTCCAAAAAAGGCGAGGACTTCGACACCCCACCCCCAACCGAAGAGGGCCTACCATCCGTTTCTGCCGGTTTCCACACAAGCGGAGCCCGCAGGGCATCTTCAAACAAACCCGACTCCCTCTGCCTGGGAGCGCCTCGAAATTCAGGAGGAAAGCCCTTCACGTCTCCGAAATGTTCCATGGAAAACGGGAGTGAGCCATTAGACGTAACAACCACGTCAGAGCCCTTCCACACCCCAAGCGCCTTCAGACGCGACGCAAGAGTCGCTAACTCTGAATCGAGGGAGCGCAGCAATCCTTTGCGAAGCGCTTGCTCCCGCGAAAATCCAAAGGGACCTTTGAGAAGCTCGAAGACGGGGAGATTCGAAAAAGGAGGACGAAACGGCGGCAGCAAGCTTGAGTACTGCAAGAGCCCAAAAAAGGGAGCCTCACCAAAGCGCTCGAGCCACGCGGACGCTTCTTCTGTCACGTGCCGTGCTTCATACTCGCGCGCCTCGAGCCTCACCAGGGAGTCGAAATCATCGAGAACGTGCCCAGCAGGAGGCAGAGTTCCGAAGGCAGCTAAACGCAAACCCGCTTGCCTGAGCGCCTTGGGCAGCGAAGTTTCTTTGCCCGCCCCTTGCAGCCAGGGACTCGCCGTCAGGAGCGCCAGGGTGTTCGACGGGGGGTTGTCGGTGGACATGCGATGGCGTGAAAAGGAGAACGTCCCGCGAGCGGCCAGCGACGCGAGAAAGGGGGCATGACCAGGGCTCTCGACATCTTCAGGTCGGAGGCCTTCCACAACCACCAACACTGCACCCCGCCTGGGTGAGGAAGAGACGTTCTGCCATTCAAATGCCGGTTCACCCAAAAAGGCGAGACAGTCTTCCGAAACAGCGTCCGACGTCGACTCTTGCGACAACACAGGTGGCGACCCCATGCCTCCCGTCCGCACAACGCGCGCAATCAGTTTGCCGGGCAAGGCATCGGTGTCGACGAAAATCTCGCCCTGCACAACGGGATCGAGCGCGTAATCGGGAGTGAAGCGAGAAAGAAACAAAGAAGCAAGGCGGCTTGCAATCACCCCTGGAGGCGGCGCTGGCGAGAAGTCAGACGACGCCAAAGGTTCGCCGCCGCCTTCACCCACGAGTTCGAGCCTGCAGGAAACGGACTCACGCGACGCCGAAGGGAAAGCGAACCACCGCGCGCGCAGACGATTGCTCCCTTCCACCGCCACACGCGTCGGTTTTGTGGCAACAAGCACAAGGTCACTGCTCTCGCTCACAAGAAACCCTCGATGTTCTTCGAGGCGACGCGGCAACGAGCCCACCGACACCATCACCGCGCCTCCCGCACTCTTGAGTTCCCTGACGGGAAGTCCGCGCAGCGCGTTTTCTCCATCACGGAGCGCGAGCAATTTCAAATTCCGTTCATTGGCTCCCTCTTCCAACGCGTAAGGACGCTCCACACGAAGGGAAGTGCGAGGAGAAAGCGCGAGAGTGGGACGCCGTTCTGGCACCCGTTCAGGCACTGGCAAGACCCCCCGAAGGAGCAGAAAAAGAGCCAGCGGGAGCGCAAGAAAGAGTGCGCCAAAAGTCCCTTTGGCCAGGAGCGCGACCCAAAACCGGTTCTTTTGCCAAGTGGAGGTGAGGGTGTCCACGAAGGCACGCAGCCAAAGCGGTCCATGTGCGTATTGGTAGCGACTCGCCTTGAGTTCATACACAAGAGTGCGACGCTCGTAGGCCGAAATCGTCTGTGGTGCCACAGTTTTTCGGGCGGCCGAGCGTCCGGGAAGCTCGACCCCTCGGGAAGAAAGGAAAAGTACGGCTCGAGCGTAGGCTTGCCAAAGCGACTGCCAAAGCGCCTTGAAAACAGCGACGAGAGGAAACGCACGGCGGCGCGGAGTCTTCATGGAGGAAGGCTCTCGGAGAAGATGCCCAGAGGAGGATCAGATTCGGAAGGAGAAGCGTTCAAGGGCGTCCAGCCAACACCGTTGCTTTCAAGCCAAAAATGCAGACGAGAACGCAATTGTTGGGCAACGAGTGCGCTCTCTGCTCGCTCTTCTTCTGCTAACAGAAGATTTTCTTTCCCCAGGGCATCTCGTTCCCTATCGTAAAGTTCGGACCGAAGACCATGGGGGCCGGCTCTTTCAACGTAACGGTATTTTGGTGTCAGCCAAAAGCGTGATTTCAACTGGGCCACCGTTTCCTCAAGACCATCGCGAAAGAAGAAGCGTCCGCCAAGACCTTCGTCGACTTCTATCCAGCGGGCGAAAGGCAGAGAGGATTCCTCTGTTTGGGCAGATTTCGCGATGCGGGTCAGCACCGTGGCCGTCGACGATTCCTGCGCAAATGCGTCTAGACCAAAGCGCGGAAGCTTGTCGATGCCTTCCAAGAGCGGCGCGCCATCGCACGCGTCGTATGGGAACTCAGTGAGCCCCATGCGACGCGCTGCCGTCGGAGCGACGTCAAATGCACGCGCGAGCCGCCCCTCGAGCCCAAGCGACTCTGCCTCGGCGGCACTTCCGGAGGTCCACATCAGAAAAGGAGTGACGAGGGTGGAATCAGACGTATCGACCGCGCTCTCGTTGCCAAAGAAAGGATAACCCCTGAGACCCGCCACGACGACCACGGCATTGCGCAGCCATCCTGCCCGTTCGAGTTCGGCCCAAAGCGAAGCAAGGGCAACGTCGACACGATGAACTCCTGCCGAATAAGCCACCAAGTCACCCTTTTCGCGCAGCATCGGGTGCTCAAGAAAGGGAAAGTCGGCCCGCACGGACGCATAAGGTTCCGAAAAGGCGATGGTCGCAAACACAGGACGACCTTCGCGAGAGGCCTCTTCCAGCAAGGCATAGGCGTCAGAAAGGAGTGTTCGGGCATCGGCAGCACCAGGATTGAGCGTCAGCGACGGGCTCAAGGAACGAAGATTGGGATGAAGCACAACCGCCTGCAAGGGGGCGAGTCTTCGCAGAAGAGAATTCGAGGCGAGCATGGAAAGGGTCAGCTGCGGCGCGGAAGACCGCGCGAACGCTTGGGGCACCTGGGTGAGGTAGGCTCCCACGAAATCGGCAGCCAGGAGGGTTGTGTACCCTTGCCGCGCAGCGAAGTCGACGAGCCCCAGAGGGGGCGTGCGCACCACGGCACGCGAAGGAAACAACCCCCGCACACCTGTGCGCAAACCTGAGCGGCAGGTGTTTATTTCCGCCCAGGTCGACAAGGCATCGGGGCTCCCAATATGGAGCGACGTGGCAAGCTCCGCTTTTTTCGCGAGATGGGAAAGAAAGGGGGCGAAACTGGCTTCCTGCGAACCCGATTCAAGAACTTGTTGGCGGAGGCCATCTACGAGCAGAAAAAAGACGTGCGGCTTGGACACACGCGAGGGTGCTTCGGGCGCCGAGAGGCGGGGCTGTCCCCAGAGCGCCACGGCCGAAAAAATGGCACAGACGACACAAATGCCAAGGCTCACTCCCGCCATGGCGTAACGGCGGCTTTCGCGATCGAGCTCGTCCATGCGGAATCCGCGTTTCACCCTTTGAAATCGATCGTACTGACGCAAGAGCCAACCCGACAGGTTCCAAGCAGATGCCGCCACGGCCAAGCAAAGGACCAAGGTTGTGCTCCACTCCAGAAGTCCGCGAGCAAATGAGCCTGGCTCCAAACTCGAGAGACCTTGCACTATCGCTTTTACGGTGGAGGAACGCTGATACACGAACCATTCCGAAGCGAGTGCAGGGTGCAGGCCCGCCATGCGGAGAAGCGCGACAAAAGAAAAGACGAGCGGAAGCAAAACTCGCAAAGCAAGTCCGAGGCCGAGCGAAACCCCCTGCATCAGGAGGCCCACGAGGAAAGCGGAAACGACAGCAGGAAACACGCCCGCAACGAATGCTGTCGGATGCTCAACAACAAGTGAGCCAAGAAAGGATCGTGTTTCAAGCGATGCGTCGCCGAGATCGGGCGCAAAAGGTAACGCGAGCAGAAGGAACAGCGCGCCTTGCAAAATCGCGCCGCCCAGGATTCGGAAGATGAGCTGTCGCCATCGATACAGTGTCAACATCCTGTCACCGCTCCTCGCGGGTGCGCTTCAGGGAGCTTTGCCTCTCCCCCGTGCTAGACTCAAGCCAATGATTCCTGCCGAGACATCGGGGCGCCTGCCGCGCGCTCCCCAACGGAGCAGCCGAGCAGATGAAGTTACCGAAGATATACGAGCACTTCACCTACGGGCAAATCTTCACCATCGATGAGGCCCGCGAGCAGCTCGAAACAACCGGCAACACTCTGCGCAAGCGGCTTTCCGAGCTCTCGAGCCGGCACTACATACACCCCATCCGCCAGGGACTCTATCGCGTTGCGCGGCCAGGCGAAATGCCTGAGGATCGTGCGAGCCATCCTCTCCACGTCGCATCGAAGGTGACCGCAAACGGTTACGTGGCGTTTCAGACGGCATTGGAGCTTCACGCGGGTGTCGTTCCAGCGGAGGGCTCCTCCATTTACGTGGTGAGTGGGTCGAAGTTCAACTCGTTCCAGTTCGAGGGGCGTTTGTACTTCTGGTGCCAGAACCCAGATGCTGAAGGGGTCGAGCAGCGCGAGATCGTCAGCGACAACGTCGTTCTTTCCGTGCGAGTGACGACGTTTGAAAAGTCCATTGTCGACTGTTTGAAGCGCACGGCGCATTCCCCCTCATTCGAACGCTTGGTGGCGTTGTGCGTAGCCTCGGGCCGTGTGCCCGAGACGGGAAGACTTTTGAAGTTGGCGTCCGAGTGCCACGTGGCCGCGCTGTTCAACCGTTTGGGCTACTTCATGGAAAAGATGTCGGCACACTGGCCGCTGCCCGAGGGTTTCTTTGCCGACGTCGAACGCCGCATGAGCCGCAAGGTCACCGATTGGCCCCTGGCTCCCCAGGGATGCCATGAAGCCGGTGGTCTTTCGGAAAACGAGGAACGTGCAAGGCAGCGCTGGAAAGTGAATTTTCCGGGCCTGTCGTGCACGCCTGGAAGGACTCGACACGGAGCCGCGGCACAGGTGCGGGCCGGGGCCCAGTCGACGCACGGGACAGAGGAAGCCATTGAAACGAGGGACGAAGTCCGCTGGTTCCATGCCTGACCAAAAAAACAATTGAGCTTGCTTGACAGTCGCTCTGCGAATGGACTACCTACTCGTTCACTCCCGAGCGGGAATAGCTCAGTTGGCTAGAGCATCGCCTTGCCATGGCGAGGGTCGAGGGTTCGAGTCCCTTTTCCCGCTCCAAGAACCTCAGTAGAAATACTGGGGTTTTTTTATGCCTGAGGGGAGCTAACGTAACAGAAATTTCGACGAGAGCCGACATGGAGCTTCCCGAAAATCAGGCTGCATCGGTCACCGCATCTCTTTCAACATGAGAAACTCCCTCTTGTCCTCATCGCTCGCCTCAGCCCTTGTCGCCATTCTCTTGATGGCCTGCGTTTCCCGTCCCCAAGGGGGTGCAAAGGAGTCCGGCGCCCAGACCCTGTCTCACCTCCAACCTTTGCCCTTTTCCGAATGGCGGAAGTCTTCGGCCTTTGCCCCGCTGGTGGCAGCAGCCGGCCGCGCGCGGGTCGTCCAGCTGGGAGAGTCCATCCACCTGACACGAGAAATGCCACTGGTTCGCCTCGGCGCTCTGAAAGCACTGCACCAAGAATCCAATTTTGACGTGCTCGCCATCGAAGGGTCGGCTGTCGACACGTGGCTCGCCATGGACGGACTTGTGAGGGCAGAACGCGATGAACCCGCTCTCGTTCACGCCCAGCAGCAGGCTTTTTTCCCGCTCTGGGTCACCTCGGAAATGCGGGAGGTTTTGAAGGTCGTCGCGGACTCCCTTGAAGAGGCACGGCCCCTCTACATGGCGAGCTTCGACAGCCAGCTTGGGACCGGCATGGCCTGGCGAAGCCAGGATGTGCTCACGGCGCTTGTCGATGCTCTCATCGCTTATGGGTTGAAAGTGTCGCGACAAGACGCGCTGGACGCATTGAAGCCACTCGAGGGGGCGCGCTTTTGCGTGCGCTCTCAATTCCCCAAGACGAAGGACGCCGCCAACGACGCACGACGGGCCATCGCCCTCCTCGAAGGGTGGATCGCCGATGTCAGACCGAAGGTAGAGCGTGTTCTGGTCCCTCACGCGAGGGCGTTGACTCTCCTGCCAAACAATTTGCGCAATGCCGTTTCGCTTTGCGAAGCTGCGGCCGATGCGAGCAACGAAACGCGCTGGCGCGTGTTCCAGGAAATGCGCGACAAGTATAATGCGCACATGACCCTTGCCATCGCCGATAGCGTTTCTTCAACGGGCAAGATAGTGACGTGGGCCCATCATTCACACGTTCATCACAACACCCTCGGCAAATCCGTTCCCTCGATGGGAGAACACTTGAAGGCGATTCTGGGCCATGGGCTCTACACGGTGGGTACGTTTGCAATCTCTGGAAAAGCGTTGGTGGGCCAAGATGAACCAGCCTTAGAGACGCTGAAGGATGGTCCGGAAATCGAGATCAACGTCGCTTTCCGGAACATTGCGCAAGGTCAGGAAAACTTCTTCCTCGACCTGCGCTCGATTTCGAAGAAAGATGCGAGGTACGCGGCCTTTTTCAGGCCAGCGACCGCCCGCATCGAGAACTCGATCTCCCCGTTGAACCTTGCCGGGGATTTCGACGGCGTTCTCGTGCTTGGAAAGGTCTCGGCTCCTCAATGGGGGCTCTAGGCAGGTCGGAGGCCTTAGGGTTGACCAATTCTGAAGCTTTCATGCGGCCTCCCATGCCCTCTTCCAGCTATGTGCCTTCGAACATGGCATTGAACGCCAAGACCATGTCCGCCTCGGACACTTCGCGGAGACGAGTCGCGATAATCCAGTGGTGGCCAAAGGGATCCCGAAGCCGCCCAGCGCGGTCACCATAGAACTGATCTGCGAGCGGGTAGACCAGTTCCGCTCCCGCATGAAGTGCCCTCTCGAAGGTGGCGTCGGCATCAGCGACGTGCAAGTCGAGCACAACCGACGTACCGCCCAATGTTGCTGGGCTTTTCGAACCGATGTTCGGCATTTCGTCAGCCAGCATCAGACGGGTTCCTTCCATTTCAATCTCGGCGTTCATGCACGTTCCATCAGGTGCAACCAGTCGGGCACGGACCTCTTTCGCGCCAAACACGCGCTCGTACCAAGCGATGGCAACCTCCGTGGTCGTGACTTGCAAATAGGGGACAACGCCTCTCATGAAATCAGCTCCTTTTCGTTCTTGCGGTAAGGTCGGTCTGGAAGGAACCACACTTGCAGAGAACGAGTGCTTCAACAGGACGGCCGTTCCTTGAACGCGTTCGAGCGCGGCGTCCCGTTTTGTCCTCAGCGCGGTTTCAGCAAAACCTCGAGCATGTTCTTGTCGGGCACGAAACCATAGACGCGGGGGCGCTGTGCCCAAGGAGTGCCAGGTGTCGCATCATGGCCACCGCCAATTTGACTCATGCGCATAGACCACAGCGTGGCGTTGGCTTCGTCGAAGAACTTGGCAAGAGAGTCGTGTGAACCGCGGGGAATCGACGTGTCTTTCGAGACAATGATGGACAGGAAGCGCTGAAGAGGCGTGAGGTCGAGCTTGAACTCACCCTTTTCCAAGGCGTTTTGCCAATGCCCAGGTCGCGTTGGAATGAGACCCGTCTGCGCCGCGCGAAGCTTTTCCAAGAGCGATATGGCGGCATCGACACGAGCCCCGGTGCCTCCTTTCGCTTTGGCTTCGCCTAGCTTCTTCAACAGGGGTTCGAACGTGAGGTAGAGGGCAAAGTTGGAGTCCTGCACGCACGATGTGACAGGGTCGATGACTGAAATGCCGTCGCCGTCACCTGTGCGATAAAGCGCCATCAGCAGTTCAAGATTCCTGCGGAGAGTGTCGAGAATGACGATGCGCTCGCCGTTGGGCAGTGCAATTTCGTTCGTAAGATCGTCGAGCTTCACAACGAAGTCGGACACGGGAACCTGGAATCCGATTCCCCGCTGGAGGCTGCCCATGTAGGCAGGCCACGTTTGACTCGCGGCCGGAATGGCATCGGGACCTTGGCCATAAACCTGGTGGTAGTCGATGTTGAACTTCTTTTCGCCGGGAACAAAGGGACTTTCAACCACCGTCGCCGTTCCGAAGGCGAAGTGACCCGTCACCGCATTGGGAACAAGGCGGGGCTTCGATGATTTCGGGTCAGGCTTCCCACGCCAGCTAAAAACGTGAACGAGCAAACCCTTGTCGCCCAACTCCCAATCGCGTTCCGACTTCGTGCCCCCAATCGCGGCGCGTCGCAGAGTGTTGTTGCGCACAACACCGAGAATCGGCTCTGATGTGGGTTCGTTTTTGAATCCGAGAGAGGGTTCGGGATCGGTCCACGCTTCGCTTTTGAAGTACTCGGCCGCTTTGCCTTGCTCAACCAACCGCACATTGAGTTCGCCGTCGAAGTTTTCTTTTATAGCAGTCACAGCGCGCGGCTCTAGTGCCGAAATCACAAAAGTCTTCTTGCCGCCCAAAGTGTTGGGCTTTCCAAAGGCATACCAACCCAGCGCATTGAAAGGGGAAGCGACGATTCCCGCGGGGTCGAACGCCGGAATATCCTGCTCCTGCGTAGGAAGGGGAGCATGAGAACCGAATTCAAGCTCGCTGCTCACAGGTGCCGTGAAGCTCTTCTGTCCCGCGTCATACTGGGTGGCCTTGACGGTAACGACTCCGCGACGAGACGTTTCTGAGAACGAGTCGAATTTGAGAAGTGCAACGTGGGTTCCCTCCACCACCACAGGCGCTTCGGAAAACGCCAAGATGCCTCCCGAAAACGTCGCATTGTTCAACGCCACGCGAATATCGATGGGCGCATCTCCAGAGGGTTTGCCTTCCGGGTCAAGGACCCGAGCGGCCGCCAGACTCTCGAGCGCGCTGACGCCTTTCCAACCGTGGAGAGCCCAAGGAAAAACGTCACGTTTCTTTTTTTCGCGAGCCGCTTTTCGAGCGCCTTCTGGAATGAAGACATCGCGAGAGATGACCGATGTGCCGTCGGCGCGTTTCCACGTGTCGGGAAGAATCCATTTCGCGAGCACCGCCGCACCCTCGGCCAAGCCAAGGGAATTCGACGGCGGGGCATAAATGACGCGCGCCTCCACGCTGCCGTCGGAAATGCGACCCAAGGAGCTTGAAGGGGGAACTAGAGTCAAGATGACATCGTTTGGATACGCGGGTTTCAGGCTAAGCTCCGCAGATGCGGCCTGAGACTTCGCCTGAGACGAATTGAACTCGCGCTTCTTGCAGGCAGACAGAGCCGCCAGCGCCGCAACCACAGAGACTTTCCATTGCATCACATGTGTTCCCTTTGTTCGTTGGTGAGAAGTTCGCGGTGTGAAGACGTCCACGTCTCGCACAGTGTTTCTTTTCTCGATTTTTCATATTTTTTGACTTCTGCTTCGCGGGCTTGAGCAGCCGATCTCCCCCCCTCCCTGACGATTTCAATGTAGGCAAATTCTGCTGGCAACCTGGCACGCACGAGTCGACTGCCTCGTCCGTCACGGTGCGCCTGCAGACGTTTCACAACATCGTTCGAGCATCCACAGTACAGCGAGCCATCGTTCAAGCGCAAAAGGTACACACACCATGTTCCCTTGCTGGGAATGTGAAGCAAACCATCTCCTCGCTTCAAAGCGGGTTCTTTTGGCGCCAAGGGCGCCGAAACGTCAAGGGTGTCATTCCCGCGGCATGATGGCAAACACACACCTCTCCAGAATCCGGGAAGATGAACGACACGGGCTGCGCGTTGCACCCAACTCGAGGAGAGTCCGGATGTCTTTGTTTCCTCACACGTCTCGCCGATTCATTCCCCTTTGTTTCGCGCTCGTGTTTGCGTCCATCAGCGCACCTTCCAAAGCAGACCCTCAAAAAGGAATCCCGCACGCCAGCGAAGGACCAGAAGAAAGGGGGAAACCGTCCGCTCTCCTGCGAAAATACAATTTGCATAAGGCCCACGTGCCAGGCTCCCTCATCGTGCGTTTCAAGGAAACTCGCGAAACCGCCTCCCTGAAGCTCAGTCTCTTGAGGGGCCTTGGCGGTCGCATCACACACACGTTTGGCTCCAGCGGCGCACACGTCGTTCGGTTTGCAGACGGTTCCTTGGCGGAAACGGAACTTGCAGAAAGGGCCGCCGCTCTCGAGCAAAGCGGACAGGTGGAATGGGTGGAGGCGAACACTCGGCTGCACGCTGTTTCAGGCCGGACACCCACAGCCCTTCCCAATGACCCCGATTTCACTCGTCTGTGGGGCCTCTCGAATTTCGGACAGGACCAAGGCACGGCTGGCGTCGACATAAACGTTACGCCTGCATGGAACTCTCAAAAGGGAAACAGTCGTGTTCTGGTCGGAATCATTGACACGGGCCTCGATAGAAGCCACCCGGATCTCGCACCGAACGCTTGGAAAAATCCGAAGGAAAGCGGTACAGACGCCCAAGGACTCGACCGTGCCACCAATGGCGTGGACGATGACGCAAACGGCTTCATCGACGATGTTCACGGCTGGGACTTCGTAAACAACGACAACGACCCGTTCGACGACAATGAACACGGCACCCATGTGGGTGGCACCGTTGGTGCCCGCGGTAACAACGGCGTCGGCATCGCTGGCGTCGCTTGGAATGTTTCTTTGGTGGGTTTGAAATTCCTCGATTCAGAAGGATCGGGCTCTTTGGAAGACGCCGTGAAGGCCATCGAATACGCCACGCGTCTTGGAGTCCACATCACGAACAACAGTTGGGGCGGTGGCGGGTACTCGCCCACCATGAAGGCGGCCATCGACGAAGCGGCAAAGGCAGGCATCCTCTTTGTGGCGGCCTCGGGGAACGACTCCAACGACAACGACGCCCAGCCTTCCTATCCGGCGAGTTATTCTTCTTCGAACATCATTTCGGTGGCGGCCGTCGATTCCAGTGGACGTTTGGCAGATTTTTCGAATCGTGGAGCGCGCTCTGTTCACCTGGGCGCTCCGGGTGTCGCCATCTACAGCACCGTTCCCAACGCAAGCTATGCCTCGTTCGATGGCACCAGTATGGCGACTCCCCACGTCGTGGGTGCGGCAGCCTTGCTCAAAGCTTCGTTTCCCGCAGAGACAGCGGAGCGCCTGCGCGCACGCCTCCTTGCAAACACACGGCCCCTCGCGTCCCTCGCGGGAATGAGCTCTTCCGGTGGCCTGCTCAACGTGACGGCGGCCTTGGAAGTCGACACCCGAGCACCCGCACGCGTGGAAGACCTTCGCATTTTGGCAGCAGGCATCTCTTCCATGGATGTCGAATGGAGCGAATCGGGAGACGACGCCCTCACAGGACGCGCGTCTTCCTACCTTTTGCGTTCGAGCCGCAGGCCAGTGGTGTCGGAAGAGGGCTGGCTGCGCAGTGCCGAAGCCGACGTTCGCATCCTCGGGCGCACTCCGTCGGGTCGTGTGCGCGCACGCGTCCTTGGGCTCCCGCTCGGCGCCTCTGGACACTTTACCGTGCGCGCCGTCGACAACGTGGGCAACGTCAGCGCCTTGTCTGAAAGCATTCCATTCGCCACCGTAGCGTTGAAAACCACGGCGGTGTTCGACGCCGAAAGTCTGGAAGGCATCACGGTCACGGGCACATGGGGACTTGAGGCCACCGGCGAAGGTTCGAATCAAGCGTTCTCAGACAACCCCGATGGGCCGTATTCCAACCTTCAAGAAACGACCCTCACCCTTCCCTCGCGCCCTCTGAAAGGCCGTTTGGGCGTCATTACCTACCTCGAGAAAACCGATCTTGAAGACAGTTACGATTTCGGGCTCACCGACGTTTCCACCGATGGCGGAACAACCTTCACCACCGTCGCGCGCACGACGGGCACAACGTCGGATGAGGGGTGGCGCCACGTCACCATCGACATTTCCCCCTGGCTGAAGGCTGACAACAACAACGTCATCATCCGGTTCCGCCTCAAAACCGACTTTTCGGAGACGCAGGGAGGTTGGCTTGTTGACAACGTGACTTTTCAATCTCCCAACTGAGGAGACACTTACGGGCGTTTTGTCCAGCTGGCGCACCACGCCTTCGCGGGCACCACAGCCTGAGGAAAAAGCTGGCACTTGCCGACTTCCTGGCCACCCTTCACCCCTGCCTTCGCATAAAACATGCAGTTTGCGCAGTCCTGCTTGGCACCTTCCACGCCCGACTTCGCAACCTTCACGCCGGCGGGAACTTTTGCGGCGTCGGCTGCGTACTTCAGCGTCACCGATAGGGCTGCCTTTTCATCGACCAAGGGCAAATCGACGTTGCCACCCGAGGCAGAGGCGTCTTTGGAAGGAGACGCGGACGCTGCTTTCTTCCCTTGTCCGAAGGCGGAAGCAACACTTCCCCCCAGGGCAACAAGCACGCCGGCATCAAGAAGGAAACGTCGACGGGAAGAACCGTTTTGAGAACTCATGGTGACTCCTTGGAAGCCGGGGGCGTTGAATTCGCCCTCCTCCCGCCACCATGGCTCCCTGCCCCCCCTCTGGTCAACAGCACTCGTCCACATGCTCACTCAACTTGCGCTTTATCAATTGCCAGAGCGATTTTCATCGGGCCATGCCACTGCCCTTTTTTTGGAGCATCCGGGGTGCGCGGCTCAAATTCTCAGGAGTCGATTTCCGCAGCAAGAAAAAGTTGTCGCGCGCGGCTTCGTATGCCTCCTGAAAGAAACCTCTTCGGATCAATTCAGCCGGACTCATCCGCATGCGCTCCCGCGAAGGAGTAAACACGATGGTTTGAGCCAAGTCATCGTCTCCTTGAAGATCGAGTGTAACGAGTCTGACCAGGGAGACCAATTCCTGTTCATAAGTTTCCAGAGTGACGCGTGGTGTTTGATAAGGCATGGGGCAGGCTCCCGTCGGTGTGTGCGTATTCTTTCATCATCCTCATCTCATTGTGCCCCTTCAACGCCGGAGCATCGCCAAAGCGTCGCCGCGTGGGCAAGAACGGCCATGGAAAGAAACACGACCGAGATTTTCCAGACCTTGCCTTGTGTTCCCCCGTTACGAAGATATACTGCGGCCCAGACACAACCGGGAGACGACAAAATGAAAGCAATCGTGCGCGCAAGCATTGCGTATTCGTTCGTGCATCTTTCTGCCGCCCAAGCATCTGTCCTCGCTATAGTCGACTCGGGAGTCGACTATAAACACCCGGCACTCGCCTCGCGGATGTGGATCAACCCCGCCGAAATTTCAGAAAACGGACTCGACGATGACGGCAACACCTTCATCGACGACGTTCTTGGCTGGAATTTTGCCGAAAGCAACAATTTAGTCATCGATTACAAATATATTGGAAAGTTCTCCGACAAACCGGCGCGTTTCTTTGAAATCCAAAAGAAGTCTCTGGAAGGAAAGGCAACCGAAGAAGAGAAAGCCTGGGTCAAAGCCCAACTCTCTGACAAAGCCTTTCTGAAAGAAGTGCAGGTGTTCGGCAATTTCGTGCATGGAACGCACGTCGCTGGTATTGCCGCGGGTGAGAATCCCACGGCACGCATCATGACGCTCAAGCTCATTCCCACGGAAGTGAAGCTGCCGTTTGGCGCGAGCCTGGCCTCACGGCAGGAAGACTGGGGAAGCACGAAGCCAGGCCCCAACCTCGGAGACTTCGCTCGCGACATCGCCGTCAAGCAACTCCTCGCTCTTCTCGCCAAGGCACAAGGCACCATCTTCGCGTCGGTGGGAAGTTATGCGAATGGGCAGCGCGCACAAGTCGCGAACCTTTCCTTGGGCACAAGCACGCAGGCCGCCTCGGCCATCATCGAACCGCTTCTGAAGGTGCTTTACGGCAAAAACAGGCAGCCCACGCAGGCGGAAATTCAGAAATACGCCACTCACATGGTGAACAAGATGGTTGCGGAGGTTGCCGCGATGCCTCGCACCTCTCCGGGCACTCTTTTCGTCATTGCCGCGGGGAACGACGGCAGCGACAACGACGTCCTTCCTGTTGCGCCCGCCAATTTGCGTGAACCCAACACTCTCACGGTTGCGGCGACCCTCGGAGACTCCCAAATTGCGCCATTCTCAAACTATGGCGCCACCATGGTGGACGTCGCAGCTCCTGGCGTGGGCATTCTTTCGAGCATTCCTGGCGGGGAAACCTTGTTCCTTTCGGGCACAAGCCAAGCCGCCCCTTTCGTGGCAAACGCGGCAAGCCTCGTGCTCGACGCCAACGAAGCACTGGCGCCGTCTCAGGTGCGAGAGGTTCTCATGGGCACCGTCGACTCCAAACCCTTCCTCGAAGGCAAAGTGGTTTCGGGCGGCATGGTGAACCCCGACCGCGCCGTTCGCGCCGCATCGCTCGCCAAGCAAGGTTTGGCTCTCACGGAGGCCATAAAGCAAGCTCGGTTCGAAATCGCAGACGCCCGTTACGAATTCCGTTACGAAACAGCTGATGCCCGGGGCGTCTTCGCGCTTCCTCTGCCGTCGACTTTCGTGGGCCAAAAAGAGTAACGCCTGTTTCGTTCTATAAGGGAGACCTCCGCCCATTATGTTTCGACACGAACTGGGTTCAGGCGCATATGTTCGTCTTTTCGAGCCACACGACGCGGAAGAGCTTTTTCGTGTCGTGAACGAAAACCGCATGGGCTTGCGAGAGTGGCTCCCCTGGCTCGACGACAACCGAAGCGTACAGGAGTCACGAGACTTCATTCGCTCGGCATTGCGTAAATACGCGGACAACGGCGCGTTCGACGCCGGCATTTGGCACAACGGCGCTTTGGCCGGGGCCATCGGCTTTCACCCCATTTCTTGGAACAACAAAGGCGTTTCCCTCGGCTATTGGCTTGCGCACCATGCCCGTGGCCAGGGGCTTATGACGCGGGCCTGCGCGGCACTCACAGCGCACGCCTTTGGCCCTCTGCGCTTGCACCGTGTCGAAATCCGCTGCGCGACAGGAAACGTGAAAAGTCAGAAAATCCCGCGCAGGCTTGGGTTCAAAGAAGAGGGCATCGCGCGGCAAAGCGAATGGCTCTACGACCGCTTTGTCGACCACGTCGTCTTCGCCCTTCTCAAGCAGGAGTGGAAGCCACCGGCCCAAACTAAACAGTGACCCTCACAAGAATAGAAGCCGATTCTCGTAAAAAATCTGAAAATGCGACTAAAATTTTTCAGATTTTGAAAGCACTTTGCACTTCAACTTGAGGGAATACTCTTTAGCCTTCTCTTTGCTCGAAGGGTACTTTTTTATTCCGACGATGGAAAGCGATTTCATGTCTGCCGAAAGTGTGGCTATTTCTCCAAGTTCATACATGTTTCCGTTCACATTTTGAACGGACGTAACTTTTAAATTTCCTTTGAATGGCTCAACGAATGCGCGTCGCTGCGCGCCCTCCATCCAGAAATTCAATAATCTTTCGGCATATTCCTGCTTTTCTCCGGAAAATTCAAAGTTTTTTCTGTATGGAACAAGCGTCTTATTGTCTGGGGAGGTCGTCTTACTTTGGAAGTGCCCCTTCACGACATAGGCCGATTGCCCTGGCTTTGCGGCCCCGAAACTTTGTCTTTCAGAAATTTCGCCCTTGTAAACACAAGCGGACGGATAGGTCGACGCATCATCCTTCTCGACTGCGACAGCGTACGTGGAAGGACCGGTGTATTCTTTCAAGAGATCTGAATAGACATCGTCAGCATCATCATATTCGACCGAATCCGCGTAACACGACGCAACTGGCTCCAGCTTTTCAGATCGGAAGAGCACA
>JADCJN010000031.1 GCA_020247005.1 Silvanigrellales bacterium
CCAAAGTCCTCGCAGAGAGTTTGGGCATCGGAAATAAGAACAACGTTTTTGAGTCCTTCCTTCGCCGAGAACTTCGCATGGCTTGCGCAGGAGTCTTTGCTGACGCCAAAAACGACAGCGCCCGCTTTGGCGAACGCAGGGGAAAGCCGCTGGAAGTCTTGCGATTCCAGCGTGCAGCCTGGAGTCATGTCTTTCGGATAAAAGTAAAGGACGACCCACTTGCCCTTGTGCAGGGACGCCTGAAGCGGAACTCCTTCGCCCACAAGGCCTGAAAGCACGGGGGCCGCATAGGGAGCCTCCAGAAGTGCGCCGGAGGGTTTGGCTTTAGAAACCGCAGGCTTCTTTGCAGCGGCAGGCTTCTTTGCAGCGGCAGGCTTCTTCGCAGCGGCAGGTTTCTTCGCAGCGGCAGGTTTCTGGGTCACCATCGGGTTCCTCGGTTAGGGAAGGACGTTTTTGACCAGGGGCAAAAGTGCCCCTTCGCTTCTCGCATCGAAAAGGAAGAGCGCGATCATCACAACCGTAAACGCGATGACCGACGTGAGCGTCCGCTTTTCAGACTTCCATGCGGGCCCCCACACAACAGGCGTGCGTGCCCATTCGAATGCCAGGAAACCGGCGAGGCGTGGAAACCAGCGGTTGGGCACCTCACGCTTGTAGGCGTCGTAGCGTTCGCCAAAAATGCGTGTCAGCTTCATTTCTTCCCAAGCAACAATGGGAATGTATTGCGCGTAAAAAAGAATCACGACAACCGCGGGCAACCACACCACTCCGGCCATCACCGAGAGCCCCACCGAAAGAACGAGATTTCCGAAATAGAGCGGGTTGCGCAGCAACGCAAATGGGCCCTCTTTCACAAGTTCACCGTTGGAATAGCTCCGTGTGCGAGAAATGGAACCAATAAAGGCGACGCCATATGCTCGCGCGCACTCGCCAAAGAGCGCCACCAACAAACCGCCCACGATGCTCGCCAAGGTTGGCTTTGCATACAGGAGCGCAAGGAGAATAATCGGGATGGGCGTGTAGTCGCGCAGTCGGAAAAGAACTTCACCCGCCTTTTGAAGAGGCGAGAGTTTGAGTGCGTCGAAGGCACCCGCGGGGTGGGCGCCCGTGGGGTTTGCGGGGGTGTGCGACATGGACGTTTCCGTACCTCAATGCAGTTGGGGAAGACTAAAAAATGGGCGCTTCGTTGCCGGGAGGGGCACGCTCGATGCTCGCTGCCAGCGAGCCCGGACGAACAAACGCCAAAGGAACGAGCTCAAGGAGGGGCTCGAGCGTGACGGGCAGCCCCTGGTGAATGCGATCGAAGTCGACTGTCGCCGTGCCGGGCCCCATTTGGATGAAACCCGTTTCAAACGTTTCGAAGAAGAGCTTCTCAAAGTCTTCCAAAGCGCCCGCCGACGTCGACAAAATCCAGATTTCCGAGGCATCGAGATGCCACACGATTTCCACCAGGCGGATAGAGGGAAGCGTTCGCTTCATGAGCTCATGCTTGATGCGTTCTTTCGCCTGTTCACGCGCCGAACGGGTGAGGCGACGCTTGCGACCGCTCTCGTCGGCATCCCGAGGTGACGCTTTCTGCAGCGCATCGAGTGCGGCCTTGAGCTGCAGACGAAAGAGCGTGCCAGGGATCTTCTTGGAGTCTTTGCGCAGCGCAAACACAAGAGCGCCATCGAACACGAGCGACTGGATGTCGGCAAGGTCGGGTTCTCCGGTGAAGGGGTGAGCGAACCCCAGACTTTCTTCGCGAGACTCGTCGAGTCCCAAAGGGCTTATGACAGCCTTACGCAACTTCTCGGCAATGGTTTTCAATGGTAGTTCGCGGGGAGACGCGAGCAGCTTCAAACGTCGAACGGCGACGGCCCCTGCACCTAATGTCATGTCGGACGTTTCCTCGGGAAACAACGGTCGTTTGGAAGGGATTGGGAAAGTCAATTCGGCCGGAAGTTTGCCACACCTAGCCCAAGCAGACAACCTGCGGCGCTCGCACGGCCATGTCGGGAGTCGACGACGCCACACCGACATCTCCGCGGGCCGAAATGGCAATGAGTCCCCCGCGCCCCCCCGTGCGAACGAGCACTTCCTGCAACGCTCTCTCGACGGCATCTTGGGCCGAAAGGCCTTGCGCGCACAGGTCGCTGACTCGTTTGGCGGGCAGAAGGCGCAAGAAGGCTTCGCCCCACCCCGTGGCGCTCACGCAGGCCCCCAGGTTGTCGGCATAGAATCCGGCCCCTGGCACGGGCACATCTCCGACCCGGCCTTTCTTTTTTCCTGGAGTGCCCCCAGTGCTTGTCGCTGTGAAAAGCTGCCAAGGGCCAGAGCCTTCTGCGCTTGCACTGGCCCCGTTTGGACGTTCTCGAAGGGCCAAAACCGCGCCCACAGTGCCCCGTTTCTGAGGCTCTGGTCCTGCTGTGCTCCCCGAGTCCAGGGCACCGAAAAACACGCGCGCGGAGGGGCGCCCCGAAGCCACCCATCGGGCATGGGCCTCGCGCTCTCGTGCATGGACAAGGGCTTCGGAAGGCAAAGCGACAAAGCCTCTGCCCCGCGCAAAACGCGCTGCGCCGTCGCCGACCAACAGAACGTGTTCGGTGTGCCTCATGACTTCGGCCGCAATGCGCGCTGGGTGTGCGAAGGCTGCCAACGAGGCGACGGCTCCTGCCTGCAGGGTCGTGCCCTCCATGACGCCCGCGTCGAGCTCAACCTCTCCGTCTTCGTTTAAAAAACTCCCATGGCCCGCGTCGAAAATCGGATCGTCTTCCAGCACGTCGATGCCAGCGAGCAAGGCGTCGAGAGGGTCGAGGGAAGCCTGCAGACCCCTTTGAACCGCATCAAACGCTCTGGCCACGCCCAGACGATGTGCCTCGGACAGGGCCGCCGGAATGTCCCAGGCTCCTCCGTGAACCAAGCAAGTCGCCTCGAAGGCTTGACCCTTCGTCACAAAGGCAAATCGGGGGTGGGCAATGACGGCGGAGGACGGCGGCGCCAGAAAGAGGGGTGACACGGGAACCTCCGGAAAGAGGACAAGAGAGGCCAGATGCGAACCGGGCGACCG
>JADCJN010000032.1 GCA_020247005.1 Silvanigrellales bacterium
CGCAGAGGGGCTTTTCTTTTGCCCTGAGCCATCTTTCACCGTTCGGCGCAGATTTGGCGAAATGCGAAAAAATCGCATTTTCCGAATCAAGCCGCTCGGGGGCTCTGGGAGCAAATTACAGAAACGGGGTTACACCAATTCGTTCACACTGGTGGGGCGATAAGGGTGGAGTTGCCCCGTCAATTCCGACCACCCCAAAATTTAGTTTAGGTTTGCCTGCCTGAATTCAGACGGACTCATCATTTTGAGCGCCTTATGAGGGTGATGTTCATTGAAAAGAGTGCTTCTCACTTCGCCGAAAGTGCCACCATGGTGCTCTTCTTGAGCCGAAAAACTTTGCAGGCATCTTGTTTATAGCGGTAGCCGTACCACGCCCAATATCCGCTTTCTTGAAACACCTTCCGCGCGCACGCCACATTCACCTTCGGGTTGAGCAGCTGCTTGCGAGTGACACCGCACTCGGAAAGCCAAATATCATTAATCTGAAAGAGCCCGGTGTCGTGTGATCCGTTGCTGTTTACGTTCTTTGCCTTTGGGTTGTAAAGCGACTCGTACTTCGCGGTGCAAACCATTTTAGGAATCGCGTGCGCTGGGAATCCAGCGTCCTTCAGAAGAAAAGCGACATCCTTGGGCGCGAGCTTGACCTGCGCGAAAGACGCTTGTGGGAAGGCACAAATGCAGAATGCGAGCAACGCCGCTACGGAGCGCATCCATCACCTCCTCAACAAGGGGACTCTTTGGGCTGTCGTGGCAGACGAAAGCAAACTCGCCCATGGGGTTCACTCGTTAAGCAGGAATCATGCCTCTCAGGAACAGAATCTAGCCCCAGTCAATGGCCTTTTTTCCCTCTGATATTAAAATGTTCATTCTAAAAAAAGCGCTCAGAAACTAAAGCCCCTCGGTGCCACTGTCGACGACCTCGACAGTGGCTGTTTCTTTAGTCACACAAGCCAGACGTTTCCTTGCTGAATTTTACAATCGCATTAACTTGGCAAACAGCGCTCCGCAGAGGCGGACGTTTGCTCATTGCCTGCGGACGCGGGCGGGACTGTGCCGGAGAATCGTGTCGCAAGGAGGAACTGCAATGGAACCCATGGACAAAACAACGAAGGACACCTCATACGCTCCGCTGGAAGAGTCACGTCGGTGGCGCGTGGGCGCCATTTCCGGCTGGATCACCGCGGGTGTCCTCGCACTCGCACTCATTCCCGCCACCTGCACGCGCGACAGAGTGGGAGACGAGTCCGCGGCTGTTACGGGCACCACGTCGGTCATTGCGCCTGTGGAAAGCATGGCAAACCGCGATATCGATTTCTTTCGAGAGCGCGCGAAGGGCTTTATTGACCAGGGCAACGTTGAAGTCGTCGGCTCTGAAGGGCGCACAAGCATCCGTTTCCGGAGCGTCTCCTTTTTCGAGCCTGGCCAAGCGGTCCTCACGTCGGCAGGGGCCTCTGCACTCACCAACCTCATGAGCTCATTAGGCGATCTTGGGGGACGTGTGGTGTACTTCGAGGGACACGCAGACGACAGCTCCTCCTCAGGCACGTCCTACGCCTCGAATTGGGAGCTCGCGGCGGCTCGCGCAGCATCAGTGGCAAAACTTGCCATTGAGGCTGGGCTCCAACCCAAGCAGGCCGTTGTCGTGAGCTACGGCGACACACGCCCTGCCGTGAGCTCGAGCGACGCCTCCGCGGAAGCACTCGCACAAAACCGTAGTGTGAGTCTCTCTATAATGCCCCTATCAGGGGCCCAAGCAGACAGGTTCAGCCAACGCTAAAGCTCAAAGCCCAAGCTTGGCGAGTTCAGCCTCAGAAATATCGAAATTGTGGAAAACGCGCTGCACATCATCGAGCTCTTCGAGCTTTTCAACGAGGTCGAGCGCTTGTTTCGCAGTGTCACCTGAAAGCGGAACGAGTGTGTCGGGGATCATTTCCAGACCCGCACGTTCGAATGTCACACCACCCGCGAGCAAGGCGTCACGCACCGAAGAAAAATCCGTGACCTCCGTGGTGATGGAAGCGAGGCCATCTTCCACACCGACGTCTTCCGCGCCCGACTCGAGGGCAATTTCCATCAGGCGATCTTCTGTTGTTTTCGCGTTTGCAAGGTTGACGTCAATGATGCCCTTTTTCTTGAACATCCAGGCCACTGAGCCCATTTCGCCCATGTTGCCACCGCCTTTTTGAAACGCACGGCGCACTTCAGGGTTTGTCCGGTTGCGGTTGTCAGTGAGGCACTCCACCAGAATGGCCGAGCCCGATGGACCATAGCCCTCGTACATGATTTCTTCGTAGGCCTGCCCACCCAGTTCTCCCGCGCCTTTTTTAATGGCCCGCTCGATGTTGTCTTTTGGCATGTTGTTGTCGCGTGCGCGTTCTATGGCGAGACGCAACCGGGAATTCGAAGCAGGGTCGCTTCCGGAGCGGGCCGAAACCATAATCTCGCGTGCAAGCTTGGTGAAAATGCGCCCGCGGGCAGCGGCGCTGCTCGCCTGGCGTCCGGCAACGGTAGCGTGACGACCCATACTGTAGTCTCCCTTCATCTCTCGAGAACGCCTGTTCCTAAGCCACCTCCAGGCCCGCGCGCAAGTCAGGTTGGGCCCCTGAGGGAACCTGCGGCTTTAGGCCAGCCGGTTCGCGAGCGTGACGTACGCAGGGCGATCGAGACAGGCAGACAGCCAGCGTTCAACAGCCGGGTGCTTGGCACGGGGGCCGTCGAGCCTGGCAAGCATGGCCAGAATGTGTGCAGGGCCGACATCCGCGAAAGTGAAGGAGTCGGACGCCAGAAAGGTGTGAGCGCCCAAAGCTTCGGCAAGCCTGGCTTCGGTCGCTTCGAACGTTGTGCGGGCCTTTGCCAAAACGGCCTCATCGCGCGTCCCCGCGCCAAGAAAGGTCGTGTTGCGAAGCCAGGGCGAAAGCACATTGGCACCCAGAGTGATGTCGCCAATGCGATCCCATTGCATGATGCGTGCGCGTTCCTTCGGCGCCTTGGGAAGGAATGCGGAATTATGGCCGCGGGCATCGGCCATGTAAAAAACAATGGCGGAGCTTTCGCTCAACACAAAGTCACCGTCCACCAGCGTCGGAAGAGTCGCGTGCGCCCCGCAACGCTCTTTCATGGCCCGCACGGCCTCTTTCATGGCGTCGCCTTCCGCGGGCACCAGCGTTGTTTCCAAAGGTGTGGTGGGGCTATGGGCAATGCCCATTTCCGCAAAAGCCCAGTCGACCTTGCGGCACCAAGGAGAACGAGGGTGAGTGTAAAGGTGCATGGCAGCCTCCCAATATTGAAAACACGGTCGATGCGTCACGATGACGAAGGGGTTCGCGCGGCAGAGTATCCGAAACGGGCGCCTTCTGCTAAAGTTGCACGTCGATGCTCACGTTTTAAGCATGAATTTTGGACATGTGACTTTCATCTGTCTGCAGGCGGAAAAGGGGACAATTCAAATGGGACTCCGCAAACCGAAGGCCAATGGCCCTGGGCGAAAGAGTGAACACGCGCAGGAAACCGGATCCGGAAATGAAGGCGCTTCACTCTCTCCAACCAACGAACGTGTCGCCGTATGCGGCGCAGTCAGAACACCCTTCGTGAAGTCGTTCGGCGTCTTCGAAACCGAAACACCGCTTTCTTTGAGCCTTCGGGTGGCCACCGAACTTCTTGCACGCACGGGCGTGAATCCGGAACACGTCAATGAAGTCGTTTGGGCCGCCACCGTGCCGCAAACGAAAAATCCAAACATCGCGCGCGACCTCATTCTTTTCTCTGGGTTGCCTCGCACGACGCCGGGCTACACGCTCAACAAGGCCTGCGCAGGGTCGCTTCAATCGGTGACCTCGGCGGCCGACTCCATTCGCCTTGGACGCGCACAGCTCGTTCTGGCAGGGGGCGTCGAAGTGCTTTCCGACGTTCCCATCACCTACTCCGACGAGGCAAGGCGTTTCCTCACCCGAATGTCGCGTGCCAAAAGCCTGAAGGAAAAAGTGGGGTTCTTGAAGGACTTCAATCCGAAGGCCTTTCTTCCGAAACCGCCTGCGCTTGCCGAACCCTTCACGGGCCTCACCATGGGTGAGCATGGTGAAATCATGGCAGTGAAAAACGACATTTCCCGCGAGCGCCAAGACGAATTCGCACTCATGACACACAAACGCGCGGCCGACGCCATCGCACGTGGAGACCTGAAACCCGAAATCGTTCCCGTGTGGACGGGCCGCGATAAAAGCGTCTTCGTTGACACCGACAACATTGTGCGAGGCGACACCACTCTCGACTCTCTTGCAAAAATAAAACCTGCTTTCGACAAACGGAATGGCACCATCACTGCGGGGAACGCGAGCGCGCTCACCGACGGCGCTTCAGCGGTTCTCCTGGCCTCCGAAGGCTATGCGAAAAAAAATGGGCTCCCCATTCTTGGCTACGTGGTGGACAGCCACACAGTGGCGGTCGACCCACGCGACCAACTTCTTATTGGGCCTTCCATCGCCGTGCCACAATTGCTCGCTCGTCATGGCCTGGGTCTCGACGACGTAGGCGTTTATGAAATTCATGAAGCCTTCGCGGCTCAGGTGCTCAGTTGCCTCGACGCCATGGCGAACGAAACATTCTGCCGGGAGCGGGCTGGGCTCGACGCGGCCTTTGGCCGCATTCCCTTCGAGAAGCTGAATCTTGACGGAGGTTCCCTTGCCTATGGTCACCCTTTCGGAGCCACCGGTGGTCGCATTGTCGGACGCGCTTTGCGAATAGCGCACAAGAAGAAAAGTCGGTACGCGGTGATTGGCATCTGCGCGGCCGGTGGCATGGGCCAAGCCATGCTCCTCGAAACGACGGGCTCGGCACAGGAATAGGAAGGGTTCGACACTATGAATGCCATCGAAAACATCAAGTCTACCACAGGCACGTTGCGCTTCTCTTGGGAAAACGACGTGTGCATCATCGACTTCCACGACGAGTCGAAGTCGATGAACAGCTTCTCGCAAGAGATTCTCAAAGATCTCGATGCGGCACTCGACGCCATTTTTGCACGGCCAAGCCTGGCGGGCGTCGTCTTCACGTCCACGAAACCCGGCGTGTTCGCTGCGGGCGTCGACGTCGGTATCTTCGACACCCTCCGCACGAAAGAAGACGGAGCCGACGCCGCTCGCTCGTTGCAACGCCTGGGAGCCCGCTTCGCGGCTGCGCCCGTGCCCACAGTGGCAGCCATCAATGGAACCTGCTTGGGCGGTGCGCTCGAACTTTCCCTGGCCATGCAACACCGCGTGTGTTCGACCCACCCCTCCACCCAGCTGGGGCTTCCTGAAGTGCAGTTGGGCATTTTGCCTGGCGGCGGCGGAACACAGCGCCTTCCTCGCCTCATTGGCATCGCGCCTGCCCTCGACCTCATTCTCACCGGTAAAAAAGTAGACGCGCGCAAGGCGCTCAAGCTTGGAATCGTCGAAGAAGCGGTTCCTGAAAATCAGCTCATTGCGCGTGCGGTAAAAATCGCGAAGGCCACAAAACCAGCGGCGAAAAAGAGCGGCGTGAAAATGTCGCTTGTAGGCCATTCCATGCACATGTTCTCGAGCTTTGAAAAGGGCCTCGCCGACGTCGACATCACGAAGTTCGCTCTCGAAAGTAACATGATTGGACGCTCGCTCATTGAAAAGAAGTCGCTGGAGCAAATAGAGAAAAGCACAAAGGGCTTTTATCCCGCTCCCAAAAAAGCGCTTGAAGCTGTGATGAGAGGCATTTCAAAGTCGTTGGAAGAGGGACTCGAAATCGAGGCGAAGCTGTTTGGCGAGCTCGTTGCGAGCCCCGAAAGCCGGGCGCTCGTCCACATTTTTCGCATCATGACGTCGGCCAAAAAGAACCCCTACGGCAAAGAGGCACAAGGCCAGGCGCGCAAGTTGGTCATGGAACCGCTTCTTTCCGGACGCTCTCCGGTGGGTATTCTGGGTGCGGGCCTCATGGGAAGTGGCATCGCCACGGTGCTCGCCGACAAGGGCATGCGAAGCGTCCTGCTCGACCGCGAACCCTCAGGCGTTCAACGAGGACTCAAAGGCGTTTCGAGTTACTTCGAGGACAAGGTCCGGAAGCGTCGGCTCAAGCGATTTGAGGCCCTTGCGGCTGCCTCTCGCGTGATGCCTGCGCTCGAATACAAGAGCTTGCGTGGCACCCCCATCGTCATTGAAGCCGTGTTCGAAGACGTGAAAGTGAAACACGATGTGTTGAGGCAGTGCGAAGAGTCGTTGGCCGGTGAACCTTTTATTTTCGCCACCAACACCTCCTCGCTCCCCATCGCAGACATCGCCGCGGGTGCGAAGGCGCCTTGGAACGTTGTCGGCATGCACTTCTTCTCGCCCGTGCCCAAAATGCCCCTGGTGGAAATCATCACCACAGAAAAAACCACCGACATTGCCGCTTCTGCCGTGTTTGAACTCGCATCTAAAATGGGCAAAAACATTGTCGTGGTGAAAGACGGCCCCGGCTTTTACACCACGCGCATTCTTGCGTTCCTTATTGGCGAGGCCATGAGCATCCTGGCCGAGGGAGCGAGCATTGAAGACATCGACGGCGCCCTGGAAAAGTTCGGCATGCCTGTTGGGCCCATCACTCTCCTCGACGAAGTGGGAATCGATGTCGGCAACCACATTATCTCAGTGCTTTCGAAGCCCTTTGGCGAGCGCCTAGTCATTCCTAAGGAACTCGAGGCCATTGTCGGTGAAGACCGTCGCGGCCGGAAAAACAGCTTCGGCTTCTACACCTATTTGGAAGGCAAAAAAGACAAACCCGACAAAACCATTTACAGGCACCTGAAACATGGTCAGGAGCGGAAGCCATTCGACCGGCAGGAAATCGTCGATCGCTGCGTGTTCGCCTTCATGAACGAAGCTGCCCGATGCCTCGACGAGGGCATCATACGCTCTGCGGACGATGGTGATTTGGGCGCCGTCTTTGGTCTCGGCTTCCCACCCTTCCTCGGAGGTCCCTTCTTCTATGGGAACACGTTGGGCAGGGCTCATGTGAAAGACCGCCTCGAAACCCTCGCAAAGAAGTATGGCCCTCGGTTTGCGCCCGCAGCCTGGTGGTCGAAGTGACGTCCCAGTCTCACGTCCAAGCGCTGGGCCCTCAGGAAGTCCTTGAGGGCCCGCTTTTCATTCTCTCTGACATCGACGGAACACTGGTTCCTCACCCCTATTTCTCGGGCATGGCGAGCTCTCAAAGGGCCCGTTATGTGGAACGCGTCGCCTCGCTTTTTTCAGATGAACGTTTCGGGCTCCTGACCGGCAGAGGTCTCACGAGTTTCGAACGTCTTCTGAGTGACGCGAACCTTTCTCGTGCGCTTCGCCCGCATTTTCTTGGTCTCGAGTTCGGTGCTCACCTTTACGCAGGCCAAGCAAACCTTTTCCAAAGCCCTGTAGCCTCAGGGGTTCATGCCGTTTTGAATGCCATTGGCGAAGCCTTTGGCCAAATGGCGTTGAAAAATCCAAACCTGGCTCCGAAGGACGATCTCTTGACGCGCATGGCTCAAGGCCGCATGGAAGGGTTCGTACTTGAACCGAAGGCTTTGATTGGGCAAGTGGAGTGGTTTTACCCTGACGCCCTCACCCAAGAGGCCTTTGGGCACTTCCTTTCGGAGGTCGTCAACCCACTCGTTTTGAATCAACCTGATGTCGCGTTGCAGGTGTTTCCTTCTCGCATCGATGTCTTGCAGCGTGGATTTGTTCCCAAAGCGGGATTTTTGGAACGACTCCCTTCTCCCCTGCTGGGGAACGGGCTCGCCCCTCACGTCATCGCCCTGGGCGACGAACTTTACGACTCCTACATGTTCCGTTACTTGCGCGAGGTTCACGCCCAGGGGCTTTCAGAAACAACCGCTGGGGTGCCACGAAAGTCACCGGGAAAGTCGCCGTTCGCCTCTGTTCGGTGCTATTCTGTGGGCCGTGAACTCGCCTTCACGGATGGCCGATTCGCTTCCATCGAGGAAGCCCTCACGCAGGTGGAGACATGGCTCGACGCCGACGCACCCTGACCCGCACTCTTCTGACGTTGCTGAGCACAGCGACAGTGGCGTGCGTTTCGTCCCCGTCGGGGCGTGAAGGCGCTCCGCAAAACAAGGCCCTCATCGCACCCGTGGCTTCGGGCAACCTTGCTGCGGCGAGCGAATTGCAAACACACCTCACTTCGGGTGTGGTCGGTTTGTCGCTCACCGTCCAACGGCCATCGCCCACCCAAAGCTCGTTTCTCGATGTGGTGTTCCGCAATGCCGAAGGCACTGAGCAGGCGTTCACGCACGCGTTTGCGGAAACGACCCTCCCCTCCCAGGCAACGGCACTTGTGTTTCCGCTGGCGCCCGGGCTTTGGACGCTCGAAAAAACCGTACTGGGCATTGGAAATTCACGAGTGCCTTTTTCCCTGCTCACGCCTTCAGAGGGTCTTCTGACCTTCGAATCGAAAAAAGGCGGCTTGCTCCACCTTGGGGAATTGAAAATCGCGATGTCCGCTCCGCAATCGGCTGAATCGAATGCGCACACCGACGTGCGAACAACCTATCTTCCCTTCACACCCCCGCGAGCAAGCGTTTGGAAGGCGTTCCTAGAGGCTTTGGAATCGCTGGCTCTCGAGCGACTGGCTTCTGACCCAGACAACTCCACTGACTCTGAAACGGACACTGATACAGACTCCGAATCGAAAAAAAGCTTACGCGTTGTGCAGGTTTCGACGCCGCTTCTTTTTGAAGAAGGCGAGGATGCGGAAAAAAAGGCCTTCGATCTGCAGAGCCGTTACGTTGGTCTTCTTTCGAATGCACCAGGCTACGCGTTTTTCGAGTCGGAAACGGGGCGCGTGACTCGGGTAAAATCGACGCCCGTCGGCGGCCTTCCGGATCTCCACATCTTCACGCATCAAGTGCTCGACGCCAAACACATTGCATTCAAAGGAGGGTGCCTTCCTCTAGACGCCGCCCGTTTCCTGCCCGACTGCCCTCTGGCAACGCTCCTTCCCGACCTCTCGGCGCCGCGCACCGTTGAACCCCTGTTGCAAGGAACTTTTCGATACCTTGGATTCCTGGATGTCGTCGCCTCCACGAAAACATTTTCCTTACGTCACGAGTGGCCGGAGGCCGTGCGAGTCCCTGTGGCCGCATGGCTAGGCAAAGTCGTTCCGACCTCTTTCGTCTTGGGCGAAAGACTCCGCACCAAGCCTCCGGGCTCGTGGGACTTTGTGGACGCGAATGGGGCCACGCTGCAAGGAATTCCTCCTGGCGAAAAATCGCTTTTCGAAAGGCTTCAGTCCGACATCCATGCCTGTGCACAGGATCTTTGGCGTGCAGATCCTTTGGCTCCCACGGAATTCCTGCTCTGGATCCAGCCCCCTTCCGACGGTAAGATTTCTGTCAGTGCGGCCCGAAGCCATGGATTCGCAGGTCCAGGTTTGCGCCATCTCGAAGCCTGCCTGGCTTCGAAGGCGGCTGCGTTGGACGCGTCCAAAATCTCACCACTTTCCGCTTTTTCGCCACCCTCGCCACCCTCGCATTTTGGGCAGGGAATCGGCGCCCGCTTCCATTGACAGGTGCCTCAGTTCAGGCTCAACGCGCAGTGAAGGGAGGATTTTTCACAATGGAATTCCGTTCGAAATACGAACAGAAGCCAAATGAAAAGACTCTCTTCATGGGCATCGCTCTCGGGGGACTGTTTTTAAGCGGAACCTTGTTTGCGTGTGAACCGAGCGACGCTCTTCGCTCTCGTCTGGAGGCCCGTTTTGGGGCACCTCCTGTCGAAGCCGCGATATGGAAAGTCGAGGGGACGAAAGACGAAGGAGCAAAAAAAGAAGGAACGAAAAACGAAGAAGCGAAAGGCCAGGAAACCACAGACGACTCCGAACGTGCGTCAGGCCCCAACCAAACGCGTGCGGGAGCCGACGCACTCGACGTGGCCGGCGGACCTCGTACGGGTGCTGTCTCGTTCCAAGAGGGCAACCGTTCCAATTGGTATCGCCTCGTGCTGCCCGATGCGGGCGTCTACCGAATCGAGTTCGCAGCGCACGAAGACGCCGTGGGGCTTGATGCAGAGATTTTTGAAGACGGTCTTCCTCGCCCTTTGGGTTCCAGCGAAACGTTGGAGGCTCTGCGGCCGCGTGACCTCTACGTGCGCGTCGCTGCGCCCGAGCCACGCGCGCGCGGCTCCTACCGTTTGTCGGTCGCTCCCACGTCTCAACCTCTCGTGGAAAACGTGAAAGGGCATGTTCTGCGGTTCAATGGCACCCACGCAACGCTCGATTTGGGTGCAGAAGACGGCATGAAAGTCGGCCTGCGGGGGCTCATTCTCCGACCCAATGCCTCCTCGGTCGAGTTCGTTGTCAAAAAGGTGCTGACGCGTTCGAGCAGCGTTGAAGCACGCACGGAGCTCAAATTGGCCGACGTGGGTGCGCGGGCCCGCGTCACAGGAACACAGGAAACCTTCACGCCGAGTCACAGAGAAACACGCACGACGCGAGAATAGTTCGCCCGCGTTTTGCTCTCTCTTTTATTGCCAGGAGACTCCTTGCACCCTTTGCACCGAAGATTTCTGTTTCTTCTTGGAATGGCCATGCACGCCCTTTTGGGTGCCGCCCTGCTGTCGTGCAAAAAAACGCCGAACGCCCGTGATGGCAACGTGAAGGCCCTGGAGTCTTCGAATGGAACATCCCTCCTCTTTGCTCTGACCCTTGCCGACGAAACTGACGTCAATGAGCTCCGCACCCGCATGAATGCGACATCGGCAGAGTTTGGACTCCCGCAGCGCTCTTTGCCGGTGTGTTTCTTTCGCGCCTCGGAACTTTCGCCCGAAGAGCGCGCCGCGTTCGGCACGCACATGGGCTCTTTTTCTTCGCTTCCACGCCCTCTTCTTGCAACCAAAGTTCAGGCGTTGCGCGCCAACGCCTTGGACTTTTCGCAGGCAAACACCCTTGTCGACTCCCTTGCGACAGCGGAAGGCTTGTCTGCCGAAGCTGTGCAGGCTTTGTTCTCGCAGGAAATCGTCGCAGCCTCCGCTGTGGGTGTTGACGACGCCAAGCTCACGCGCTTTGCCGAAGGACTTGCCACTCGGCCCGTGGAGTCCCCTCTTGTCGACTTTGGCGACGTGTCGTGCGCCATGAGCGACATTGTCGCTGTGCTCGATGGAACTCCCCTTCCGGATCAAGCGGCGCAGAATACGGTGACAACCTCTCAAAACGGCGGCGTCACCTTACGGACTTCCGGAGCATCCGACGCCAGTGCGACCTCGCCAACCTTGGGCCTGGTGAACTACACGCCACTTCAGCGCAAGGGCATCAACATCCTTCTGCCCATGTTCATTTGGGCAACCAATTCGCTGAGCTTCGAAAATCCCCTCATTTTTGGAACTCAGAAGGGGAATTTCTACAACCGAGAAAGAGCGGGACAAATCTCGAGAACAAGCGAACGCATCGGATTCGCGAGTCGCGCGAAGTTCATACCCCCCTTGCGCGGTCGGCCCCGCTAAACCTCCGCGAGCGCGCTTGCGAACACATGCACAGCACCCGGCTCGAAACGAACTTGCACGGGCACAGGAAGCGACTGCAGCCCTTCGCTCCACTTGGGAAACAGCTGACGCCAATGGGAGCCTGCCACGCGCGCGGTCAGGGGCCGAGACAGGCCGCCCAAGGGATCTAACGTCACGAGCACTTCATGCCCAAGCCACCGCGCGCTGCGTGCCTGCGCCAAAAATCGACCCTGGCTCGGGGCTTTTGAAAAGAGGCCTTCTGGCGGTTGAGGCTCCAAAAGAACGCCTTCCGGACGCACGATCACGTCGAGACGTGCTCCCGCACCCAGAGACTCAGCAACACGCGAGGCATCCAAGAGAAATGAAAAATTCCCCACGCGGGCGCGCACCGAATCGTCTCCCGCAGAGGGACTCCGCTCCAGGTGGGCTTCAAAAACATTGAGGGCACCTAAGAAACGAGCCGCAAAAGCCGTCCGTGGGGAAAAGTAGAGTGACGTTGGCGTGCCATCGTGTTCAACTTTGCCTTCGTTCAAAACGACGACTCGGTCGGCGATGGCCATGGCCTCTTCCGGGTCGTGCGTCACGATGATGGCGGCGCAGCCACTTTCCCGCAAGACTTCGAGAGTTTCGCTGCGCACGCTTTCGCGCAGGGCGCTGTCGAGACCCGAAAACGGCTCGTCGAGGAGCAACAGCCGAGGCTCTGGAGCCAATGCCCGCGCCAATGCGACGCGTTGCTGCTGGCCGCCCGAAAGGGCATGTGCGGGGCTTTCTGCTCGACTTTCCAGCCCCACCCGCGCCAGAAGCGCCATGGCCCGTTCCCGTGCCGACTTCGAAACCGGAGCGCCAAGCCACCGAAAGGCGTGGGCGCGCGTCTCGAGCCCAAAAAGAACATTTTCCAAGACACTCAAGTGAGGAAAAAGAGCGAAGTCTTGAAACACGAGACCAACGCCGCGTTGTTCGGGCGGAAGCGTAAATTTTCGACTGGAAACAACACTTCCCTCGAGCGCAATTTCACCTTCATGTACGGGCTCGAGACCACAAACAAGACGCAACAGCGTGCTTTTCCCGCACCCCGAAGGGCCCAGAAGAGCCACGACTTCGCCTTGTGCAACATGAAGAGAAACGCCAGAAAGGGTGCGCACGTCACCGTAGGCGTGTGAAACGCCAGACACGTTGAGAGGAAGGCGTCCTGGCGCGCCAGGAGAGTGCGCATGAAGGGAAGGGAGAGATTGAGTCAAGACTTCAATTCCTTCCTTGTGAGAGCTTTTGAAGGACGATGACAGGCAAAATGCCCACCACCATAATGAGCAGGGCCGCAGGCGAAGCCGCTGTCAGTCGCTCGTCGGAGGCCAAGTGGTAGGTGTGCACCGCCAGTGTGTCGAAGTCGAAGGGGCGCAACAGAAGTGTGGCCGGAAGTTCCTTCACCACGTCCACGAACACAAGAACAAGAGCCGCTGCCGCGCTCGCCCGGGTCAGCGGCAGGTGAACTCGAAGGAAGGTGCGTAAGGGGGTTGCCCCCAGCACCCGCGCCGTGCCTTCCAAGGAGGGTGTCACTCGGCCCAATGCGGCCTGAAAACTTTGGAGGGGAATGGCGCCAAAACGCACAGCATAGGCATACACGAGGCCTCCGGCGGTGCCGCTGAGCAGGAGCCCAGGGTCGACCCCTGTCACCGCTTGCCACGCATCGCCCACCAGCGCATCGGCGGCTCCCAACGGAAACAGCACGCCCACGGCGAGAACGGCGCCCGGCATCGCGTAACCCAGCGACGCGGCGTTCACGCCGGCACGCGCCAAAAAACCGCGCGCGTTACGGGAGCTCCAAGCAAGAAGTGCCCCAGCGCCACAACACACGCAACCGGCCACGAGGGCCAGCGAAAAGCTTCGCAACGCCATGGTTCCAAACGAAGCATCGACGGCACGCCAACCTTCTGTTGCGACACGAAAGGAAAGGAGAGCCGTGGGAAGGGCGAAACCAAAGACAACAGGCAATGCGCAAAATGCCGTTGCGAGCCAGCCCTTCGTTCCCGAAAGCTTTGTGCGTTCGCTTCGAGCCGTCGCATGCCCGCCCTGAAAGTAACGCGCACGCCGTCTTGCGGCTTTTTCGATGCCCAGAAGAACGAACGCACATGCGAGCAAAATGAGCGCAAGCCTTGCGGCGCCTGCCTTGCTGCCAAGCGCAAACCAGGTGCGATAGACCCCGGTGCTCATGGTGTCGATGGCGAAATATTCGACCGTTCCAAAGTCGGCGACCACTTCCATGGTGGCCATGGCTGCACCTGCAACGAGCGAAGGACGCGCAAGCGGCAACGCGACGCGAAAAAAAGCCGCGAGCGACGAACACCCCAGCACGCGTGCGGCATCCACCAAGCGGCTCGACTGCTCAAGAAAAGTCGCCCGCGCAAGCAGATAAACATAGGGCGACAGCACAACCGCAAACAGCGCAGCAGCCACTGGCAAGCTGCGGATGTCGGGAAACACACCTTGAAAGGCATCCGTATACACGTAGGCCAAAATGTAAGGCGGCGAGGCAAAAGGGAGCAGCAGCATCCACGACAAACTCTTGCGCAGAGGAAAGTCGTGACGGGCCACGAGCCAGGCGCTCACGCTTCCCAACACCAGCACGCCCGGAAGAACGAGGGCAACAAGCGAAAGAGTGGACGCAACGTAACCTCCAAGCACCGTGTTCCACAGGTGCGTGAAGGTGTCGTCGGGCAGGGCAAACCCCTGAACAAAGAGCGAACCCACGGGCACGAGAAACAACAAAAGGAGCAAGACAGGGACGAGCGTCACTTGGGAACCCCGGAAACGAGCCTTATCTCCAGCCGGCCTTGTCGAGGATACGGATGGCAGTAGGAGAATTTGCCGCGACCTTCGAAAGGGGAACCGTATCGAATTTCGGGCTCCCAAAAGCCTTTACCACGGGTGCCGGTTCCACGCCCACAACGGCAGGAAATTCAAACATCGCGTTGGCTATTTTCGACTGCGACTCCTTGGAAAGCCAAAAATCGATGTACTTGCGGGCCGCCGCTGCGTGGGGAGCGTTCTTCACAAGGCCCACACCACTCACATTCACGTGGGTGCCCCGGTCGCCCTGATTGGGAAAAAGCAGAGCGATGTTTTGCATGGTCTTCTTGTCTTCGTCGGTGTTCGACGCAAGCAAGCGTCCCGCGTAGTAGCTGTTCACCACGGCGATTTGGCCACGGCCCGCGGCAATGGCTTTCAGTTGGTCGGTGTCGCCACCTTCCGGTTTTCGGGCAAGGTTTTGCGTCACACCTCTGGCCCAGCTTTCTGTCTTTTCTTCACCGAGTGCGGTGACCAGGGACGCTGCGAGGCTCTGGTTGTACACGTGGTTGGAGCTCCGAACCAAAACACGGCCCTTCCATTTTGGATCCGCAAGATCTTCGTAGGAAGTGATTTCTCCTTCCTTGATCTTCGACTTGTCGTACGCAATGACGCGGGCGCGGAACGACACAGCTGTCCACTCGTCGTCACTGTCGCGCAGGTGCGCAGGCACCCCATCCGTGACTGTTGACGACTTCAGTTTACCGAAAAGCCCCGCGGATTTCGCAACCTGAAGGTTGCCCACATCCACAGTCATGAGGACATCGGCAGGGCTCCGCTTGCCTTCGGCCTTCATGCGCTCAACGAGCTGCGCGGCTTCCTTCACCGACACCACGTTCACCCGAATGCCCGTGGCTTTTGTAAAGGCATCATTGATTTCCTTGTCCACATCGTAGTGGCGCGAGCTGTAGACGTTCACAACGGCGCTCTCAGACGCCTGCCCGCCCGCAGCCTGCGTCTGGCCATAGGCACCCGAGCTGAAGGGCAGGAGCGCGGAAACCACCGCGCCCAAAAAAACGGAGGGAAGGGCGCGGGAAAGAACAGCAAAAAGGCGACGATGCGTAGGGTTCTGTTGCACGAAGGATCCCTTTCTGAGCGAGGAAAACGACTCTTCGCCGACCTTAACGACATTGAGAATCATTTTCAAGTACAGTCCGCGCTCTGGCCGGGACTTTGGATCCCGGCCCGCCCCACAGGGCGTTATTTGTCGAGCGTGAAGGCCTCAATCACAACGGGAGTCACAGGCACGTCGGAGTGCATGCCCTGGTTTCCTGTGCGCACTTTCGCAATTTTGTCGACGATGTCCATACCTTCGCTCACCTTACCCACCACGGTGTAGCCGGGGTTGCCAGGCGACGCGTTCAAGAAAGCGTTGTCTTTCAGGTTGATGAAAAATTGAGTGGTTGCCGAGTTCGGGTCGCTCGTTCGCGCCATGGCCATGGTGCCACGGTCATTCTTCAGGCCGTTGCCCGATTCGATTTTCGCCGCCTTAAAGCCTGCGTCTTCGCGGTTCGACATTTTCGCGTCCATTCCGCCCTGTATCATGAAGCCATCAATAACACGGTGAAAAATGCGGTCTTTGTAGAAGCCCTGCTCCATCGCCTTGATGATGTTTTTGAGGTTCGCGTTGCCGGTTCCCGCCTCCTCAAGGTCTTTGGCGGTTTCGCCTGCAATGGGCGTGGTGCGCCAATAGAGGTCGAGCTTTATAGTGCCCTGGTTCGTTTTCAGGGTGGCTTTCTTCACTTCAAATTCGACGTCGCCAATTTTCATCGTTTTCTTTCCTTTTGCAGGGCTTGTTTTTTTCGAAGGAGTTTCTGTTTTTTTCTTCTCAAGCGGCTTTGCGGCAGGAGCCGCTTTGCCGTCAGACTTCACCTCGGGGACTTTCGCCTCCTGCGACAGTGCGGCGGGCGAGAAGACGCCCATGGAAAGGCCCACCATGGCCACAAGGCTCACACGGCGGGCTACTTTGGAAGTAGAAAAAAAACAAGGGGAAGCATTGCGCATGAAAGGGCTCCTTCGGGTGTGGGGACTCTAGACCTGATTGACGTCAAGACCCCAGAAGACACCCGACTCTTCGCGAATCAGAGCGGCGAACGCATCGGGCGACATGGGCTCGCGGTTCGTGCCGTCGCGCATGCGTGGCGTCAAAGTCCCCTGTTCCATTTCCTTGTCGCCGACAACGAGCATGAAGGGGATCTTTTTCAACTGGGCCTCACGGATCTTGTACGAGAGTTTATCGTTTCCGAGGTCGGTTTCAACCCGCACGCCTTTCGACAAGAGGAACGCTTCCACTTTTCGAACATAGTCGTTCTGATTTTCCGTAACGCTCACGAGCCGAGCTTGCACGGGCGCAAGACCGATAGGAAAATGGCCTGCGCAGTGCTCGATAAACACGCCCATGAAACGCTCCACGCTGCCAAGCACCGCACGGTGGATCATGACGGGATTCTCAGGACTGTTTTCGGGCGTCACGTAGGTGGCTCCCAAGCGGCCCGGCGTTTGAAAATCGAGCTGAATGGTGGCGCACTGGTGCCACCGGCCAATGGCGTCGCGCACTTTGATGTCGATTTTCGGACCATAAAACGCGCCATCGCCTGGGTTTACCAAGTAGTCGATTTCCACCGCCCGCAGCGACGATTCGAGTGCGCGCTCCGCCCTGTCCCAAGTGTCGTCAGAGCCCACGCGCTTTTCAGGACGTGTGGAAAGATAGAACTTCACTTCGCTAAAACCAAGGTCCGCGTAAGCTTCCTTCACGAAAGTCAGAGCGCCTTCCATTTCCTTTTGCACCTGCTCAATGGTGCAGAAAATGTGACCATCGTCCTGCGTGATGCGGCGCACGCGAGTGAGTCCGTGCACCGTTCCGCTGAGTTCATGCCGGTGAACGACACCAAACTCAGAATAGCGCATAGGGAGGTCGCGGTAGCTACGCTGACCCGACTGAAACACCTTCACGTGCGCCGGGCAGCTCATGGGTTTTATTGCATACTCCTGCTCGTCGACCTGCACGAAGTACATGTTCTCGCGGTAGTTGTCGTAGTGCCCCGATTTCTTCCAGAGGTCGACGTTCATGACCTGGGGTGTCAGAATCTCTTTGAAGCCGAACTGCACCTGCTTTTTTCGAATGTAGTTTTGCAGCAGGACAAAAAGCTTTGCCCCATTCGGAAGGAAAAAGGGCGCACCCACAGTTGTTTCCGGAAGAAGCGTGAAGAGCTCCAACTGTCGGCCCAGCAACACATGGTCTCGTTTTTTCGCTTCCTCGAGCATGTGCAAGTAGGCGTCGAGTTCTTTTTTCGTCGCCCAGGCGGTGCCGTACACTCTCACAAGCTGAGCATTGTCTTTGTTCGCGCGCCAATAGGCACCCGCAATGCTCATGAGCTTGAAGGCGGGCATTTTACCTGTGCTGGGAACATGGGGCCCCCTGCACAAGTCTCCCCACCCGCCCATATCGTAAATTTTAATGTCTTCGCCGGCGGGGAGGCCTTCAATGATTTCGACTTTGAAGGTTTCGCCAAGGCCCGAAAAGTGAGCAATGGCTTCGTCGCGCGTCACCACTCGACGCTGCACGGGCAGGTCTTTCGCCACGATTTCAGCCATGCGTTTTTCGATGGTCTCGAAGTCTGCTGGACTGATTTTCACGCCTTCGGGCGGCTTAATGTCGTAATAAAAACCGTTGTCAACGACAGGCCCAATGGTCACCTGGGTGCCTGGGAAAACATCTTGGAGTGCCATAGCCATGAGGTGCGCGCAGGAGTGCCGCAGCACTTCAAGGCCATTGGCATGCGTGGGCGTGACGATTTCGACCTTCGCGCCCTCCACAAGGGGCGCATCGAGGTCGACCAAAGTCCCATTGATTTTTCCCGCAATGGCGCTTTTCGCAAGCCCAGGGCCAATGCTGCGAGCGAGGTCGAGCACCGTCGGACCCACGGAGGAAGGCGACAACGGCGTTGGAGTCGCCAAGCCAGCTTTCCCATCGGCATCGGCTCTGCGTTCAACTTGACGTTGCGAGCCATCGGACAAAAAGACATTCACGGCGGTGCTCAAGGGAAAACCCTCCAGGAAAGAAACGACGGGGCGAAAACAAGGACGGCAATACGAGCCATCACACGGCCAACCCTCTTCGGTTTACGCACGCCCGACAGCAGGCGCAAGGAGCTCAAGCAAGAGGCCTCGGTGCCTGTCCAGGAGGCCTTCGAGTGTCGCGATGTCGTGTGCATCGCACCACCGAGCGCTTTTCACCTCCGATGCCTGGAGCTTGAGGCTCGACGTGCACTTGGGAGCAAGCCGAGGGCCATGCTCATAAACCGCTTCTATTAGTGGCAATTTCTCGGAACGGAGGAGCTTCAGAAGGCGAAAGTCAGACGCCTGCAATGCGAGACCCACCTCTTCGCGAAACTCGCGGACGAGCCCTGCCTCTGGCGACTCAGGCCACGCCACAAATCCACCCGGCAAACCCCAAGGTTTTTCGCGCCAACGGTGTTCTAAAAGGAGGACTTTTCCTCTTTCGTCGCGCACAACGCCAAGAGCACCCACCGTCCATTTCGGCGAAAATCGCCTCACGAACCATCGGGCCAAGCTTGATTTCACGAGCGCCTCCCTCCTAATGTCCGGCCTGCGGAAACGCCCCAAAACGACGTGGCCGCCACAATCATCCGAGGCGAGAGGTCCCCATGGCAAGCCAAAAGAGTCTCCTTTTCATGTTCCCAGGGCAAGGCAGCCAGAGCGTCGGCATGGGCAAAGAGCTTGCCGCGAATTTTGAAGAATTCCGCCTCACACTGGAAGAAGCGTCAGACGCCCTCGGGTATTCCATGGAACGCCTGTGCTTCGAAGACCCCGAACAACAACTTTCCCTGACGGAATTCACCCAACCTTCCATTTTGGCCGTGAGTGTGGGCACCGCCCGCGTGTTGGCAAAAAGAGCGGGTCTCGTGCCAACATCCGTGGCGGGGCACTCGCTCGGCGAATATTCGGCGCTCGTTGTTGCGGGCGCTCTCGACTTTCATGACGCGCTGCGCGCAGTGCGGTTTCGGGGCCAAGCCATGCAACGCGCGGTGCCTGTGGGCGTAGGCGGCATGGCCGCCTACATCGGCGCGCAAGCCGCGCGGGTGGTCGACCTTTGCACGCAAGCATCACGTCCCGAGTCCGCAGTTGAGGTTGTGAATTTCAATTCCCGGTCGCAGCTCGTTCTGTCGGGCCACAAAGGGGCCGTCGACACGCTGTGTGCGCTCATTGGCGCCGAAAAACTCGGCCGAGCCATTCCCCTTGCCGTCAGCGCTCCTTTCCATTCTTCCCTCATGAAACCCGCTGCGGAAGAGATGGAGAGATACCTGGAAGGCGTCGCACTGGCGCCTTTGCGGGTGCCACTTTTTGCCAACGTCGATGCCTCGCTCTACACGGCCGACACCTACAAAAAGCCAATGCTCGTGCGTCAAATCGCCAGCGCAGTGCTGTGGACGCAAATTCTCGACGCAGCCAAAGCACACGCTGACGCCACCTCCGAGCCCTCGACGCGCACTTGGCTTGAAGTGGGGCCGGGCAATGTTCTGCAAGGCCTCTTGCGAAAAACCCTGGAAGGCGAGTCGTCAACCGGCACCGCCGACTTTGAAGCCGTCAAGGCGGCTTTGGCCGCGACCGGAGCCTAACGCACATGCCGAAACTCAAAAACCAGCAAGACATTCTTAAACTTCGGGAAGCGGGACGCCTCGCGGCCCTGACGCTACGCCACGTCGAACCGCATGTGCTGCCCGGCGCATCGACAGAAGACATCAACCGCTTAGTGCACGACTTCATCGTCGCCCACGGTGCGTATCCGAGCCCCCTGAATTACAAAGGCTTCCCGAAGTCGGTGTGCACGTCCGTGAACGAAGTCATTTGTCATGGCATTCCGTCGTCAGAGCAGATTCTGAAAGAAGGTGACATCATCAACGTGGACGTCACTGTCACGCTCGATGGGTACTTTGGCGACACTTCAAAAACGTTTTTCGTGGGCGGACCTGAAACCATCTCCGACGAGCGACTCAAGGTCACAGAAGTGAGCGCAGAGGGTTTGGCCAGGGCTCTTGCCGTGGTGAAGCATGGAGCGCGGCTAGGCGACATCGGGCATGCCATTCAGTCGTATGCCGAAAGCCAAGGTGTGTCGGTGGTGCGCGACTTCGTGGGGCACGGCATCGGCCGCGTGTTTCACGAGGAACCCGCCGTCGCGCATTACGGAAAGGCCGGCACGGGCGAAAAAATTGTCCGCGGAATGGTGTTCACCATCGAGCCCATGATCAATTTCGGCGACTGGCGATCGAAAATGCTCAAGGATGGTTGGACGGCCGTCACACCCGATGGCAAACCATCGGCACAATTTGAACACCAATTGGCCGTTGTGGGGGAAGGCATTGAAATCCTCACCGCCCTTCCCGACGACGCCATCGCTCTCCGTGCCAAAGAACTCGGCGCCCACATTCTGTGGCCCTCGGGCTTCTGAAGTGCAATGTCAACGTGGTTGAAAGATAATCTTAACAAACTGTAACCATTTCATTTTGTACATGGCCTAAAGGTTACCCCCAGTCCGACCGATACCTCTGCATGAATTTCATTCACGCAATCGTCGTTCCGGGGTGAAGCATGCTCATTCGTCTTTTCACGTTTCCCGCTCTTCTCCTCCTTGCGGGGGCTTGCGCGCAAAAGGAAGCCGGTTCGAGTTCCCAAGCGTTTAAAGATCGGACGGGGCAGTGCGACACCCTCGCACCGCGCGTGGTTTCGCAGTGCCAGAAATGCCTTGTTCCCATGACCGCGGGCGTTTGCCCCGATGGCAAAAGGCACGCGTGGCTCGAAATGTTTCCCACGGAAGCCGAATTTAATGCGGCCATGCGCATCGACAGCATTTGCGAAAACAATCCTTATTTAGCGACACGATCGAGTCTTCCCTCGCTTGGCCAGGTTCTTGTCGAGCCCTCAACCGGGCGGCCCTACCAGGGCTCGGCGGACAAGGGATTCAATGCCCCAGGCCTCAACGTGTGTGCAGACACTGCTCGCTTAAAAACAGAGGCGGATTACCGGGCCATGACACCTGGCACCGCACCGACGACGACAACGGCACAGGTTCCTGGGGCACCCACAACGACCACAACAACCACTGTCGTAACAACAGGAGGCACGGCACCCCAAACCGCGCAGCCTCCGCAAACCATGCCCCCCCAAACCGCGCAGCCTCCGCAAACCATGCCGGGTCAAACATCAACGACCACGCAGGGAACGCAGCCCGCTGCGGCACCCGCTCCCGTGCCTCCGGTTTCAACAATTCGTGCTTTCACAGTCGGCCCTAGCCCAGGCTATACGCACATCAAGTCATCCTTTAAACGACAAGCGGCGGAACTCTTGGAAAATGAGAAGTGCAAGCTCCCGGCGGGTGCGAAGGTTCCTGTAACAAAATACTCGGTCCGCACTGGTAGCAAGGGACACTTCGTAGCCACGATTGCGGCACCGATGTGCGACATTCCTGCAGGCAGCACGATGTACTTCTTTGCTGACCACTTCAGTGACGTTCCGCAAGAGTTGCTTGACCAAGTCAAAGCTCTTTGGTGAATGGACGCACACCGATGAAACACCGCCGCCAAAACCTGAACGAAACACCCTTTCCAGGGCCGCTTGATGCGCGCCTCTGGCGTGTCGCCTTCTTTCTGAGTGCGGCTTTGTTTTCCGGATGCCATTCCGATGGCACCCCAAACCGAGCGCCCACAACAGCACCGTCCGGCCCTCCTGCACGCCCCTCTGCCGAAACGCGAGACGAAGATGTGCGAGACGACGGAACGCGCGACGACGACACGGCTTCACGCGCAAAGGCGGGCGACACGTCTGCAACGCCCCTTGTGAAAACGTCGTTGGAGGGAAGCCCTCTCGACACGAAGCCTTTGGCGGTCGAAGCAAACGCCGTTGCCCCGCGCGTCCTGCGCATTGTCACCGCCACACAACCCAGTTTTACCCAAGGCGTGGATGATCAAAGCACTCTGTCGTGTTCCCTTGCTCAAGGAACCAAAGTGGAAGTCACAAGCGAACCCGCAGCAGAGACCTCAACCTCCGAATCCGCGCCTGACGCCGTGGTAGTGACTTTTGTCGCCCCACCGGGGTGCCCTCTCACCCGTGGCCTTTTCATTCGTTCGCACTGGTCTGGTTTCTAAACATCACGCAACCGAGGTCACCCATGACAGCCAAGATCCCTTTTCTGCTTCCCTGCGTGTTTGCCGCCAATGCTCTTATGGTGGTTGCCTGCGCAAAAGCCCCCTCGTCGCGCAAAACAGGCCCCGTGCCAACGCCCACGACGGCAGTGAAGCCGAACAACGACGACTCATCGCGGGTGGTGACTTCGACAACACCGACCCTGAAGCTCTTCTCGAATGTCGAGGTCGAGAAGGGCACAGGAAAACTCTACCGGTGCGTGGAGTTCAAATCACAATCAACAGAAGCACAGGAAAAACAACTTCGCTCACGCAGCGTCGACAGCCCAGAATCTGTTGAATTTTCGAGCCCCGACGCCGCGTGCCCCACAGAAGGCATCAAGGCGGTTTGCCTCACAGAAATTCAGGGCGTCCCAGGGGCCTATGTGAAAGTGAACCATGGCCTCAATGTCGACACGCCCGCTAAACTTGCCGATATGAAGGAACGCTGCGAATTAAATCAGAGCAAATGGAGTGAAACGACGGCGGCCACGGACGACCCGGCCACTGAGCCGGCAGACCCCAAAACCGACATGACGGCTCCGCCTGGAGCAAACCCCACGGCACCCGCGCAAGCGAATCCGGCTCAAACTGCCGCACCTGCCACCCAGAAAATCATCACGTCCCTGTTCAACACGTTCATTTCAGGCGTGGGTGCTCAATCGGGCTTTCTGTGTCAGCTTGCCAAGGGAACAAAAATCACCGTAACGGGAGCGCCCACCCCAAGCAACTCCGCCATAGGCCAGGTGGAAGCGAACATGGTGAAAACCGACGCGTGCCTACTCGAGAAGGCCACGTTCGTGACGTCGGACTGGAGCGGTTGGTAACCTCACGTCCGTGAGGCTCTGCGTGAAGCTCTGCGTGCGGCTCCAGTCGATGGCAGGTTGTCCAACGCCTGTGAGAAAGGCGTTTGCTTTCGAAAAATGACGACAGCCCAAAAAGCCTCGGTGCGCCGACAAAGGCGACGGATGAGGTGCCTTGAGAATGCAGTGCGCAGCGTTCGAAATGAGCGATGCCTTCGCCTGCGCGGGCGCCCCCCACAAGAGAAAAACCAGGGGCTCCGGGCGCGCACCGAGAGCCTCGATGATTCGGTTCGTGAGAGTCTCCCAGCCTCGGTTGCGGTGCGAAAAGGCTTCACCGGCGCGAACGGTGAGCACCGAATTCAGAAGCAAAACACCCTGCTCGACCCACCCCGAAAGACACGTGTGGCGTGGCTCAGGGGTCGCAAGGTCGGTGGCCACTTCCTTGAAAATGTTTTTGAGCGAAGGAGGTGTCGGCACACCGTTGGGAACTGCGAAACTCAGGCCGATAGCCTGGTGCGGGCCATGGTAGGGGTCTTGGCCAAGAATGACGACCCGAACCTGGGAAAAGTCGACAGCGCTCAAAGCTGCGAAAATACGGTCTTTGGGTGGATACACCTGTGCGCCTGCACGGTATTCGTCGCGCAGGAAAACGCGGAGCGCGTCGAGGTAGGGCTCATCGAACTCGCGGCCAATTTGGGCTCTCCAACCCGGGGCAAGAAAACTCAAATCGCGCATGCCGCGTGTTTCTCCCTTTGTCACTGAAACGCATCTCACATCGTCTCAATTCACCTCAGGTGTAGGCAAGGGAGCCCGCGATGTCAAAACCTCAAAGCGAAAGGACGGTGTTGTCTTTGATCCAGGTGAAAAGCGAGTCGATGTAGCGCGAAAGATCCTCGGGCTTCATGGCGTCCTCAAATTTTTCGAGTTTTACTGCCGAAGCGCCGTACACGAGCCATCCCTTGACGTGGGGGAACATTTTGAGGTGGATCTTCAAACCACCCGACTTGATGACTGTCCCAACGATGGGGGCGCGAACATCTTTGACGTTGGTGACGTCAACCTGAATTTCGCCGTTGCGGTTGTAGATAACAATAGACGAAGGGACATTCACGGAACCAATCGGAGTGTTCGTTTGAAGCGCCAAGGTGCCAAAGTGGGTTTCGCCGTTGGGGCTCGCTTCGCCATCGCTCCAGTCGTCTATCTTCGAGCCGCTCTCGGTGGTCGTGTAGGAATCCGAGAAAATGGTTTTTCCTGAAACATCCTTGATGTTCTTCCACGTGCTCAAACGCTCGAAGTTCCAAATGAGGCGGTTTTGAAAACCTCTTGAGGTTACGAAGCCCAGGTTCATGTAACCTTTGATTTCTGCACCTGCATTGAATACGCCGTATTCAGACTTGAACTTTTCCGGAGCATTTGTCGCGTTGTAAATGAATTTCAAAGGTGCTTTTGATTCGGGGAAGGTCTTTCCTCCCACGACTTTCGTAGCCGTCGAGTAAACAGAGTCGATTTCTGCTTGGGTAAAGCGCTCAGATTGCGGCTGTGTTTTCCATTCTTCCAATGCCGATTCTGCGCCTTGTGAAAGGCCAGAGCTGTTTTCGACGCCGCAGGATGCGACGATAAGAAGGGGCAACGCGACAACCGCGGCGACAAGAGACCTCGGGCACGCTCGTTTTACGAAACTCATCTGCATCACTTCCTTTCGTGAAGAAAATAGGAAAAAAATTCCCCAGAATCATTCATATGATTAGAGGAGAACGAAACAAGAATATGTCCTGCCTGGCGTTCATTGCGAGTGTGTCGAACGGCGGGGCGCATGGCAACGAAGAGGTGTCAAAGGCGGCGGTTTCAAAATTTCCGGGAACTGTGCATAAGCGAAAGCAAGCTCGCGAATGACTTGATATAAAGTAACATTGCCGGTACCTTGCTGTAGTGAATTACAAAAACAAGATTCCCCCTTGCTTCCTCCACACTCTTCGAAAGGAACGAAAATGCCGACGTCCTTGAGTTCATCGTTGACCGTTATTGCCTGCGTGAGCCTTGCAACCCTGTCTCAGGTGATGGCTCCCACTCTGGCGCTCGCACAGGAAACCCCCACCCCTTCGAGTGGGACATCCGCCACCCCCGCCAACCCAGAAAATGAAGCAAGCAAGGACGCGACCCAACCTGGCGTCGACAGCGCATCGGTTGTGGTGGACGACGAAATTGATACGGAAGGACATGGGCTCCTCGGCCCCATTCGCGTCGGCGCCATGGTTTCTGGGGGCATTCCTGCGCTGGTCCACTACTCTCTCGAATCGCGTCTTTACCGCATTGCCGGACTCGGAGTGGGTTTTGGCGGCCTTGGAACCAAGCAAAGCGACATTGAGCTCAAGGTGTCGCATTGGGACATCCGGGCCCGGTGGTTTCCGTTTGAAGGCAGCTTGTTCCTCGGCGCGGGGTATGGAGCTTCGAAATATGACGCCACACTCAAGAAGACTCTTGAACTCGAGGCGGGGGGTGTCAAAAAGAAAGTGCCCACCACATTCAAGGCCGAAGTCGAACGAAACGAGCTCACGCCCATGCTGGGTTGGCAATGGATCTTTGGACCCGGATTCACCATGGGCCTCGACTTTGGCTGGCAGGTTGCCATGGGGTCTTCCTCCAACCTCACCATTTCGCCAGAAGGCCTCACTCCAGCGGAAAAAGCGCTACTTGAGGAACAAAAAGACTACAAAGACAACTTGAAGAAAGTGAAAGACGACTTCTTAGACAAGTACAAAGGAAAAGGCCTTCCTCATGTTTCGTTAGGCTTCGGCTGGATGATCTGAAGTCCCTTTCTTAAACGCCGCGCCCTGAAACACGCGAGTCGATTTCTCAATTTCCGACCCCGGGCGCCGATACCTCCCCAAGTGTTCCGGGGAGGGCTCGTCCGTGTTCCGTTTCGAACGGGCTCGCGCTGTTTCGACCATTTCTGTGTTGGTTCTGCTCTTGCTCGCTGGGTGCAAAAACACCCTCGTTGGCACCGTGCCCACAACACCCTCGGCGTCTCCAATGCCTGTGTTCTTGGCTCCCACCCCACCCCTCTCGCCTCCTGTGGCTGCCAGTCCACATTCGGCGTGGAACGTCCCAAGTCCGACGGCGGCCCCCTTGTCGCCAAGCCAGTCGCCTTCCGTTCAGGGTAACAACACGCCTGCCCTTGGGAAAAACAAACAGTGCGGGGAAGCCTCCTATTACGCCGACTCCCTTGCGGGAGGGGCCACGGCCTCGGGGCAGCCCTACCAACCGACAGCACTGACGGCCGCACATTTGTCGTTGCCTCTTGGAACAAAGGCGACGGTCACGCTTCAAAACAATTCAGCGAAAAAGGTGACGCTCGTTGTGAACGATCGCGGGCCGTACACCCCGGGCCGCATTCTTGATCTGAGCCGCGCCGCTTTCGAGCGTCTCGGATCCACATCGGCGGGCATTCTTGATGTCTGCATTTACTGGGACTGAGAAAGAGACAGCGGAGCAGAAGGCGACTCTTTGGGAAGAAGGAGATAATAGTCTCCGGGATGTTGCATGAGCCCTGCTTTTTCAAACGCGACCTTGCCCTGCCCCCAAAAAAAGTCCGTGCGCGCGAGCCCGCGGATGGCCCCACCGGTATCGTGATTCACCACGAAGCGAGCAAATGCCCCCTTCGACGCAATGTTTCCCTGGGAGTCGAGCGTCGGGTGTTCCGTTTTCAGGAGGGCGGCAGCGCCCGCAGGGAACTTGCGCATGTCCACGGCGACAGATCGTTCCGGGGTGAGCGAAAATCCCAGGCTTCCCTTTGCTCCACCTTCCGACACGCGAAAAAATACGAAGCTGGGATTGCTGTCAAGAACACGCCTCGCTTCGGCAGGATTCTGCTCGAGGTAGGCGCCAATGGCCTGCATCGACATTTGCTCCTTTGGAATCTTTTTCTCGTCGAGCAAAAGCTTCCCCACCGCACGATACCCCTGCCCGTTTTGGTCCGCATAGCCGAGCATCTTTTCTCCTCCATCGGGGAGCTTCAAGACTCCACTGCCCTGCACTTCCATGACGAACGCATCCCACTCGCTCCGTGCCCAGGCAACCACCGGAGCACGCCCCGCCAAGACTTGCGACTCTCGAATCTCATTGCGCGTAAAATAAGGGACGAGCTTGTCTTTCACGCGACGACCGCGCACGAGCTTTCCTTTCAGCTCGGGAATAAAATCACCTAATGGAACACTCACAAGGTCGGTGGGAACCCCGTAAACGGGGACAGGAAACTCGGGTGCCGGAAGAAGGCTTCCTTCCAATTCAGGCACATAATAACCCGTTACCAGCATGCGTTTGCTTTCAGGTGCCACAGCCCTCCAGGGCACGAATCGCTCTTTCGTAAGCGCGGCAAAGCTCGCAGCGTCTGGTGCCGATGCCGCCAGGGCGACGAGGCCTTCCAGCGCGGATCGCACGCGTGCGATCGAGATTTTGCCTGGCCCGAACGAAAGCTCCTTTTCCTGTGGTTGCGCCCTTGCCCACGCGGCACTCGCTTCCAACGCACGCCGGTACGCAGGATAGTCACCATCGTCGGTGAAAGGGCCCACGTCCTCCCACGTCACCGCCGTGAATCCTTCGGGCGGATGAATGGGGGCTTCGGGTGAACGAGTTGCGCAACCTGGCGCCATCAGAAAACCCAGAACATTGACAAAAATGAGTCCTGGCCGGGTGGAAGTCGTCCAATCCATGAGATCCTGTCCCTTTCTCAAAGAAACCATGTGCGGCTGGCGTGCGAGCGCCATTCGTGCGACGCCTCTTCCTGAACCCCCTCTCGGGGGCATGCGAAACAAGGAACACAAGACGATGTCAACGAAGTCTTCCCCTTCTTCCCCTGCGCGAAAAACCTGCCCATGCGGACACGAGAGGGGCCACTATCTCGTCACTCCCGAAGGGAAATACACACTCACCGGATGGTTTTGGGTCACGGTGATAGGCGTCACCACTCGCCCACTCAAAGTGTCGTATCGGTGCCGTCAGTGCGGTGAAACATTCGACGAAAGCACGGAGCCCGAGGACCTCGACAAACTCGCCTGACGGTGCGTGCGGCTGAGCTCCTCAAAGTCGGCCCGCCAGGCCTGAACTTCTTTCAGGAAGTGGGCTTTTTGCTCAGGAGTGGCACTGGCGGCAAGCTCCACGAACAGATCGCGCAAAGAGGCCTGATGCGGATTCTTTTCGGGTGAAAAGGACGACATTCCCGCCAGCAAAGCAGCGCGCACGGCTCCACGTGTTGCGCCTTCGCGGAGGGCAGTGGCCAGACGGCTTTGGCTCAACTTCGTGGCCGCGAAACGTTGTTGATCCGCAGCAAGGCGGCTTCGAGCATGGCGAACAATGAGTTCGCGTTGGTTCTCGCTCAGCGAGCCCATCCAGGTCTTCACATTTTTGGCGATGGCATCGGAACGGTGCTCAATGTAGTCGACCTCATTCTTGGCCAGAACTTTCTCTCGTTTTGCATTCCTCTTGGCATTGGCCTCTTCCATTTCGGCAACTTGTTGAGGGCTCACAGTGCCCAAAAAGGTGAGGGCATCGTCAAGCACACGCGCTGTGAGACGTTCCCGTGCAGACTCGACTCGTTCATACACCCAGTCGACATCAGCACGGTCGAGTCCGTCGGCTGCGCGGTTTTCGATGCCGCGAAGGTCCTCTACATAACGCGGAAGCTCTTGGGTGGCATGCCAGGCATGCACCTCCTCGAGTTTCGCTTGCAGAAAGGACTTTTGTTTCCCGTCCACATCGAAGTAACCGTCGATGCTTCGATAAACAAGAGTATCGAGGAAGCCATAAACCATCTTGCGGGCCACACACCCACTCGCAAGCGACAGAAGCACCGCCAACAAAGAGAAGGCGAAAATTTTTCGAGCAAAGGTGAGCATGTGTTGTTCTCCATCGAGTCTCTGTTGCGGCTTTGAGGATCGCTGTTTTAGGGTCGCGCCACCTTCGGAGGTGAACCCATGGCCCACCGCACGGCATCCCGCATTCCCTTCGCATTCGTCATCGTCCTCACCTCTTGTGGAGCTCAGCCACCGCCTGATGCGCCGCTTTCCAGGGTCCACGAAGCGTGGGATGCGGCAAACGCCCCCGCGCGCCTCGAATGGAAAGTGGAACGATCGTTTTCAAAGTTACCTCTCACTGCAAAAACTTCGGTGACCCCTTGGGCAGACTCCTATTGGCCAACCTACCGCGGCGGACTCGCATGGCGTTGGCAGGCCACGGGCGACACCACCTCGTTTGGCTACAACCTCTACACCCGTGAGCAGGCGAAAAGTCTCAGCCCCTCTCAGCTTACGTCGCTTTCGCCGGCAGAGAAATACGACATCCTGCAAGGACGCTTCGATTACCCCCTTGTGACGGCGGAGAGGCGGCGCACGAAACCCGATGCCGAAGCCTGGGAAGGACTTTGCCACGGCTGGGCTTTTGCCGCAGTCAACTTCCCCGAACCAAAACCGCTCGTTGCACGCAGCGTGGACGGCATCGAAATTCCTTTTGGTTCCAGCGACATCAAGGCACTCCTGACATTCTACCAAGGAGAGACCTTTACACCCGCTCCTGCGCGACGCTTTCTTGGTTTGCGATGCAATGTCGACCTTGCCGAAAACCCTTCGGCGGCAACGTCTCGCGCTTGCCGAGACACGAACGCAGGTTCGTTTCACCTCTTGCTCGCCAACAGCCTCGGGCGGCTCGACCGCCCCCTTATTGCCGACATCACGCGCGACTACGAAGTCTGGAATCATCCCCTCTTCGCCTTCCGCACCCAAGTTCTCGGATCGCAGCCTCCCTCCGAAGGCGCCTCGCCTCGCGCGGTGCGCGAGGTGAGGGTCAGCACCCGCATTGAGTACGTCCGAGAGGGCAACCCGCGCTGGGAAACGAGCATCGGCACTCCCTTCAACTACACCGGCTCTGACGTGTTCCTTTATCGGCTCGAACTCGACGCCGACGATGCCGTGGTGGGAGGAGAATGGGAAAGCGATGCGCGGCCCGACTTCTTGTGGGTCCACGAACGACCCAAATTCACGAATTACTACGCCAAGCTTGGCGAACTTCTTGAAGCCTCGACCCGCTCGGAAGGGAGCCGCCCCGAATGAAAACCAGCCGCCCGAGCCTCCCGCTCATGTGTCAATATCCTTCTTCTCTCGTGTTCCCTTTCGTCTTGGCTTTCCTGGGAGCCTTCACTCTTCTTTCCGGATGCGATAAAGCGTCCGGAACTCCTTCGAGCGAACGAAACACCGATGTCTTTCCCCCTCGTGCGCCCGAGCAATCGAACGACACAGGTTCTGGCAGAAGCGTTGGCAAAGGCCGTGGCCAAGGCGTCATTGCGCAACGGACACCAGAACTTCTGTCCACTGTGCGCCCGGCTCCTTTGGCGCCGACACCGGAACCGGAACCCGTCGTTGTGCTCCCTTCTCCGGCTCCCTTGCCAGTGGGAGAACCCGAGGTACGCACCCCCTCCGAGGCACTTGTGGCGTCCTACACTCGCACGTGCGAATCGGCGCGCCAGAAAGCTGCTGCCGCCCGTTCCACCAACCAACCGCCATCCTTTGACGCCGACGAACAGACAGCCTTCGTTCTTTACGAGCTTGCCCTGGTGCGCGGGTGCAACGATGTTGCCGCGGCGCTTGCGCCAAAGGAATGGATCGATCTTACTGGCAAGCAACTCCGCACGACGTCCTTCTTCGAACTCCTCGTGAACGCGCGCACGCTGCTTTTGCAACGCAATCTTCTTTCGACACAAGCCTCCCTTGAAGGCCTCAAGGCTCTGCGCACTCTCCGTTCCCTTTCGCTGTCGGGAAATCCGCTTGAAGACGCCGAGGCCTTCATGGCTCTGTCCGGGCTTTCGTGGCTCAAGACATTGGCCCTGTCCGACACCTCTCTTCCAGTGGACGCCCTCGGCACATTGGCGTCTTTCGGGGCACTGGAAAGTCTTCACCTTCGGAATGTCCGCCTTTCACAAAAGGATGTCCGCAGCGTTGGCGCGCTGTCTCGTCTCAAGGTCCTCGACGTTTCTGGAAGCCTTGTGACTCGCCTGCCCACATCAGCTCGTGCCGCCGAACGCGAGCCACTCTCACTTCTTGGGAATCTCGTTCGTCTCCGAGAGGTCGACCTCACGTCGACGGGGGCCACCCACCTCGACTTCCTGACGCGGGCAACCCGCGCCGTCGAAATCCGAGCGAGTGGAAACGCCATCACAGCGTTGCCCGAAAAGCCCCAATGGACTTCTCTTCAAGCCCTCGTTTTGGCCGAAAATCCTCTCTCGAGCCTTGCGCCACTGGCACCTGCACCCGGCCGCTCTGCGAACCGCGTGCCTGCGCTGCGCACGCTCATCCTCGAAGGCACGGGGTTCGACGATGTCGTGACCGCCTCACGCCTCACGTCTCTGAGTTATTTTAACTACAAAAAAACACCGGCGGCAGCGGCACAACGAAAATGCCCCCTGGAAGACTGGGATGCTTGCGAAAGCTGAGAGCCATCACTGACGTCATGCAAGTGCTGAGGCAAGATCCGCTTCAAAAGAAGTCCAGCAAAGAGTGCGGTGGACATAGTTTCGTGGACCGGTCACTTGCCGAAGTCCTAGGCTACGCCGCATTCAAACTCGTCAAGGCTTTGGTACCCAAGAGATGAAGCAGCCTTCTTCGATTATAGAACGCCTCGATGTATTCAAAAACGACACTCTCTGTTTCCTGAAACGACGAAAATTGACACTTTTCGATCTTGCTATTTAAGGTTCCAAAGCAGCTTTCCGCCGTCGCATTGTCGTAGCAGTTTCCTGCGAAAGTCATGCTTTGCCGCATACGATGATGAGCCAACAGACTGCGGACTGCATTGCTTCTGTATTGGAATCCAAAGTCACTGTAAAATATTGTCCCGTCCACGTTTCTGCGGATTTTAATAACAGAGAGAAGCGCATTGCTATTTTCGAGCTTCGGATTTGGAATTGTGGTGATTCGAAATTTTCGAGGTGACTTTCCGCGGATCCCACGAAGAGTCATCAGCCGTCCAATTCGATTCGCGGAGGATCGGATTCCTTTCTTCAGCAAGGCGCTTTTGATTCGCCGATGTCCTTATTTGCCGCGATAATTTCCATGTTCTTCCTGCACCAGTTCACTCAATTTCTGATCCTCTTTGACTTTCTTGGATGGCGGTCGCCGCTTCCATGCGAAGTAGCTACTTTTGGAGACCCGGAAGGTGTCAATGATTTGAGACATCGCCGGTCGAAGTTTAACTTAACCTACCATGGCTTCCTCCTGCCCTTTGGGCTTGTTGATGCAAACTGCATATGGAGCCGAACTCGCAGTCGGCGTTCCCTTTACGAAACGGCCTGGATGCCTTGAATACGCTTCCAAAAGTGCCGCGTCGCGTGTCTTTTTCTTCTCTACGTGGGCGCCAGTAAGAACGTCGTTGGGGGTATAATATTCAAGTCCCGAGTGCCGATGCTCGGTGTTGTACCACTTTACAACTCACGAGTCCCGCGTTTCTCCCCGTCCCGGTGCGGCAAGCCGCCCCGAGCCGGGTCAAACGCGCGACTCGTTTCGTTACAGAAAGCGTCAGCCTGACGCGAATTTGATGCGTTC
>JADCJN010000033.1 GCA_020247005.1 Silvanigrellales bacterium
GCCCTGGCTCTCCGTTCATCGTCTGGCACGGATTTGGCGATTTGTGAAAAAATCGCATTGTCCGAGTCAAACTGTCCGGGGGCTCTGGGAGCAAATTACAGAAACGGGGTTACACCAATGCGAATAGGACTCCCGTATGCGCAACGTGACTTCGTTCATGCTTTCTTTTTGTATGCTTCTTTCCGGATTTCTTTCGATGAAACCTACGCCGGCTGCGGCTCAGGAGTTTTTCAATCCAGCACAGCTCGCCGCGCAGACTCTTGTGTTGGCATGGACTGTGAGTGGCTACGTCCTTATGACCGCCGCAGATGCTGTCAGGTCGGGAATCAGCGCCGTGACGCGTGCAGATGCGACGCAACAGACTTGGCGCGTGCAGTGTTGGGAGCGTGGAAGCCCAAACTGGTTGACCGTGGACGAAGACTGGGGCGGCAACCACGAGGGGTGCAGAAATCACGCACTGGGTTTGAGCAGGAATCCGAAGTACGCTCGCGATCACGGTTACAAGCCTGGCATGGGCTGTGTTTGCAACCCTTTCTGAGTGACGACTCTGCAGAGGCTCGATGCGCACCGCGTTTCGCGAACCCGTGCGGCTCGCCAAGGCATACGGCAGTTTCCAAACTTGGATTGGACGCAAGTTCCCAGTCCAGAGTAAAGAAATGGCCTGCCGCGTGTTCCCTGGCCGCATCGAAATCACGCGTGGCGTGAACGACTCAGCCTCACCGAAACACGCACGACGGGAGTCGCGGCGAGTGCCCTACAACCACATGGCTCGCTCACCATTCTCAAAACGCTTCGGGCGCTGGGGGTGGCGACGTCATGCTCGCGCAGTTCGGTCAATTCAATGAAGAGAACACCGCAGAGGCGGCTCTTCAGCTGAAGAATTTCCTGGACGAGGTCTGCGTCACGGGGTCGTTTGCGCCCGCAAACACGTTGGTCCCGCGCTAAAGCCTGTGACAGGCCAAGACGTGGAAGTGTCGTTTTGCGGCAGAAGGCGGGACTTGTGCCATTCGCAAAACAACGAGGATGGCTTGCACAAGTCTGGAGGGGGCAATAGACCAAGAAGGTTTGAACTTGGGTCATGCCTTTCTGTCACGTCATCTTTGAACGCATTCGCCGATTCCCATGATAGCCAGAGTATTCCAGAAATCAGTATGCGAAGAGAAGAGATAATAAGCAGTTCCAAAAATCACAAGTGCCCAAACGGCATTGCCCTTTTCTAATTCAGTGCCAGTTACCATGATTTTTTTCAGAGTATTCTGAATCGATTTCTTCACAGGAGGCCTCCAATTTAAGTCTTCAAGGGTGTATCTTCTACCGAAAATCTCAGTACCCAAGACTTTTAAAACCTGACCCTAGCTGAGAGTCATCTCGGTGAGCATCGCCACTGCTATTTTACTGCGTTTGACGTCTTTGGTGGTGGGCTGACATCCACTCTTGTACGTGCGCGAGGTTTGCCACGGCGTTTTCTCGAAGTCAATGAAAATGGACTAAAAATGAGATTAAAGTAACTCACGAAAAACCGCAAACGTTCCGATGCTCACTGAAACAGGCACGAAAGTAGTCGAAGCGATTGCCTAAATTGAGCATATCACCTCGAGAAGCCGGAGAGTCATCGCAATGGCATCGGCGATCCACGTAAAGGAACAACGAGACGCGCTCGAGAGAGAAATCTCCTGTTCTCTCTTCCTCTTTGTGTTTCTCGAAGGATGCGATGTGCGTTCGCAGGCGGGCGATTTTGAGAACGGAAAAGACCCTTCGAAAAGCGTCAATCGTTGAAGGAATGCGTTGCCGCGGATAGCTACGCTTTCACCGGGAATAGCCCGGGAGCAGCAAACCCCAGTTGGGGCGGCAGCGCCGAGCCCGACTCAAAAGGAGAATCCCATGTTCCGCTTCATCGCGCCCCTCGCCTTCGCCCTCGTGTCGGCCTTTTCCTTCGGGACAGGCTCCAATGCGCTTGCAAGCGAACAAAATCGCTTGTCTTTTTTTGTTTCTACAACCGACGAATCCACTGAAATGCACGACAACGTTCCATTTTTTCTAACGGTTTTCACGCCATGGCTTGTGTCGGTGAGGCACGACCGGAGCGCCGAGCAGTGCGCGGCCGACGTGCGCTCTTCGGGGGCAGCTGAAGTGAACACCATCCTCGATGCCATTGGGGTGCTAATCGTGACGACACCATCGTCCGACAAAAGAGCTCTTGAATCGCTGTCTTGCGTCTTGGCCGTGGAAGCCGACTTCCTCGTAAGCCTTGCGGACTAAAGACTAAAGAGGGGGCATCACCTTGGTGCAGAGACCGCTCCAGAAACACAAGTCGCGCTTCCCAAGCATTCTATTCCTTGTTACCTCACGCATTTGAAGGGCAACGTGCCCGGACGAGGAGACTGTGATGAAAAGGCAATCCACACTCAAGTTTGCATTGGCAGTCTTGGCTTACTCGTGCGTCGCATTCGTGGACGCCGGAACCGATGCGCGTTCAATCGAAAAAGCTCCCAGCTTTGTTTCCTTGTTAAACGCCTCTTCGGTTCAGAGGCACGCCGTACGAGCTGCCCTCGCTGCGCACGGGGAGGTCAAAGTCGCCGTCGATGAACCAGGGCTGACGATTTTCGCAGCCTCACTCAACAGCGCCGATCGCGCCGCAGTTGAGGCCCTGCCCGGCGTGGCGGGAGCTTCCATTGTCTGGAGCATCATCGTGGTAAAGAACTCCGCAGACATCGCTCAGTGTGCTTCCGAAGTGGCCCGCACGGGCTCCCGTGTGCGGGAATCGCTCGAGGCTATCCAGCTTCTCATCGTCGAGGCCGTGCCCAGCGAGGCCGCCGCCATTGCAAAGCTGCCGTGCGTAGAGGAAATCAGCCTCGACGACTCCCACGCAGGCACCACGGGCATCGCCGGCGCCACGAACTGAATCGCCACCGAGTCCTGTGCCCCACGCGGGGGAAAGGCGTGCGCGACTGCACATATGACAGAGCAAAAAAGGCTTCCGGTCGCACCTCCGGGGGGGGCTCGACAATTGCAATTGAACAGAAATGAGGAATTAAGAATGAACACATCCCGATGGGCCAGAGCTGGATCGAAATCCTTGTTCTCAAAGCGTCTGGCGGTAAAGCAAAACATAATTTTTCCGAATCCTACCTTCTCTACTAACTTCCTTCATCGTAAAGAACTCTTGGGGAATTGTGCCCCCCTCAAAGGCCCCATGGCACGAACACATGGGTAAACCAGGCCATTTAAAACTCATGAGCAGTTACTTGTTCGCCTGGATACCTGATACTTTTGGAGCGAGGGTCATAAATTCCACGGGCTTTGTGTCCTTTTTGACACCACGCTAGCGGCTTGGTCATGGTGAGACTCGAACCGTTGGAAGTTATTGCTCTAAAGTGGGATAAACCTGCAGATTGATGCGCACGAGAGTGTCTCCTTCCTGCGCCTCGATTCCCGTGGCGAACTCAAAGATCGTGTTCTTGAGCATTTCGAGTGCGAGAACGTAGCGTTTCCTGTCGACACTCACCGAGTACGAAAGAAAACAGGAGACCTCCTTGCGTTCGGCCTGAGTAGCTACGCTCGCTTTTGCGTCGTCTAACGACGCTTGCCAGAAAGAAACGAACTCGTCCGAGTTTCTTATAGCATTGTGGACCATTCCTTTCTCCGAGTAACGCAGGACGCCGTCGGCGGACTTGAGCAGTGATTCCGACTGAACCAGCACATCGAGAGCGCGGTACACGCGCTGGGGCTCTTTTTCGGAAAAGAGCGCCGCGACGGAAGCGTAGGTCGGAGGACTGCGAAACAGAGACAAGCTCGCGTAAATGTCGAATACGAGCAAAGCATCGTTCGCGGGAGGCGAGTCTGCCAGAGAAAGAAGCATCAAGATGCGGCGTGCCTTTCGAAGGTTCTCCTCGTATTCTTCGCGTGTCAACTCATTCTTGTTGCTGTCTCGTTTCGCAAGGGCGTCAAAGCATGCGGTTTCGAGCAGTCCAAGCTTGAGGGCCTGTGCAAGGGTCGCGACGTAGCGCGGGTTCAAGCGTTTCTTGCCAGACATCACTTCCGAAACATAGCTTTTCGAGAGTGCGGCGCGTGCAGCGAACGACGCCAGCGAAAGGGACTTGCGCCGTGCCTTGGCGACGGCAAAGATCCCCGAGAGAGCAACACCCGCATTCGGTGCCTTGCTTAACACATGGGCCATTTCCAGGTCGACGTTCATGAATTGTTTCCCATAGAAGCAATGATCATCTTGTGCCTAATTTCTGTCTGCATCACGGCAACGCCTTCTGCTTTCCCAGGGGCACTGACCACTAGAGCAATGGCTGCTCAAAACCCGCGAAGTCGTTCTTGAAGTCGACGCGCAGAGTGCATGTGACAGGCCGAGCTGAAGAAGAGTTGTCTGACGATGTGTCACTGGGCGTATCGAAAAGAACCCCAAAAAGCTTGGACACGCACCGAGACGTTTGTGGACTTATAACGCAGCTTGTGAGGGTGGCTTTTGATTTGGGAAGGCGCACAGCCTGGCCTGCCACGGGAAGGGTATCTACAGGCTTGGCTGTTGGGATTCGAAGCGAATAGCGCGCGGCCGAAACGAATGTGCCTTTCCAACCATCTGCAGTGCTGTTCGTTGCGCGAGCGCTGATAAGCACATCCCCATTTCCAGTGTGGCCCACGTCGTAAATTTGCACACCGTCATTTTTGCCTTCCACGAGCTTTGTGAACACGGGCTTCTTATCGACAATGCTCACGTGGACAACAGGATTTTCGGGCGCGGATTCGGCTCCTGCGTATTGAGGGTTGCACGAAAGCACAGCCTCCGAGCGTCCAGGAAACACGACGAACGGACCGTAGGCATTGCGGCACCCAGGAACCACAACCGAGTTTTCGACGCTCAGGAAATCGGAAGTCAGCATGTGAAGTTTCGCTTCACTGGGAGTGAAGTCTTTGAGAGAAATGCCGCTGGAAACGAGCCAGGTGTTTCCTTTCGGGTCGACAAGCGAACCGGTGATGTGGGTGTCTTCTTCTTTTGCGCCAAGGCCGTCAGGACGAAAATTCGCGCGCGCGAGTTTCCCTTTTTTTGTGTCCACAAGTGCGATGTCGCCTTCGTCCCAACCTGGCGCCAGAAGGCGTCCGTCGGGGAGGCGCTGGAGGTTCCACACGTTGGCGGGAAGGCCCGCCACTTCCGCTTTCACCTTGTTGTTGCTGTCGAGCACGGTGAGGCGTGAAGGCTTTCCCGCGAAGCGTTCCACCAGCAACGAAACACCTTCCTGCGCGTCACCAAACAACACGGGGTCGGTGCTCGTGGCGTCTCGCACGAGGCGTGGAGTCAAGGTTCCCTTGGACGTTTCCAAGGAGTAGACGATGGTCGAGCTTTCTGCTCCAGCCCCGCCGCCTTGGCCCGTAACAAACGAAATGGTGTCGGCCGCGAGTGTTGTTGTTTCTGTTTCGCCGCAAGGCGCGAACGCATCGCCTTCGGGTGTGTCGTCGCCCTGTCCAGCACTTTCCGAGCACGCAGTGACAAGGAAACAGAATGCGAGTGGCACAAGTGAAAATTTCATGGAAAAAGAGACCTCTGTTAGAAATGGGATTTTAAGGTGACGTAGAAGCGTCGACCGGGCTCGGGAAACCCCGGAAATCCGGCGTGCTCGACAGCAATGCTTTCGTTTGTGGAGTCGCTTTGGCGGCCACCCGAAGCGTCCAAAAGGTTTTCTGCTTGAAGCACGACAGACGTCGAACTCCAGGGCAACGATGTGGGGCGTTCCCATGTCAGCCCTGCTTCCGCACGTGCATCAACGGACGATTTGAATCGGATGAGATTCGCCGCGTCCACAAAAAAGGGACTTTGCCAAAATCCTTCCGCGCTGGCGGAGAAAGACAGTGCGTCGTTGGGACTCTGGTGGAACCTCCAGGGATTGAGGGCAAGTCCTCCGCGCACGGCGTGCTCGGGCGAGCGGGGCACCGTGGCTTCCGCCTCGTTTCGCCGTTGCATGCGTGCCCTCAAAAAGTGGTAGCCCCCCTGTAAACTCCAGGCATCGCCGAAGGGAACATCGACGGAAAGAAATCCACCTCTTCGACTGCCCTGCTCTAGATTCACTGCTTGGGAGGCCTGCCCCGCTTTGGCAGAGAAAATGAGGTCCTTGTCTTTTGCCGCATAAAAGGCTGCTGTGACGTAGGGAAAAGAGATGCCCGTTTCCACTTTCGTGCTGCGTTCGGAACGCAGTCTCGGGTTCGCGAGAACTCCCCCTGCGTCTCCGAAGAGCTCACCAAGACTCGGCCTGCGCGCGGCTCGCGACACTCGCGCGTAAGGCACAAACACAACCTCGCTTTCCACTCGGGTTTGCACGCCCGCGCTTCCCGTCAAAAGAGGATGTTCCGCCTTGTTGGTTTCGTTGTCTTCCAGACGGGTGCACCCGGGCGAGCGTGTGCTGCACCGAGAGGTCGCTGTGCTCCGGGCCATGTCGAGGCCCACATCTGCGGTGGCAGCAATGCGCCGTTCCCAAAACGACCGGCTGACATGCGCTGCGGGTGCGAGCGTCTTGCGTGTGGCTTCAAGTTCACCCACGCGCGTCTCTTCGCGCCGTGTTTCGTTCTTTTGGCGTGTCGCGCTGGCGTCGAGTCCAAGCCCCCAGGCGCCGCCAGAGTCGTTTTGCCAGGGCGCAAGGAGGTGAAGACCTCCTCCTTGCCTCGCTCCCTCCCCTTCTGTTGTGGTGCGCCAACCCGAGGCTGTGCGTGTCGCCGCTGACACTCCGGAGGTGGCATGTGCACGCCCGTTCACTTCGAACCCAGAGGCTGCCAACAGTGTGCGTGTCCGCAGTGTGGCTAGCCCAAAACGACGCACGAGCGTGTCGGCTCGTGCGCTGTGGTTGCCTTGCGTGTTGCCGGATACCGCGCCGGCCGACGACAGCGCAGGGCCAGGCAATCCACGTTTTTCCAGGCCGCCCAGAACGTCGAACGTGAGCTCGCCCGCCACGGGCACATTGCGCCATGCGGCGCGCATGCCGCCCGAGGTGCGCAAGAAGGCATTGTTCACGCGCCGGCGCATAACGTCGTCATCGCTTTTGGTCAGCGTGCCGCCGTCGTCGGTGTATGAAAAATCTTCACGCGATTGCGTGCGCTCGAGAGCCACCAGAAGTGTTGCCTTCTCTGAGGCTCGCCAGGCGCCCGCGAGCGCGCCTTTTCGAGCGCCGAAACTTCCTGCAGAAAGGCTCGCGTGAGCTCCCCAGGAAGGTTTCGACGGCGATGCGAACCCTGAATGTTCACGCGCTCCTGCAGAGAACGCCGAAAAACACGAGAGTCCACAGCCCTCGAAATTCACCGTGCCGCCCACCCCGCCGGCACTCCCACCCGAAAGTCCGAGGGGAGCCGTGTCGGGAAAGACCCTGAAACTTCCTACAAGGGCCAAAGGAACAAGGAAAAGAGCTTGCTCTCCTTCACTCGAAGATGAAAGAGGAACACCTTCGAAAAGGTAACGCGGCTCGAAGGCGCGAGCGCCCCGAAGACGGAACGACACCTGCCCGCCTTCACCGCCATGGCGAGTAGCGAATGCTGTTCGTGACGTTTCAAGCGCCTGGCCCACCGAACGCGCCTTGGAGGCTTCCCCTAAGGTGTTGTTGGCCTGCGAAGCCGAACCCGAGACGCTGGAGGCTTCTTCGTTCGGAAGTGTCGTTTGCGGAAATTCGACTGATCGCGTTCCGCGCTCAAAGGCACGCTCTGCTTTCGTGGGCTCCGTGCGAGTGCCCTCGACGGGA
>JADCJN010000034.1 GCA_020247005.1 Silvanigrellales bacterium
CGATCCCAAACTTTCGACGGTGGCGAAGAGGCTGGGCTCGCAGGTGTGGTTTCTGTCGAACGCCTTCGACGTGGCCAATGTTCTTCCCAGGCTCGATGCCGACCTCGTGATTGTCGACGAGCGGCTGTTCGTGCCTTCTTCCACCCCGACCTCCGGAAAGCGTCGCGAGCCCAAGCTGACGCACGTTGCTTCACCCGCGGTTCCCAGGGAACGTCCTGAAGGGTTTTCAGACGCCCCTGGCGACGACCCTGAAATGTCCTCACAGGAGGAACGGAGATCCTCCGATGTGCTCATGAACATCGCTCAAGGTGCGCAAAATGGCACCGGACAAGCCGAAGCGCCGCGCGCCATCGTTTTTGAAGACGTTTGGCACGCCCTGCAGAAGTTCACGCCTCGGGACTTTCATTTTCCTGCCCGTCGCATCCTCGTCATTTTGCCCAAGGGCGACGAGACTGCGCAGCGCAGCTTCCAGCTTGGCTTGGCCAACGTGCGCCGCGTGATGATAGCACCCCACTCCTCGGTCGAGTTGTTTCTTTTCGCGACGAGGCAAATTGCGGACTTCCGCGACGCGCAAACGAAAACTTCGCTGTGCGTGTCGGGTGGTGGACTTGAAGGTTACATTTATGCCGTGGGTGTTTCCCATGCACTCGAAGAGTGTTTCGCCACCAAAACGAATAACGATTTCGACATTTATTGCGGTGTGAGCAGTGGCGCCATCCTCACTCTCTCTTTGGCCGCCGGTTTGCCCATTGAAGACGTCGTGGCTCAACTTTACAAGCGCAAAGGCCGGCTTGAACCCCTGCAGCTGTCCGTCATTTTCGATTTCGCGGGCGGTGAAATTGTGCGGCGTGTCCTCGACCTCATTCGGGGAGTGTCGACCCTCGACCCCGGTGAAATTGTGGCGCGGATCCAAAGAACCATTCCTGTCGGGTTCTTTCGAGGCGATCGCTTGAAGACGTTCATAGAAAGGCAGCTGAAACGGGCAGGCATAGTCGACAACCTTTCCGCGCTTCCAAAGGAACTTTATATTTCCGCAACCGACCAGGACACAGGCGAGCACGTGGTGTTCGGCGAAGAGCCTTGGCGCGACATCCGCGCCTCGGCTGCGGTGCGTGCGAGCACGGCCCTTCCTCCGTTCTACCTTCCTGAGCGCATCAATGGCCATTGGTTTTCCGATGGCCAGCTTACGAGTTCGAGTGATTTCAATACCGCCATTCGGAAAGGCGCGCGGCTTGTGGTTCTTATCGACCCCATGGTGGCCTACACGAGCGCACAACCTGGTGCGGTCATGAAACACGGTGGTTACTTTACGGCCGTGCAGGCGATAAAGAGCCTCGTCCAGACACGCTCCCAGAGCTTCCTGAAGCATTCCATGGACGTCCACCCCGATGTCGACTTCGTTGTGTTTCGTCCCACCGACGAAGTCATGGAAGCCATGGCGGGCAACCCCATGCGGTACCGTATTCGCACGGAACTCGCTGAGCTTGGCTACAAAGGAACGCTCATGCAGGTGTTGTCTCATTATGATGCCTACGCTCACCGTTTTGGAAAGCATGGCTTCGCGTTGCGTCCGGAGGCTGAGATCCGGGCCCTGTTGGAGCGGTCTTAAATCGTCACTTTCCGCACCCCTGTCGGAAGTTTGGAGCGACGGTACCTTTTTTCCCTCAAGCTTCCGCCTTGGCCGTCGATACTCGGTGAGACCGTCGTCGTTTCAGGACACAGCCTGCAACGGCGCCAGAGAGGGGAACACCAGATGAGTCAGCAGAAGAAAGACGGACAGCCGGGGTCTCAGTTCGATTCCGGGTTCGGCGGGTCCATGTTCGGCGGCGGTGGCAGCACGCAGTTCAATGGGGGCGCACAGCCTCCGAATGCGGGCCCAGCGGGTGGAGGCGGCAACAGCCAGTTTGGAGGCGGCGACTTCGCGAGCGGCTTCGGCGGGACCAATGCCGTGAGCCAAATCTTCAAGGAAGGTGGCTTCGCGGGCGACGAACGCAAAAAGAAGATGGCTTTGTTCGCGGGGCTTGCGGCGCTGGTCCTGTGCGGGGGTGCCGTTTACTTCCTTTTCATGGGCGACACCGCAGAAGCGCCCCTAGACGCAGCAGCGACAGAAGCGGCGGCCCCTGCGGAGGCAGCGTCTGAAGACGCTGCCGCGGGAGCTGGCGACGACGTTGCCGACGAAGCTAGCGATGAAGCTGTGGAAGACGAAGCCGCGGATGGCGCCGAAGCCGCCGCGCCCGAGATGCCCGCGGCGGCGGCGCCTGCAGCCTCAGGCCAGACGTCTACGTACGACTACAATGAAGAAATGGGTGGTCCTGTGGTCTCCGCCTCCGCGGGTTCGGTTATCGAAGTGGCGCGCCGCGCCGACTTCGCCGACGCCTATGTGGTGGGTGCAGTGGGCGCTGCGGGGCAATTTCGGATCCCCAATCCTCCTCCAGGCGCCATTTATTGGCGCGTTCAGGGGACGCAAGGTTCGAATCAAGTGACAGTGAACGCACCTGTGGGGCTGGGCATCAATTTTGCCGCACCCGCAAGCCTTTCCGAAGGCACGCAGCTCAGCTGGAGTGCGTCGGGTCCTGTCGCTTACTACCGCATTGAATTTTCGACCGACCAATCGTTCGCAAGCCTTGCTCACGTGATTTCCACGAGCCAGACGGCCGTGGGCGTGACGGGTGTGGCGGCAGGTACGTACTTCGTGCGGCTGGGCGGTTTCAATCGCGCCGCGGGCAAGTGGGAGTATTCGAGCAGTTCATCGGTGACAGTGCAGTAAGCACGTTTGAAGGCACTGCAGTCAGCACGTTTGAAGGCACTGCAGTCAGCACGTCTGGCTGCTTCCGCGTGACTCGAAAGCCGATTCCCTGATACTGTCCGCCCGGTGCGCGCTTTCCAAGGCTGCGCCGGGCGGTTTTCTTTTATCGGCCAAAGGTGACGTCTTGATTCCCACTCAGCGGCTTGCGCCTTTGCGCTTGCCTTCAAGCCTCGACGAGTCGCTCAGCCACTTTCTCAACTGGCTGGAACAGACGCCGGAGCTTGTTGCCCAGCGGGCTTTCGACCTTGCGGACGTCAAAGAGCGCGCCATGCGGCTGCGCGCTTTTCTTGCAAACACACCACGCCCGTTTCACCGCTCGACACTGCCAGGGCACGTCACGGGGTCTGCGCTCCTTCTCGATGCCTCTGGGCGGTTCGTTTGCCTGCTCCACCATGCCAAACTCGGTCTGTGGCTTCAGCCGGGCGGGCACAGCGACGGTCAGGAAGACACCTGGAACGTCGCGCTTCGGGAGGCCACCGAGGAAACCGGCATTTCCGGTTTGAGGTTGGCCTCTTTTTGCGACTCTGGGCGTGTGTTTCCTATCGACGTCGACATTCACCTGTTTCCCGCACGTGGGTTGGAACCGGAGCACCTTCACTTCGATGTCCGATTTCTTGTCGTTTCCTCGGGGGAAGCAGAGTCCACGCCCTTGCCGGGCAACGACGAGTCGCATGCCGTCGCCTGGTTTCCACTCTCCGCGTTGCAGGCTGGCAGACTGCCGAACACGGACGTCTCGGTGAGAAGACTGTTTCAGCTCGGGGCCTTTCTCGCGAGCTCTTGTCAATGCGAAGAGGAGTCCCCCAGCTCTGCTTCCCGGGAACGGAGCCTCCTCAGGCCCCGATGACATGATGCCTTCGATAGAACAACTGGGGGGGGAAATCCGGCTCAGCCCAAGGCGGGGATGTTCCGAGAGAACAAGGACTGGGGAGGATGCCCCTTCCTTCTCTTTGTGACCTCGAAACGCCTGCTCATGGAGTCCCCCATGCGTCCAGCTTCCTTGCGATTGACCTTGTTTTCCAGTGCCATTTGGTCAGCGCTGTTGCCTGCGTGCGGGAAGTCGAAACAGGTTTCAGTGGAAACCAACCCGGACATTTTGGCGGCCGCGAAGAGCCCTGCGGGTACGAAGGAAAGCGCTTCTTCGTGCCTTGACCCCAAGGAAGTGCGGGCGGGCAAAGAGTACACCTGCGCGGACGGGAAGAAGCGCAAAGGAACGTTGGTCGTGGGCACATCAGGCAAGGCTGTGAACCTTTGCTCCAAAGATAAGGAGAAAGGCTGCGTAACTTCAGAAGACTACCTCTCCTTCTCGAAAACTGAGCTTGCCAAAATCGTCCCTGGCAACGTGAAACAAGGCGTTGTCATTGTGGGCGTCAGTGGCTCACTCTCGTTTTCCGGGCCGGGTGAGTGCGCCTCCGACGGCGAGTTGGGGTGCGTGTCGAGTAGCGCGTTTCCCGCAGCAGCAATAAGCGGTCTTGCAGCGAAGGTGATTTCCACGGCTTCCGTTGCTGGCGAAACGGGTACAGTGGTGCTGCCAGACTCAAGCGATGTGCGCTCTGGTGTTGCCTACGGTCCTGCTTTCGCGTCCACAGGGACCTTTGCCCCAGACTTTCCTGACGTCGCGAACGTGCGCACAAATGACACGGTGGCCGGCGTCCCCGGCACGCTTGCCACCTGCGCATCGGACGGAGCTGAAGGCTGCGTGGTTCCTTCAGGCGGGACAATCAAGGCGGCGGAAACGGCGAACTTCACAGGCTGGGATATTCGCAAGAAACGCAACTCCAGCGGCACAGTGTTGACCTTCGCAGGGATTCCGAGCCAAGGGAAATCGCTTTGCCGGAACCGTGCGAACATCACCGATCTCGGTTCAGGCTCTTGGGATGGCGACCCGGCTCCAGGTGCAGGTGACTGGAACAATACGGTTCTGCCGGCAACAGCGGGTCTGGATTTTTTCGACACGATAGATGATGGGAACAATCGTCCAACAAGCCTTCCAGGTGATATCCCTGCGTGGACGATGCTCATAGGTGGGCAAATAGTCACGGCAGGGAATGATTTCTCCTGCGGTGGCATCTACGCCACAGGGAGCACGGCCGATGGCAACACAGGCGCGGACGCGACACTTGCGCACGATCCCAATGGGAACTGGCAAGATATCACGCCCAATTTCGCGCCAGGCGGGCAGTCCTCCGACAATCTTGGCGGGGGGGATGGGTGCAATCATGCCGACAAACACTGCGTGTTTCGTGAGCTCATTTCGGGCCTCATGGTGACAGAAGTGTCGGCGTCGAGTCACACCTGGCAGAACGCTATCGACTTCTGCCACACGCTGGGAGAGAGCGGGAATCCCGTTGTCGCCCTTCGCTCGCCCATTCCTGTCATTGGCGCCACCTACACTGACTGGCGTTTACCGACGCAAAAAGAGTTGATGCAGATGTACAACGCGGGCGCGCGGGGCTTGAACCAGACTTCGAATCTTACGACGTTCTTCGGAAGTGTCATGACACAATTTTGGTCTTCGAGCTCGGTGTCCTGGTCCGCGTCCAGCGCGTGGGCCGTGGGCTTGCACGTTGGCAGCGCGGCCGACACCGGCAAGACCAACACCCGTATGGCTGTCTGTGTGAGGTAGTTTTCGCCGTTGTTCCCATGCCCCCTGCACCGCGGGGCTCGGTATTCACTTTTTCCCTTTTGTACGGGCGTGCCCAGCCTTTTGCAGAGACCTATGAGCCTGAAACAAAGCTTTCATGATAGCTTGGCCTCGGAGTCCAGACACTCTTTTTTTGTATCAAAAACTCCTTGAGGCGTCTCGCCTTTGCGCACGTGGTGAAGTTCATTCCAGGCCTCGCTCTGAGTCGCCTCATTGCGCCCGACGCGAGTCTTGTCGTCTACAGGCCCGTAGGTTAAGGGTTCAGGGTCTTTCACGGGACTCAATACCCACCCGCGCCTTTCTTCGGGAGCTTGCTCAACATGTCGAATTTTCTTCTTCAAGGTCCTTTTGGTCGCCTGCCACGGTCCCTTCGTTTTACACGGAACCTCGTTGCCTTTAGCGTCCTCGGAGTCCTTGCATCTTCGTGTTCCAAGTCCTCGGGTGGCGAAAAGGGAGAAACACCCGCGTCCGCGTCCGAGCCCGTTGGTCAGCCCCTCTCAAAGAGTGGGAAGTCGGAGGCCGAGCGTCGTGAGGAGCGCGAACAGTTTGAAGCGCTGCAGGCGCGCCTCGAGGCCCTGGAAGGCCAACGGTCCAACGTCACTCCGGCGGACATCCGTGTTTCGGGCGACGTGACGTTGCCGAAGTCGCTTTTGGGCAAAGAGCTCCTGTGGGGCTCGGACCTCCAGTACGCAAAGGTGTTGAACTATGGGACGGGGGCTTTTGAGGCCTCGACGGTGTTTGCGCTCACCACCAAAGTCGCGGCGTTCAAGCGCGTCGGTGATGCCCTCTTGCTCATTTCTCGCGATGCTTCGGAAGTCGAAAGCGATTACCCCGCTGAAAATATCTTGGCGCGTTTCCTTATTGTTTCGGAGTCCGGAGAGGGGCTCTCGCTGAAAGCAGACGCGCTGGGCCTCGAGTCGTCCCGCGTCATTGGCGATTGGCTTGGTGTGACGCCAATAGAAGGTGCGAAGGCCTTCGTTCGGAGCATGGAATTCGATTCGAAAGACGACACGCTCGTCTTCGAAATCACTTTTCGCGACGCTTCAGGAGCCCAGTTCGACTTCATCGAGGCCGTGCGGCCGCGTGCGAATGTTGTTGGCAACGCGAAGGGGCTTGAAATCGTCGAGCCGGAACCGGGACGTGAAAACGATCCTACTCATTTTCCCACGCTCCTCAAACGCATGGGAACCTTCCCCGTCACTGCGTGGTTGCCTCAGGTTGGCACAGCGGCCGACGATTTGAGCTCCGTTGCGAAAGTCGCCACCACTCACGTTTCGCGGTACGACATTTCCGAGGGCAAGGAAATCGCCTGGTGGGTGACGTCGAACATTCCTGAAACGCTCCTGCCTGAAATCAAGGCTGGCGTGGAAGGCTGGAACCGTTACTTCGACACCGTGCGCCCCGAGAAACAAGTCATGGTGTTTAAAGGCAAGCTGCCTGCCAACGTGAAGCTTGGGGACCCCCGTTACAACGTGGTGCTTTTCGATGCCGTGGCCGATGCCCCTGCCGCCTATGAGTCGCAGTCGTCCGACCCTCTCACAGGCATCCAAACACACAGCCTGATTTATCTTCCACTCGCTTGGTACAACATCTCGGGAGCTCGTTACCTCGACGGCGGTGACAGCTCCGCGTCGGCTGCAAACACACCCAGCGCTCAAAGCAAGGCGGCCTTCCTCAGCGCGCTGCGTTCGAAAGGTGCTCTTCGCTGCGAGCGCCCAGGGGTTGACATGCGGGACGCCGTGTTCATGGCGAACTCGCGTGCGGCCGACACTGCTGATGAAGCCGGGCGTGCCCTCATCCGTTCCACGCTTCTCCACGAAGTGGGTCATGCCCTGGGCATGGACCACAACTTTAAGGGAACGCTGACGGGTGACGTTTCGAAGTACAACGAAACCGACTGGGTCTACTCCTCCACTACAATGGACTACAACCCGTTCGCCATGGAAGACACGCTTTTCGCCGACCTTTCGAACCCCAACCGCGACGTCACTTTGGGCTTGCGTCAACCCTACGATGCCCAATTCGTCGACATTGTTTACGGCGGCGGGAAGCAAACGATGGCTTCGCGCGAACCCGCATACCCCTTTTGCAACGATGCCGACCATGAAGACACCGTAAACGGCGTCGATCCTTTTTGCCGTCAATACGACTTCTTTGCCTCGCCCAAACAAGCGTTGGACGTTCCTGCAGGCCGTCTCTCTTCCCAAGAATCGAACCTTTCGCCGAAGCTTGGTGGGTTTGTGACCCTCAAGGGCTACCTTGCGCAAAAAGCAAGCGAGGCCCTAGCGAGTGCCGATGCGAAGCAGAAGCTCGAAGGACGCGCGCCGCTTGCTCTCACAGTCGAAGAAATTGCGAACATTGCGGCCCAGTACACGCGTGAATCTCAGGTCGCTTTCCGCCACTTTCTGCGCACAGGAAGCTATTCCTACGTCAGCGCGCTTTCCCGTGAAACACGGCTTCTTGGGGAATGGAAACCTGTGGATGGCGTTGAGAAGGGCACAGAGGTCTCTTTCTTCACCGGGCTCGAATTCGCCACGGCGTTTATCAAAAATCTCTTCACGTCGCAGGGGAACGTGAGCGGGCAGGCCTTTAAATCTTTCGAGCGGAAGGTACAGGCGAGCCTTGCGGCGAACATGGCGTCGCTCTTTTCCACGGGCTTTGATGCGCAGACATCGACGTTCGCAGGAAAGGGCGATGTTCTGGCGTCGGTCCAAATAGCGAAGCAAGCGCAGACTGAGCTTTTCGCCGCCCTCCTCGGCCGCGTGAGCGAAGCCGACAGGGCCGCTGCCAGCGACGTGCTGGCGGGCGCCAGTGCGTCGTTGACGAGCGCACTTGACGTGAATCTTTCGGCCGCTTCGAGCCGTGTTCTTCAGGAGCTCGGCACTGTGGTCGTCACGGCGTCGTCGACAGGGGGCGATGTGGCTGCACGTCCCGCCATTCGAGGCGAGCTTTCCCACACGCTTGCCATGGGCCTCGTGGCTCTTGCACAACGCCCTGGAGTCGACACGGCCACGCGCGGTGCTGCCATCGATCGCCTTCTGCAAGACATGGCCAACGCCGACCGCTTCGCGCCCACGCAGAAGGTTGAGGTGTTGAAAGAGGGTTCCAAAGTGAAGGTGCTTGCGAGTGAAGTGCGCTCGCAGGCCCTGGCGGGACTCGTGGCTTCCCTTCAGGCCGAATTTAAGGCCCTCGACAAGAAGGTGAAAGCAAACCGTTACCTTTCCGCGGACGAACGCGCCTCGCACGAGTTCCTTGCGGGCGCTCTGCAGGCGATTGGAAGTTCAAGCGAAGAGGCGCTCTAAGCGGCTTCGCCAAGCTTCCCCCAAATGAGGGTCGTACAGGCCTGGATTTGGGGGGAAGACAGACAGCAATCCCGAGCACGCGGGTTTCGCTTTTTCCGGCAGCAGGAAAACGAGGCCCGAACCTCCCAATGACCAAGGGAGTTTTTCGAAGTCGAAATGAGCGGGCACGTCGCGGAGATCAACGACCCAGGCGGCGGCCTCCTCTCGAAGGCAGGACGCAGGGTTTGCGTGTCCTGCCTGCGCCAGGAGGTACCGAATTTCGAGCATGTCTTGGGCATGCATCCAATTCACCTGAGTTTCGACTTCAGGCCCTTCCGAGGTGAGCCGCTCGAGGAAGCCGGCTGAGAGTTCTTCGGCGAATGCTCCCGCGTCAAAGCCCTCGCAGACGAAGGCGGCCACAGGCGTGAGGCAGCCTCGGCCAAAGAAGCGCTGGCAGGCCTGGGAAAGAAGGCAGGCGGCCGCAGAGGGAAGGGTGTCGGCGAGGTCGAGAGCATTCACGACTTCCCCAAGCGCGGACACTCGTTTTCCAAAGCGACTCTCGAACACCGAGCAGGTGGCGTCGGTGCCGAACACGAGGTAACGGCGCGCGGGGTTTGAGACGTCGAAAGAGTCGAGCGAAGACGAGGTTGAAATGAGCATGCCTTCGAAGCAGGGAGCAATGATCTCGAGCAGGGCGCCTTGCAGGAAACGGACACGGGCAGACAAGGAATCGTCCTCTCTGAGCGAAGGCAATTTCAGATCGAAACGCTCGCAACCCAGGGACCATGCGTGCACGAGCGGGTAAAGAAACACGACAGGTACGTTTGCGCTGGAAACGACGCACAACGACGGTGCGCCTTTTTGAGCATCAACAACGCTTGCGCGAAGCTTGACGACAGCGGGCCAATGTTCCTCCACGCTCTGCAGGGCTGCTTTCAAATCTTCACGGAGGCCCGCACTCACTCCCTTTGCATGAAGACTTTCCAGAATCTTGGCAGCCTCGAAAGGCAAAGAAGGCGAGGTGTGAAAGTGAGAATTGCTTCGTTCAGCGGAGCCAAAAAGAAAGCCAGTCTTCACATTCAAACTGCAGCCTTTGAGAGTGGCATCGGGCGCACGTCCCAGAAGTTCGAAGCGCCCCGCGGAGTCGACACGTCCGAGGTCTTCGGTGACAACAAGGCGTTCGCTTTCGCCGTTTCTTTGGTCTTCGAACGCAAGGAATCCAACTTCACCCGCCGGAAGAATGCGCCTTTGACGGAGGTCGACGGCGGACACCTGCAACCCTGCGTTGCATGTGAAGGTCAGGCGAGTGGAGGTGCCGTCTTGAAGGGCTGTGTTCGAAGCCTCCGAAGAGTCTTGCTCTTCCGGAAACAAAGCGTAGGCCTGGCTTGCGAGTTCACACATCCCGTACTCGGAGCCAAGCACCAGAGACTCGCACAAAGGTTCGTAGGTGGAGCGCAGCAACGCGAGGAAGTCAGGTTTAGAGAAAGCTTCGGTTCGGCCCTTCGTCCCACCGGTGTCGATGACAAGAAGCTTTTTCACCGGAGTAAAGTGTTCTCTCGCGTCGAAAAGTGGGGAAGCGAGGGCACGCGCGACAAGGATGTGATGCACGCTCGTGCCAAACACCACCACACGCCCTTCATCGTGCTGTGCGAGTGAGTTGAGCAGGGAAAGCAAGGCGCTAGGGGATGCATCGTGCGATTCCACGTCCAGACGCACGAGGGGCAGGCCTTCTTGCGCGAAAAAAGCGAGCATCGCGGCAAGAGAGCTCGTAGGCCACGCAGCGGGTGGCGGAACAAGAGACACGAGGGGTGACTGACGGTGAAAGCCTGCGCTCTCGAGAAACGACACGAATGCTTTCGTTGCATCGCAGGCGTAAACTTTTAAAGCATCCGCACTAAACGCGTGTCGCGCGCGCACAGCCTGGGTGCTTCCGCTCGACAGAAATTCCGTACGTGGCAAATCGTTCCCGCAATAGGTTTGCGCAAGTCGAAATCCACGGATGGGCATCCACGCACGGCCATCATCGAGCGTCACGCGAAGCCAGGAAAGCGATGTGGAAGAGTGTCCCCCCTTTGCTTCGTCTGGCCGTTTCGTGGTTCTATGTTCCAACCCATCCCGGCTTCCCTGGAGTGCCATGCGCGAATTCCTCGACGTTCCAAGAGGTCAGACTGTGTCCCGTTTGCGTCGGTGCGCGTTTCGCAACTCGAAGCGGCATTCGCCCGGGGTGTGCAGCAGGTCGGTCGTACCATGTTCTCATTGAAAATGTCGCGAGAGCCAGAGCCAGCTAGACAGAGTGTCGCCGAGGGCTCCCGAAGAGGCCTGGGCGTGTGGGCCGGGTATGTTTTGCTGTTTCTTTCGACGCTCTTGTTCGACCAAACATCAAAGTTTCATGCGGAATCGAGCTTCCTCGTGTGGAGTCACGAATCCGACATCCGCGGCTACCGCGGTTCCAAGCAGCATGTTTTTACTTTGGGCGTTTCACCAGCCGCGGCGCGCGAGCAGGGCCTCACAGCGGCCCAAGTGACGCCGGCTTGGCTCGACTTTCACCTGACCTACGTGCGCAACCCCGGTGCTGCCTGGGGCTCGTTCGCACAGGTGGCGGAGTCGACGAGGTTCATGCTGTTCTACATTGTGACAGCCCTGGTGGGTGGCATCATCACGTATCTTCTCGTCACGTCTCACCCTGGCCAACGGCTTGGGCGCGCCGCGCTGGTTGTCATTTTGGCGGGTGCCGCGGGGAACCTCATCGATCGCATCGCTTTGCGTTACGTCATCGACTGGATCCAGTTCCATTGGAAAATTTTCGGCTGGGAATACTCTTTCCCCGTCTTCAACTGGGCCGATGTCGCTATCAACGTGGGGTTGTTGCTCCTCGTGCTCGACATTGCGCTCACAGAAGTCGCCATTGCGCGACGGAATCGATTGCGTTCGCAGCACTAAACTGAAAGGGCCATACAGGGTGAAAATGAGTCAGATGGAGTCGTCTGGAAAAAAGCCGTTTAATTTTGTACTCGTCGGATACCTTCTGCTCTTTTTGGCGATGCTTGGGCTCGACCAAACGACGAAATGGCATGCCGAAAAGTCTTATCTCGCCTACTCAGATCCCCAAAATTCTGAAATCTATCGCGCCACGCACCTCCTTGTGGCGGGTTTTGGCACGACGCCCGGAGAGGTGGATGCCGCCAATGGTGCGCCTGCCTCGGAGCCCGCTCCCATGGTCAGCAAGAACTGGCTCGAGTTCAATTTCACGTATCTTCGCAACCATGGTGCGGTGTGGGGCATTTTCTCCGACCTCCCGGACTTTTGGCGTCTGGGGCTCTTCTACTCCGTGACCGTGATAGCTGTGGGAGGGGTTTTGTTTCTGTTCCGCCGCACCCCACCGTCGAACACCCTCTACCGCACGGCATTGGTGTTTATTTTGGCAGGCGCTTTGGGGAATTTCATCGATAGACTGCTTCTGACCTACGTCATCGACTTTTTGCACTTCCAGTGGAGAATCTTTGGGTGGGAGTACAGCTTTCCCGTTTTCAACGTTGCTGACATCAGCATCGACGTCGGCATCGGACTCATGATTCTCGACATGATCCTTCTTGAAACCACGCGACGCTCGGAGTCTGACGCGGGTGTTGTGGGCCTTCAGCAAGCCACCTGAGCAGCAAGCCGAGCAATAGAGTTAGCGGCAAGAGTTAGCGGCAGTGCCTGTCGAAATAGGCCACCATGCAGCGGTTGCGCTTGCCCTCGTCGCTTCCGAACTTTTCAATTTGGGCTGTCACGTTGTTCGGGTTCGACATCTCGCATTCACGTCGTTCCCAATAGGTCAACGAAACCGTTCCTTGGTAGCCTGTTGGCCGCGCGTCCGTGCACAGAGTGCCGCGGGGTTGCGTTGTGGATGTCGATGCTCCCGCTGTGGTTGCGGGCGCAGCCACGGAGTGAAAAACGTCGGCAGACGAAAGTGCGCAATTCGCCCCCCGTTGAACGCGGACAGGCTCCGAGGCAAACTCACGCAGAACGCCTCCGAGGTTGTCTTTCACCTGATACGACAGACGGAAATCGCCAGGGAACTGCACTTCGAAAGGGAGCTCGACAGTTTGACCGCCCATCCATGAATTGAAGGAATAGAGATTCCCCATGTTGATGACGGAACCGTCCGAGGAAACCCTCGAGCCGTCGGTAGGAATCCACGTTGCGCCCTGATTGTACTGAAGTTGTGACTGCAACGTGCCAGTGACGCCGCTTCCATAGTTGTTCATGTCGAAACGAAAGAGGATGCGATCTTTTGCGTTGGGACATTGGGCCTTAAACACCCCGGCGGCGAGCGCATTGAGACCTTCAACCACGCCCGCGCTGGGGAGTGTCGGGGCCGGACAAGTCACTTCCAGAGTGCTTCTCATGTTCTTGTGATAAACACGGATTTTCTCAATGTACACCAAGGACTGAGAGCCTGCTTTTGCCGACTTTGTTTCCACCACAACGTCGAAAAGCGATTCCGTGTTTGAGCCGAGGCCTCGCCCTTCGAGGCGATTTGACCCGGTCACAACGTTGAGATTGCGAAGGTCGATGCGCACGGGGCTTTCGCTTTTCACCCATTGGTCGAACACGTTGATGGTGGTGGACGCGAACGCCGCTTTGAGCGCGTTGAGATCGCGAACCGGGCTCGTGTAGGTGAACGCGCCGTTGACGAGTTTGAAATCTCCAGAGGCCGGCGCGGTGCATGAAATGCGTTGTGGAGTTACAGTCGTGCTCTGGTTTGAACGCAGAAACTCCGTTTCCGTGCTCTCCGAAGATTTTGCGCACCCTGAACCCAGAGCAAGAAGGGTGGCGGTGACAAAGAATGGGCCGTGATTAAAAAAACGCGAATTCATGAGGCTCTCCAGAGGAAAGGAGTGTGAGAAGAGAGGACGAGAGCTCAAGAGGAATGCCCTGATTATTCAATTCCGTTTCAGCGGACGTCGATTCTCAAGCTTGGATTGCTCGGGGCCTTTGGACACGCCTCGTTTCCGAAGTCGACTGTCTGCTGGCCGCTATAAACGTCCGTCCTTCCTTTTGGTTTGAACTCCACTTCAACCGTATGCATGCCCGACGTCTTCGTCGAGAAGCTTGCACTGGAAGAATAACCCGTCGAGAAAACATGCCGGGTGACCGAAGGAGCGACTTCGCTGCCGCTCGTCACATTGACGAGTTTGTAGGTGACGGCGCCTTCCATGTTCCTTGGAAATCCGCTGGCACTTGTGTTGAGAGATGCGGAAATTGAAACAGGCTTGCAGTCTTTTGATGCTTCGGAATCGACTCGAGCGGTCGAGTCGACGCCAACCCCAGGGAACCGCAGTTTAGGGTCCTGCGCGAACTCCATGTTGGGAGCTTTGCAATCGTAAGTGGAGCGCGAAGTTTGGCCCGAGCCAATGTTGGCGTCGACGTGGATTTTCGATGCGTACCAGTTCCCACCCCGAGTCTTCTGGACTTCAAAGTTTACCGTGTACTTGGAGCCTGTGCTCACCGCCATTTCCAGTGGACGAAGGGTGTTGCCTTCCCCTGCCACGGGTGCTTCTGTGATGCCGCCGTAAATGCTCATGTTGTTCTGCACGAGATCCGATTTTAGTTCGAACCGAATTCGGGCCGCAAAGAGATTTCGCCCTAAAGCTCCAAGGTCGGGTGCGCCAGAATACTTGAACCCGTTCCCCTCCTTCGCCCAATGCTTTGAGCCAGCGAGCTTGGGTGCCGCTTGGCACTCCACCGAACCTGTTGAGAGGGACGTGTCATTGAGCCCAATGGACTTCGTTTCCGCGTCACTCGCATCCTTCGCACAGCCAACGGCAATCATTGAAAAAAGAGGAAAAAACACGACCAAATGGGAGCGATTCATCGTGAACCTCGTCTCATTCTGGGGAAGGGGAGCGAACGGAAACATGAAGGCGGTATCGGCATGAGAAAAGGAAATCTTGAGTTTATTCGTGGGCGTGAAATTGTCCCAAATGTCTGTAAGATGCTGTTAGAATGAGGAAGAGAGGCAAGCGTCTTTCGGGCTGAGCTTCCAAGTGCGGTTGCGTGTGTCGACAGCCTCAAATCCCGATGTCAGTTTTTGCACATCGGCTGAGGACGCAAACTTTCCGAATGCAACAGTTCCCTCTGCAGACTTAATACTAATGGAGTCACCGGAGCTTCCCATAAAGACATTGCACGCGGTGCGATTTTTGGAAGATCGGACTGTGGCAGAACCCGAAATCGAGTGCTCTTCGCAATTCGCACCCAAGGCCGCAAATGGAATACAATAGCGAATGAACGATCCGGTAATTCGCAGCGATTTGTTCGCGAAGCCAGAAACCGAAGGGGCAGTCGACGTTTGTGAAGATGTTGTGCTCGTCGTCATTGATTCTGCATTCTGGGTTCCTGTCTGGGTTCCCGTCTCAGTTCCCATTCCAGTCACGGTTTGAGTTTCTGTTTTTGTGTTGACCTGTTCGCCATCCAGGGGTGCTTCGCACCCCTGGGGCGACCGGGGAACGCCTCGCTTCATGGTGTAGCCTGACCGAGCTAGACTTGCACACGGCTTATCTTCGCGCCAACTGTGCGTGCCCCGCCCTCCGGCCCCCGGAATGTCGATCGAAG
>JADCJN010000035.1 GCA_020247005.1 Silvanigrellales bacterium
GACGACTCTGAAGTCGACCCGCAGGACGAGGCACGAAGCAGGTCTGTGGCCACCACTTCCGAAACGACGTTGGCGGCAAAAGAGAGTCCCTTCGATGGCATTCCATCGCACGACTTCGGGCTTGTGGGAAAGAATGGAGCGTATCTGCAGAGCGTGGAAGAGGCCATTTTACGAGGCGACTATGTTCTCGCCCGCAGGCGATTCTCACTTCCCCCGCCCGTGAAACCCGAGCAGCCTGTCGAGGCCCTTCTCGCGAAAGAACTTCTGACGCGTTATTACATGGGTGTGAGCAGTCTTGTGAAGGCGCCTAACGTTCTTCGTTCCGAATGCGTGGATCCGACTCCGGACAATGCTTATGCATGCCCTCATCACGTGCGTGCTCTCCTTTCCGCCGGAGACTTCGCAGGCGCCCGGCGTTTCCTCTCGAAAGCGCGCGTGGCGGAGCGTGAAAGTGATGCATGGAAAAGAATGGGCGTTGTCCTTTCCCTCCTCGATAGCGCTTTGCCTGCTCTCGAGCGCTCCTCGCTTGATGATATACGGCCACTCCTTGCGCATTTTCTGTCGCAACCCAACCTCAATGCAGAATGGTACCAGCAGCGCAGTGTGTGGATGGTTCGGGCCTTCTCGCGCCTTTCTAGAAGAGAGAGGATGGTTCTGACAGCGGAGGTTTTTGGATCGCAGCGCAAGGAGTGGGAAGGCGTTCTCTCTTCCACTGAGGGGGTTTACAACCGCGGCTCGGACACCCTCCTTGTTCCCTATTTGAATTTGCTTGCTGTCGATTTCGAATTTCCACCCTTTGAATTGTCTGCTGCCCGTGCTCGCACCGACACCGACGCCGCCGCCACTGGAGTGCTTTTTCAGGCACTTCGCAAAACGTATGTCGAGCCCACGCAGAACGTCCTGACAAGTCTTGTGGCGTTGCGTGGCCGAGAGATTCTGTCGGACGCTCTTCGTGTCATGCAAATGAATATGGCTCTGCAAGACAACGAAATGGGCATCGTTCATCAGGCGCTTGAAATTCTCCGATCGGTTGAACCGCAAAATCTTCCGTTCCGTTATGAATGGGCGTTGGTGAGAGCTCGTTATGCGGCGCAAACGTCGAGTCCGGAGGTTTGGACGGAAGGCCTGATGTTTCTCATGGAGTCAGCACGCGCAGAATCTTCTGCCGTGAACGACTTCCAATATTGGTTGTTGCACGGTCGACTCTTGCGTCTTCTGAGAAGAGACCCCTCTTTCTCGCTGCGACGCGCCATGGCCGTTGCTTTGACACCGAAAGAAAGGGGTCTTGTGCTCGTTGAGGAGGCTCAACTTCTGAGGGCACGTGGCAAAGGCAAAGAGGCCTTTGCCCGCTTGAGGAGCGCAGTGCGAACGTACCCACATCATGGCCCGCTCCTTCAGGCCGCGGCAGAACTGGCCGGACAAGCGGGCTTCGACCCCACTGTTTATATCTCTAAACAGGGGTCTATCCCCGCTGATTTTGTCAAGCGAAGCCAAGATGTTGCCCCGCTTTCCGATGCCACGCTCCAGAAGATACTGGAAAAGCTATAATTTTTTATATGGCTGAAAAGTATCATAAAAATATCGTTTCCGTTCTTTTTTCCAAGAAGTCCTCAAGCGGCGGTAGAAAGCCCCCGAAAGGCTTTTGTGGGTGCTCGAGGGACCCATTCCCCGGAATCGGGATTCGATTCAGCGTCACTTGAGGGGGCTCGAGGTATGATTAAGGCATTTGCGCCGATGCTTGGCAATTTTCACGGCGATGGCGTGTTGGCAGACGGAACAGAGCTGATTGGAGTGCTGGAAGGGCACGAGGCTCTGGAAAATGTCGCCTATTCGTTCCGGGCGAATCTGGTTGCGCAAGACTCGGGTCAGTGCCTCCTCGATGCCTATTTCGTTCTCTCGAATACGGCCGACTGTGGAATGGAAATTCAGTTCTACGACACCCGTGGGCACATTCACAAACTCAATTGGATGGGCGGTGGCCGGGGCAACGGTGACATTGCAAGCCACCTGTTTCGTTTCGAAGGCCAGCGAGACAACGGCAGTGCCGTGCGACTGTCGTTCGAACTGACGTCGGCTGCAAAGTGCCGCGTGCGGTTTGAGTCGATGGGCCGCAGAGGTGAGTGGCGCGAACATTGGGGACTTGATCTGGAAAGGCGCCAGGACATCTCAAGACTTCGGGCTGCCTGAGACGACAAACGAGCCTTCTGGCTGCCTTCCGTCGAGCCCCGCCGCTTAGCGGCGTCCGCGGGCAAGGCCACGCACAATCCCCCCTTGCGTGCTATTGGGCAGTGCCAACGCCCCCGGCATGAGAATCGTGCCTGGATTCATGACCGAGTTGCAGCCCGTTTGTGCGCGGTTGCCGAAGACGGCTCCAAATTTTTTTAAGCCCGTTTCGACGCGTTCCCCTGCCACAAGTATTTTCACAGTGCCGTGGTCAAGGCGCAAGTTTGCGAGTTTTGTTCCGGCTCCTAAGTTTGTCTCGACACCCAAGAGACTGTCGCCGATGTAGGCGAAGTGCGCTGCTTTCGCACCCGTCAGCAGCAGACAGCCTTTCGCTTCTGTCGTGTGCCCCACAATCGCTTTTCGGCCGACGTAAACCGATCCACGGATGTAGGCCCCATGGCGCACAACGGCTCCGGGCCCTATGAATGCAGGGCCTTCTATATATGCGAAGGGCTCGACCTCGGCGCCTTCACAAATGACGACAGAATCGGGAGTGGCGATGTGAGCCAGGGGGCTCACCTTGCCTCGGAACCTCTCGGACTCTGGCACGGCGTCCACACAGCCCTTCACAAAAGCGGTGAGCGTGGCGCCTAGCGCATTCCACGGGTACTCCGCACGTTCAAGAAAGGCGGCGACATGGTCTGGAACTCCGAGCCTGCCAGCGTCGGCAAGTTCAAAGAGTTCGACGTTGCGGATGTTGTGCTTTTCAATCTGCATCGCGTTTTTTGCTCCATGTTCGTAAGGCTTCGTTCTTGTTTACCATGGCACCCCGAAATTCGCTATTTCACAGCAAACTTCCCAAAACGAATGCTTAATAGACGGAAAGAAATGCCGACATTCTTTTTGTAAGCGATGTCCGCATAGGGACGTCGATGGACACGGGACAGGGGAGACGACGATGACATCGTTCGACAAGAACGCCTTCAAGAACGCATTCCGCTCGTGGGTTCAAGCGAACCCGAAAGCCGCAGACGAGGAAGCTCTTGCGTTTTGTCATGCCCACATTCCCGCAAACCAAGTCATGACCCATTTTTGGTTGGTGGAGCAAAGTCTCCAGTGGTTTGGTTGGTTGAAGTCGCGGAGGGCTTTCGACCACCAAGACTTCCATGACGAAGGCATCGACGATGGCTTAGGCGAGGTGAGCCGTACGTTTCACTGAGAGGCCCTGTGTTCAGAGGCACGCCTTCTGCCCCAGCAGCGCGTCTTCTGCCTATGCGGCACGACGTCGTGCCGGTGAAGCGCGGAGCATGTTTTCCCGCACGTCTCTGAGGTAACGAGAGGCCTCGCTATTTATGCGCTGTGTGTCTATCGCGCGGTTTTCCCACACGTCTGCGAATGCGCGTCGGAGGTGCAAAAATGCGCGAGCCTCGGCTTCAACGTAAAGGGCGAGTTGCGCGCCGGGGGCAAAACGGTGTCCTTCGAACATGGCGTCGCAAAGAGAACGCGCAGAAACAGGCGTGTTCTGGTTCCAATGGAGAAGGGCAAGAAACCGATCGATTTCGCCCAGTGTTTCGAGCTCAAGCCTCGAGACACCAACGTCCCTCCTGGCAGCTTCGGCGAGCGTCAGGAAGTGGCTTGTTTCCTCTGCCACAACTGCCACCGTTTGGAGCGTTGCACCTTCCGCACGGAGGAGGCCATCGGCGAGTCCAGTGCCAAAACAAAGTCCCAAGGACAGGGCACCACCTCCTTCGCCTGTCTCGTCTTCGTCTTCTTCGAGGAGCACTGCACCACCGTTTCCAAACACTTCACGTGGTGAAAGAAGGTAGGCGTCAAAGTCGGGTTCTTCGGGGGAAAGGTCATAATACCCTGCCAAAATGCCGTGGGCACGACGGCAGAGGCTCGCAAGACGACCCAGGGCTGGGTGTTTTGAGTGAGGCGCGTGCGACATTGCCAAAGTCAGTTCGTTTGCTTGCGTGAGACCTTCACAGGGTGAATGCCCCGTGCAAGGAGTTCGCGCTCAAGTTTCTCGCTCGCTGTGGAGAGCCATGCGTCGTAGAGTGAGAGCGTGTTTCGTTTGTCGGTTGCTGCCTGTCCCGCCGTGTGTTCTGAGACGTCCATGAGGACGTCGACCGCTTTTCCGAAATTGAGGCTCATTTCGCGGTAGATTTCCGACATCGTGCTTTCGTAACTCGTTTTCCTGCGCATGAGCGAAGAGAGTTGGCCATAGGCATTTTCTCCCATGCCTATGTAGTAGCCCACATCGAAGCATTTGTTGGCGAATGATTCTTGAAAGAATCCTGAAAAGTACAGGGCGGTGTCGCCCAGGCGACGGAACAGGAGAACCTGTTCCCCATGCGGGCTTTCCAGTGCACGCTTCAAAATAAGAGCGAGACAATCGCCTTCTTCGGCGGCCAGTTCGCCGTGGCGAGGACGCACGAACTCGCACAACAGATTTACAACGTAAAATTCGACGTTCTCAGAAAGCTTGAGTTTCTGTCTTTCTTGCGCTTCAACCACTTTTTCATGAAAAAAGCGAGTCGGGTTGACGTCTTCGGTCCATAAGTTCAAAGCATTGTTTGATGCAGAGCGCGACACGGGCTTTTCTCCTCCGGAACGGCACACGGGTGTGGACACCCACGTTGGAAAGGGCCTACGGGATCATAAAAGCTTGGCATTTTCAGAGTCCAGCTATTCTTTGACCAGTCAGTCAAAATCCTCTCGCCTTTTCCCTCCCTCTCCGTTATCGGCAGGTTGCCATCTTTCCCTGAGCGAGCGGTTTCGGTAACCTTGAGCCGTTTTGCTGAATCCCCTGGAGTTTTGCCCCATGACAGACACCCTTGGCCTTGCTGCCGGGAACCTCCTTTCGCCTGCCGTCCTCTGTTTCTTTTTGGGTGGAATCGCGACTCTCGCCAAAAGCGACCTCAAAATCCCTGAGGCTGTCTCTTCGCTTCTCACCACCTACCTCCTGCTGGCCATAGGCCTGAAAGGGGGGGTGGAGATTTCGCACGCGTCGGCCTCGGAACTCGCTTGGCCCCTTGTGGCGACACTCGCAGTGGGCCTTGTGACGCCGCTTGCGGCCATCGCTGTTGCGCGGGGGCTCGGCAAGCTTGGCATCGCTGACGCAGCGGCTCTGGGCGCTCATTACGGTTCTGTTTCTATTGTCACATTTATCGCTGTCACGAGCTTTCTTCAGGCCACTCATCTTCCTGTGCCTGGTTACGTCACTGCGCTCGTTGTGTTGCTCGAGGTGCCCGGACTTCTCCTTTCCCTCGTCATTGCGCGCTTCTTTCTTTCCAAGGGGCAGGGGGCGGCACCGCAGTCGGCTTTTGGTTCGGTGCTGCGTGAAATTCTTTCAGGGCGCTCGCTCGTCCTCATGCTTGGTGGCCTTGCCATTGGTGCGTTGTGCGGAAAGGAAGGCTTTGCACGCGTCGAGCCTTTTTTTGGCCCCCCGTTTCAAGGCGTGGTGGCTCTCTTTCTTCTTGAAATGGGGCTCCTTGCCGCTCGTCGTTTGCGTGACCTTCGAAAGGTTGGCATGTTCGTTTTGAGTTTTGCGACGCTCATGCCCGTTTTGAATGCCTGTTTCGGAATCGCGGTGGCGCGAGTCACGGGCCTTCCGTTGGGTGCGGCCATCGTTCTGGGCACCTTGGCGGCGAGTGCATCGTATATCGCCGCCCCTGCCGCCGTGCGGCTTGCGTTGCCAGAAGCGAACCCGGGCATCTACTTGAATGCCGCTCTGACAGTGACGTTCCCTTTCAATCTGACTTTGGGCATTCCCCTTTATTCCGCTCTCGCGAAAATGCTCTATGAGGTTTGGCCATGACGTCGCGACTCACGCCCATGAAAGTTGTTTCCCTCACCTGCGAGCAAGGTGTGGCGCCACGCCTTCTTTCCACATTGAAGACTCTTGGCATAAAAAGCGTGCGCATCACCGAAACGCGGGTCGAAGAGCTCTGCGGAGACGATGACGCTGTCGATCTTCACCAATGCCAGTGGCTCGTGGAGTGCGTGGTGCCACCCGAGGCCGTGAGCAGCATCATCGACGAACTCTCGGCCACATTCCTGTCTCGGTACGATGTCGGTTTTTACGTTCATGACGCCGCCGTTTTGAGGCCAGGGCTCTTTGCACTTCAAAAATGACTTGAGTCACTTCTCGATGCCTGTCAATGCGAAGCGCACAATGCGAGTGCCGAGGACGCGACCATCGGCAGCGCGTGCGACGATTTTTACCGAACGCACGTTGTTCCCTGTCACGCCCTTGCGACGGAATTCGTGGGTGTAGTCGAAACGCTGTTGAGCAGGGCTGTAGTCCCGTTTCAAAATGAGGTCCCAAGGATTTCCAGGCGTGCCTGCCTTGTCTTGGAAGAGCTGGATTTCGGCAGCCTCCGTGTCGGGGTAAAAAGCAAAAAAAGCTCGATTCCCGTTGTAACTTTGTCCGACTTTAGGGGCGTCCACCCGAATTTGTCCAAACAGCCGAGGTTCGGTGGGCAGTTTTAAAATCTCGCGGAACAAACCGGAGTCCCAAGTGACCGGCAAAAGGAAAGCACTTTGGCCGCCAGTTTGACTTTTGGGTGTGCTCGCTGTTGCCTCGGGTTCCTTGAAGAGCTCTTTCACCGTGGCGTCGAGGAACGCAGGTTTGAAGGCGTTCCCTTGCAGGTTGTCGTCGATGTCGGCGCGTAACGTGCGAGCTGATTGGCCGATGACGTCAACAAGGATCCTTCGCAGAGACACGTAGTCTTCCCAATCAAGCCAGTCTGTTCTGGCCGTCGAGGGTTCAACCCCCGAAAGTCCAGCAACCACCAGAACAATGGCATCCTCTTGCGTTTTTCCGTACCAGTTCAGGTCTTTTGCGATGTCGTGGAATTGAACAAGTTCCAAGCGTCCCTGTGAAGTTCGGTACACCAGAAAGTGTGCTCCGGTGTCTTTCGATTTTCGGAAATGATCGAAACAAGACAGGGCGTTTCCCGGACAATGGCGCAAAAGGACCTTCGGAAAGGCGGAGGAGGCGCGAACACCGGCAACGACGTCCGGGTTTGAAGCCACGAGGAGTTCGGCAGCCACGTCGCGGTCGAATCGGAAACCGGTGACGTAACGCGCACGGCCTGCATCTAGAGCCTTGACGTCGACGCGATCTTTTTCAGGCGCTGGCGGCACGACATCAGGTGCTTGGCTCCCCGGGGCAAGCACCGCAAAGCCTCCGTTGAAGGAGTCTATCAGCTGCAGGAGAACCAGGCGCACCTGGAAATCGCGGACGTTGGGGTCTTTTTCGGTGTCTCCGACGATGGCTTGCGCCGTGCACAGGAGCCAGTCGAAGCTGTTGGCAGGAGAGAGTTTTTGCGCCTTTGCGGCAATTTTTGAGGCGAGAACTTTTGCCCGAGCGGCAAGGGTGTCGGGGGTTCCTGCCGGCTGTCCTGCAAGCGGCATTCCAAAGACAGGGTCTCGTTCGGCTGTTTGCGGGCCTTGATCCTTCCTTCCGGCGTCGGCCGCAAAGTTGCTTTGAACGTAAGCCGCCGTCACGAGGTAACGGACATCGACCCCGCTTTCGCTTGCCGCGGCGTCGAGCGCCCCGAGTGCGGGTCCTCGTTCGTTTCGGGGCACCCCTTCTTTTCTTTCGTCGGCGCAGCCCGCCAAACCGAACGCTCCGAGAAAGGTCGTTCCGGTGAGGAGGAGTGGCAAGAAGGAAGTGAAAAAGGCAGAGCCATGTAGGGTCAGCTTCACGGGCGACTCCTTGTCGAAAAGCAGAGGCAGCTTTTGGAATCTCGGCTCATTGTAACACAATGCGTCGACGGCCGGGCACAACCCCCTTCAGACTTGGACTTCAGGTCGTTACTCTGGTAAGCACTTCGGGTCGTCTCACACCCAAAAGAGGTTTGTCCGCGTTGCACAACTTGCCCGACTCACCCAGCCGAATGCATGCCCGTAAGAACGATCACATTCGGCTCTGCGCCACTGAAAACGTGGAGTCGTCGGGTGCGCCTTTCTCGGAAGTTCGCCTCGTGCCCGAAGCGCTTCCCCAGTTCTCGCTGGGCGAAGTCGACACAAGAACATCGTTTCTCGGAGCTCCCTGTGCCTTGCCTCTGCTCATTACAGGGATGACAGGCGGGGTCGAAAGTGGCCAAGAGATCAATTCCGTCCTTGCCCGTGCGGCGCAGGCCTGCGGCATCCCCATGGGACTTGGGTCTCAGAAAATCATGCTTTCGCGCCCGGAAACCCGGGCGCTCTTCGACGTCCGCGCGGCGGCTCCAGATGTGTTTCTTATTGGCAATATTGGCGTGGGCAGTGGCAATTATGGGGTCACGGAGTTCCACATCCAGAGTCTCGTCGATTCGCTCGGGCTGAATGCCTTCGCACTCCACCTGAATGCCCTTCAAGAGTGCGTCCAACCCGAAGGCGAGCGCGACTTCTCGAACACGTTGAGGTTTGTGGAGAGGGTTGCCCGGAGGCTCTCTGTTCCCATCCTTGTCAAAGAGGTCGGTTCGGGCCTTTCGGCCGAGACGTTCCGACGGCTTATTGATGCCGGCGCCGCTGCGGTCGATGTGGGGGGGCGCGGTGGAACGTCTTGGAGTGTGATTGAGGGGTTGCGGAGCCCTCCGCGGGGACGTCGCCTTGGGGAGTTGTTTCGCAACTGGGGCTTCACCACGGAAGAGTCTTTGAGGGCTTGTATGGAGGTGTCGCAGGAACACCCGCGTGCACGCGGAATCCCCATTGTGGCGACCGGCGGAATCCGCGATGGTGTGCAGGTTGCGAAGGCTGTTGCCCTTGGGGCCACTCTTTGTGGGGTTGGCTTGCCCCTTTTTAGGGCTGCCGTGGCGCCTCCTGAGGGTTGCACGCCCCTTGAAGCCGTGCTTGAAGAGCTGCACTTCTTCCAAGATTCCCTGAAGATCGCTCTGTTCTGTTCGGGAGCTCGCACACTCTCACAGTTGCCCGAGCGGCTCTTGCAGCGAACGCACCCATGAGAAACGAGGTCCCATCCGCCATGTCACACTCGAGCGATGCGCAAGTCGATTCCGGATCCGAGGGGCGCCGCACGGTGGTCCCGGGGCCCACGTTCACGCACGCGACGCATCCTGCGGGCGGGCTTCAGAGTAGCCGCATCTCAGGTTTTGCGAAGCTCAGCGTGAAGGGCCGGCTTGCGGCCCTCGTGGAACGTGGATTGTTGCAGCAAGACGATCTCAAGTTGTTTCTTTCGAACGATGGTCTTCCTCTCGAGTTTGCCGAAAACTTCATTGAAAATTGTGTGGGTGGCTTTACGTTGCCTCTTGGATTGGCCACCAACTTTCTGATCGACGGGCAGGAACTTTTCATCCCCATGGCCGTCGAAGAAAGCAGTGTTGTGGCTGCGGCAAGTCACGGTGCGAAGCTGGCACGCAGTGGTGGCGGCTTTGTTTCCGAACCGACACGCACTGTGGCCACATGCCAAATTCAAGTCATCGTGCCACCCGACTTCGCTTTCGCGGCGGCGTACAAGGAACTTGAGCCTGAGCTGTTCGATCTCGCTCAACGGTGCCACCCGAAACTGGTGGCAAGGGGTGGCGGTGTGGTGGGCCTGGAACTCCGGACACTCTCCAAGCCTGGGTATTTCGTTATTCACGTGCACGTGGACACACGCGAGGCCATGGGCGCAAACATCGTGAACACCATTGCGGAAGAACTCGGACGCCACGTGCCTGCGCGCCTGCCGCAAGCACGCGTGGGTCTCAAAATTCTGACGAACCTCACCGTGGAACGACTCACCACCGTGAGATGTGAAGTGGAACCTGCTGTGTTGGAAATGGCGGGCTTCCGCGGCGATGAGGCCATGGAGCGGATTGTCGAGGCCTGGGAATTTGCTGACCTCGACCCGTTTCGAGCGGCGACCCACAACAAAGGCATTATGAATGGCATCGACCCCGTTGTCATTGCCACCGGCAACGATTGGCGCGCGGTGGAGGCAGGTTGCCACGCCTTTGCGTCGCTCTCGGGCTCCTATAAACCCCTGACCAAGTGGGCCATCAACGCGCGCGGAAAGCTCGAAGGGACGCTCACGGCTCCCATCGCAGTGGGCACAGTGGGAGGAGTGACACGCCTTCACCCTGCGGTATCGCGCGCGCTCGGCATTCTTGGCCAGCCCAACTCGGAGCGCCTCTCGGCGATTGCTGCGGCCGTGGGATTGGCTCAGAATCTTTCCGCTCTCCGTGCTTTAGCATGCGAGGGAATTCAGCGTGGCCACATGGCGCTTCACGAGAAAAATATTGAAATGATGCGCCGCTACGACCATCTCCCTCCGCTCGCTCCAGTCCAGGTGGAACCTGGCGCGGCGCCTGGAGACGTCTGACACCATGTCTTCCTTCCCGAGGTCAACCCGCGTGCGCGTCCCCGGAAAGGCGCTCCTCTTTGGAGAGTACGGCCTGCTTGCGGGTTCGGGTGGGCCTGGCATCGTGCTGACGTTGCCCCAGACCTCTTTTCTGGTGCGGGTCGAGGTGGTGTCAGTCTCCTTGCATGCCGTTCCCTTTCTGGAAGTGAAGAGTGCCTTTTTGGGGCCAGAGGGTCTTTGCGCATCGCTGGAACGTTGGCAAACGTGGTGCGACGAGGGGGCACGCACTCAGGGCGGTTTCTCGTCTCATGAGCGCTATTTCTTTTCGGTGTTGTTTCCTTTCCGGGACGCCTTGGCCCATGCGGGCTTGGCGGTTCGAGTGGCGGTTCTGGAAGCGTTCAGCCCCAGTCTGGGCCTCGGCAGTTCGTCGGCTTTGTTGGTGGGTGTGCACGAAGGGTTGAGACGTCTCGTTCCGTTAGGCCCCCACGACGCCTTCGAGGCCGCTCTGAAGAGCATTCATTTGTACCAAGGACGCGGCAGCGGATACGATGCCCAAGTGCAGAGGGCCGCACTGGGCACTCTGACTCCCAAGGTTTTTGTCGTTGTTCCGGGCGAACAATGCACCGACGTCAGCGACGTCGCCTTTTCGAGCTGGCAGCGCGACTTTGCCGCTGGGTGTCCTGGGTTTTCGCTGCACGCATCGGGGACGTATGCGCCCACGGCAGAACTTCTTGCCACGCCCGAGCCGGTTTCGAAGTCGTCCGGCATGCCTCACACCTCGTATGCAAGCGCGCACACAGCTCTTGCTGAAGAGTGGCGTGCTGGCGATTTTTCCCTTCGGCGCCTTCCTGAACTTTGCGCGCGCTCCCGTGAAATTGCCTTGCATCAGGGGCTTTTTGGCAACCCGAACGGACCCTTTGCTCTCACCTGCTCGACGCTCCAAAGTCAGGGTGTGGCTTTCAAGACGACAGGGGCCGGGCATGGGGATGCTCTTCTTTGTGTCGACTCTGTGCCTGGCAAATCAAAGTTTCCCGAAACGTCCCCGGATTCGCTGCCAAACACCCCACAGAGCAGACTCTTGGGCTCTCCTTTTTTTCGCCTCGAGGACCACATGTCGAAACGTCTGCCGCTCTCTTTGGTGCGTCTCCAGGAAAAACTTCTGGCAGCAAGGGAACGCGGAGAGCTCTTGATTCAGGCCGGAGACAGAGCGTATGCCTCAGCCCCTAGCAACATTGCACTTGTGAAATATTGGGGCAAGAAACCCGGCGCGCTGCAGGTTCCCGTCAACGCCTCGTTGAGTTTTTCTCTGGCGGGTTTTCGCACGTTCACCTGTGTGGAAGCGCGTGCTTCACTCGACCCTCTCGACTCTCTGCCAGCTGCGGTGGGGCCTTCCTTTCCAAAGGCAGTCCCGGCGCACCGTATCGCCTTTTCCGAGGCGCTCTTCGCTCGGCCTCACCCTGCCGACGAGGGAGCTTTCGAGCCGCCAGACGCGAAGGTGTCTCGTTTCCTTGGTCGAGTGCTCGAGGGCGTCGCGCCCGACCTTTCGCTGTCTCTTGTGACTGTGAATACGTTCCCAACCGCCTGCGGTATTGCGTCGAGTGCGTCGGGCTTTGCGGCTCTGACAGCGGCGCTTGGCGAGCTTCTTGATGTCGAGCGTCATCTTGGAGCCGAAGGGGCGCAACATTGGCGAGTGGAATGGGCCCGCATTGGGAGCGGTTCTGCCACGCGGTCGTGTTTTGAGGAACGCGAAGCCCGTTTTGTTGCCTGGGAGCCTCAGGGCACGAACACCGAAGTGGCGTGCCTCACCCGAGGTCTTCCGAGCTGTGAAGGGATGGATGCCCTTCACCACGGTGTTGTTGTGTTCGATGCGGCCCGCAAGGCGGTGTCGAGTTCGGAAGGGCATGAGGGCGCGGCCACTTCTCCTTTGCAGGCTTTGCGTGTGGCCGGAATTCCGCGGGCGTTTGCTGCTGCGGTGCAAGCGCTGGCTTCCAACGATTTTGAAACCTTGGGTCGCGTGGCAGAAGAGGACGCTTTCGCGATGCATGCCGTGATGCAAACGGCCCAGCCTCCGGCTTGTTACTTTCGACCATCGACAGAAACTTTTTTGAGTGCCTTTGTCGCTTGGCGAGATTCCCGGAATCTTCCTATTTTCTGGACCCTCGACGCTGGGCCCAATGTGCACCTTCTGTACCGTGCACAAGCGCGCGACCTTGTCATCGACTTCGTGAGACAATTTGCTGCCGACGAGCCCGATCTCCGGGCTTATCTTGAGAATGGCAAGGCCGCTCCGGCAGGACTTGTGTTGGGGGCCCGTGCCGTCCGTTCGCTCTTTGAAGCGCGCGAGAAGCTTCTCGTGCGTCATGAATTCTCGAGTGAAGCGAAAGAAGCGTACAACACGCACAACCCGATTGGTTCGGGGTCGGGGAGTGTCCATGCCTGAACGCGCCAGCAACGCCAGCGTTCGGAGTTTGGGTCCAAGTGGCGCGTCCGCGCGGGCCTCTGGTAAAGCGATTCTTTTGGGCGAGCACTCCGTGGTTTACGGGCATCCCGCTTTGGCGCTTGCCCTGGGCGAGGTGGGACTTCGGGTCGAGCTCGGCGGTGACGCTTTGAGCTGGGAGGAAGGAATCACTCTGCGCATGCGGGGGTGTGTGGGGAGTCTTCCGGCAGGGCAGCGCGCGCGCATTGTCGAGGGATTCGAGAAGGCTCTTCACGTCACGGGTCTTTTGGCACCTCACGAGCGTCTTCCTTCTTTCGCGCCCCGTGAGCTTCATATCGACACCGCCATTCCTTTAGGTGCTGGCATGGGAGGCTCGGCCGCCATGAGCACGGCCTTTGTCCGCCTGGCCCTCTCGCTGGCAAATAACCCTTCCCAGGAGTGGAATCCGCAGCGCATTGCGTCAGCGGCCAACGACGTCGACGGACTTTTTCACGGCAAAGCGAGTGGGCTCGATGCCGCCGCTGTGAGTTCCGATGGGATCATTCGCTTCTGTCATGGGAATCCTTTGGGGCTGGTGACGCCGGGAGCGCCTTTTCACCTTGTCCTTATCGACTCAGGAGAACGTTCGAGCACGGCCGACATGGTCGCCCTTGTGGCTCAAAAAAAAGTCACACATCCTAAAGAAACACAAAGTGCACTCGACACTCTTGGAAAATTGACCAACGAAGCCCAGACCGCCTTGGAAGGAGGGAACCTGAAAGAGCTTGGACGGTGCCTTGATTTCGCGCATGTGCTTTTGAAGGGTCTTGGGGTGTCGACGCCGCGCATGGATGCTCTCCGCGAGGCGATGTGCGCTCGGGGCGCTCTGGGCGCAAAACTCACGGGTGCAGGGGGAGGGGGACTCGTCCTTGCTCTTTTCTCGGAGGACCCTTGGAAAGCGACGTCCGATTTGCGTGCGAACGGAGAGCTGTTTATCACTTCCGTAAGGAGGTGAAGACACCTTGAATGAAACTCTCGCGCCCAAGGGCGTGCTTCCTGCCGACCGTGCTGGAAACGTCCGTGTTGTTTATGTGGGCAACCCCGACGTCACCCATGCTCTGCTCCTTGAGTTCCAGCATGCGGGAGCCCGGCGGGTGGCC
>JADCJN010000036.1 GCA_020247005.1 Silvanigrellales bacterium
CTCACGGGCATCAAGGTTCGCTACGATTCGCGCGTGGGACAAGTTGAAGGGGAACAGGGGATTCAGTGGCGCATCCGAGGAGACGACACGGGCCGTGCCTTTACGCTTTGGGTGAAGAAAGAAAAGCGTTCCTACTTTTTGGAGCCCCTTTTTTCCATGACCTTTGGCGCGCCCGAGGAAATCGACCCTTCTCTTCCCGCAGTCGATGAACGCACGCTCTTTCGCAGCCCTCGCCAGTTTCCCTTGGGGCTTGGACTCTCGACGGAATTCGCCAAAGAAACCGAACTCTGGGCAAACGTCAGCGTGGGCGCGCGGGCGGTGACAAGCAGCGTGCTCGTGCCTTCTGGCTACGAAACCAAACTTTCGCTAAGTCAGTCGCTTTTGCGCGGGAAAAAAGAAACGCAAGGGCTTAAAGTCGAGTTGGCGGCCACGCTGTACCTTCCCCTTGCGCGGCTCGCCACCGGTGCCAGCTCTTTGCGATTGGGGCACAGCACAGAGCCCCAAGAATTGGGTGGCCCGGGCAAAGTGCCCGGGCTTCCAGGCGACGCTCTCATCGCAAAGCGCTATGCGATTTTGAAGAACGAATTGCGCTACGTGGCAGCCTACAACCTGAAATGGAATATCCTTTCCACCATTCTGTTCGAAGACATCGTGCTGTATGGGGCGCACAACACGGCTGTCGATTCCGCGAAGTTCCGCTTGACGTCGCCCGCCCTCGATTCCATTCAAGGGCTCCAGTTCGGAATTCAGTTTTACGGGGCTTTCTTCGGGGCAAAAAACCAATCGATTTCCGCGGAAGTCGCCCGAGGGCTCGAGGAAGATCCGAAGAACGTCTATTCCGTTACGGTTGGTCGGAACTTTTAGCTTCTTTGGCTGGAAAGAGCTTGGAAGCTATCATGGATGCTGCAATGAGCACGGCGACAACGGTGAGCGAAGTGAACGCAGGAATCTTGTAGACGTCCACAAGGAGCATCTTCGCACCCACGAAGACCAGGACAGCCGCAAGCCCAAACTGAATGAAGCGGAACATGCTGGCCACACCTGCCACTGCAAAATAAAGCGAACGAAGCCCCAGGATAGCGAAGACGTTCGACGTGTAAACGATGAAAGGGTCTTTGGTGATGGCAAGGATGGCCGGAATGGAGTCGACTGCAAAAATGAGGTCGGTGGTTTCCACAAGAAGGAGCGCGGCGAACAAGGGTGTGGCGTATCGCTTGCCGTTCTGCACGGTGAAGAAGTTGTTGCCGTCGAGCTTGGGACTCACAGGCATCACCTTGCGCAATGCGCGCATCGCGAGGCTTTTTTCGGCGTCGAAGTCTGTTTCGAGTTTCGGAATCGCCATTTTGATGCCCGTGAAAACCAGGAGTGCGCCGAAAACATAAATCATCCAGTGAAATTTTTCGATGAGAGCGACGCCCGCGAAAATGAAAATGGCTCGCATTACGAGGGCGCCAATAATGCCCCAAAAAAGCACGCGGTGTTGGTAAAGGGCGGGAATGCCCAGCGCCGAAAATATCATGGCGATGACAAAAATATTGTCGATGGAAAGCGATTTCTCAATAAGGTAACCCGTGAGGAACTCCGTGGCGGGTTGGGTTCCCATCATGAAATAGATCCCAACGTTGAACACCAAGGCGAGGCTTATCCAGAGGGCGCTCCAGCCGAGGGCTTCCTTCACCCCAATGACATGGTCTTTTTTGTTGAAGACCCCAAGGTCGAGGGCGAGCATGAGCAAAACAAAGCCGTTGAAGGCTATCCACGGCCAATAGGAATCAAACATGAGGGTCCTCCAGAGAGATGGGAAAAGGTGAATTTTGCTTTGTCAGCCTTTCATTGAGTTCCTTAAAATGGATAATGAAAATGTACTCATTCGTTTAAAACGAACAGAAAGGCGTTCATGCGCTGGCTAAACTATCACCATCTCCTTTATTTTCGAACCATTGCCGTGGAGGGGGGCATCTCGAAGGCTGCAAAAAAGTTGCGCCTGGGCCAACCCACCCTCAGCACCCAGCTCAGGCAGTTCGAAGAAGTCCTTGGAAAATCCCTGTTCGAGAGACGACACCGTTCTCTCGTTCTGACGGAAGCTGGGCGTGTGGCACTCGACTACGCAAACCAGATTTTTGGGCTTGGTGATGAACTCATGCAGGTTTTGGCTGAGGAGCGCTTTCGCGACCGCCTTCACCTCACCATCGGAGTCCTCGACAGCGTGCCAAAGGTTTGTGTCGCCGCGCTTGCCCGCGAAGCCCTGCGTTGGGAAGGTTGCGAACTCAGTCTGCTGGAAGGCAAAGGAGATGAGCTCTTTCGAGACATGTTTGCCCACCACGTTGATCTCGTTCTGACGAATCATACGCCCTCCTATGGGGGGCCCGAACGGGCTTATGCAAAGCCCATTGCACGCTTCCCGGTTTCCGTCTTTGGGGCCCCCTCCTTTGCGCCTCTGGCGAAGGGGTTCCCGGCTTCGCTCGAAGGGCAGCCCTTCATATTGCCGACTTTTCATAGCAAATTGCGCCACGACCTCGATCACGCCTTTAAAACCCTTGGTTTCAATGTTTCGAGCGTTGTGGAAACGCAGGACACCTCGGTTCAGAAAATTCTGGCCATCAACGGTGCTGGGCTCGTCGCCATCCCCGATTTCTCGGGCATGGAATTGGTCAAGGAACGAAAGCTTGTCCGCGTGGGGCCGCTCGCGGGGGTTCATGAGGAAATTTGGCTTGTTGCCGCCGCACGGCGGATAGAAAACCCGCTTGCGTCGTCGCTCATGAAATCGTTTCGGTTCGAAACACCTTCCCGGCAAGGATTACCGGCATCGCCGAAGACGCGGCAGTCTCGCCCCCGGCCACGCCAGAAGCAGGAATGATAGACTGAAGGGAGGAGGCGTACGGAGGCATTCCGTGCGTCGTTGCCGGTCCGACCCCGGAGGTTCTTTTTGGCATTCGACGCCGCGCAGGCGCTGCTTTCCACGCCGAGCAGCCGCCGCAAAAAACGCTATATTCTGCACCTCGTGCATCCGAAGTTTGCTTCGGACGTCGACATTCGCGTCGTCACGCGTGCCGTGGGTTCCGCTTGCCCCGAGCACACGCTCATTCGTCTCGAAGATCCGGATGAGGCCATCAAAGTCCTTCTTCTTAAAAACATCGAGCTTATTGTCATCGATCACTCCTTCTTCCAGGACGACGTGCTTGCCATTGAATATGGACTCGAAATTAAGAAACGAAAGAAATGCCCTTTACTCTTCACAGCAAGGAATGAGAACAATCTTATTCGAGAATACCGAGACCGCATGAGTCTCTTCGAAGAGATGGACGATTACCTCGTCACTCCGCTCGACGCGGTGGAACTCTCGCGCAAACTTCGTCGCGCTGGAGCTTTGGAATCGAGGGCCGCTAAGCGTTTTTCTTTGAACGAAGACGTGAACCTGCTGAGGGTGAACGACGACTCGAATGCGCGCGTGCGCCTTGTTGATCTGAGTCTTGTGGGATTCGGCATCGAGCTCACCGTGGAACCTCTCATGACGCGGTTGGAGCAGATCCGCATTCAGGTTCCTTTGCCTTCCTTCGGAATTTTTCATCCGCAGTACGGCGAGTTTTTGAAACTGTCGGGTCGAGTTCGGCGCGTGTCCATTGATGGTCGGCGCGTAGGGTGTTCCTTTGAACATCTGACTCCCATGCAATCGGACTGTTTGACCCGCCTCCTGGAACAGGTGGCAAGAAAAGCTCGCCTGACGCGGATTGCTGCCAAGCCAAAGGAGGCCTCATGAAAGCGTTTCAATTGGCTCTCGTTTCTGTGGCCTTTGCCTCTGCGTGCAAGGAACCTCCGAAGCCTCGGCAGGCGGCGCCTGTCACGGGGTCTCCTACGGGCGACATTCGAAAAACCGACGATTCCCAGGCGCCCAACACCGGTCGCGTTGTTCTTGGTCCCGAAGGGACGCAGATGCCCGAACCCAAGACGTCCCCGCCGGCGGGCCTGCCACAGGACACCGCCACAGCCGCCGTCGACCCTGCTCCTGAAACCACCGGGACCGCCGC
>JADCJN010000037.1 GCA_020247005.1 Silvanigrellales bacterium
TCCGTAGTGGGCTCAATCTCGACTGTGAACCGGAAGCGTCTTTCGAGTGCTTGCGCCAGGCGTGCCTTGTCGCTCGCCGAAAGGCCTCGGTTCACGCGTCCTACGGCAAGCCCTTGGTACCACATCACGCTTTGCTCGTCGGTCGTGTCGTGAGGAAGGCCCAGGGCATGTCCGAATTCGTGGATGGCCACACTCATGAAGTCAAAGGCATCTTGAGACCACTGGTTCTGCAAGAGGTCGGATGCCTTGACCTCTTTCTCGGTGTCAGTGCCTCCTGAGGTTCGGCGCACGCGTGCCATGAGTGTGAGCGCGATGTCGGATTCGAAGCCTCGCGACACACAAAGCCCAAGAATGTCGGTGGGCGCATCGGCTCCCAGGCTCACGCGGGTGTCGCCGAATTCTTCAAAAATATAGAGGCCGTTGCGACCGTCTCTCGATGTTTCGTCACGTGAAAAGGTGTTCGACACAATTGAGGCTCGCGCGCCCTCGAATTCAATGATGACGAACCCAGAGGCGCGGTTCCAAACGTCGGCCGCATCTTGAAGAGCTTGGACGACATCGAAACGGTTGTCGCCGGAGCCCCAACTGAGAGGTGCGTCTTGTGCAAGCACGAAGCGCAGTGGCAATGCCCCTTGGGCCACCGGACGGGTGTCGTCTTCCAAAACCTCTGGGGAGGCCCCGCAGGCGTTGAGGACGGCAGCCACTGCGAAGAGTGCCACGCCTTTTGCAAAATTTTTCTTCAAATCCACGCGATTCCCGACCCCACGAACGAAATTTCGGCAGTTTGGCCCAGCGGCGGCCCTCCCACAAAGCATTGCTTTGCGCCAGACAAAAGTCCGTTGGCAATTCCCCTGTCGCTTGCCTGCAGCCTCTTATATGCCGTTTACAGACCAGGAGGAAGCTGACCGATGACCCAAAGCAACACCAACGCTCCCATCAAGGCCTTGAATCCAAGAGAGCGCCAAAGTCCCCGAAACGACCTTCCCGGCGAAGGGTGGTTGACGTTCGCTCGGGTCGGACGACCGCATGGCCTCAAGGGCGCCTTTTTTTTAAAAACCGATGACAATCGCACGGAATGGGATGGCTACCGCGATCTCCGACTGGAAGTCGAAGGTGGTTTTTCGGGCTGTCGCGTGACGAAAAGCTATGTGAGTGGTGGTGCCCTCGCTGTGCAGCTCGACGTTTTTGGAAGCCGCACAGAGGTCGAGGCCTTCTCTGGGGCTCGGATCTGTGTTCACCGAAGCGAAATTGCTCTCGAAGCCGATGAGCATCTGACAGGCGACCTCGTGGGCCTTCAGGTGGTCGACGAAACGGGCACCGCCCTGGGCAAGGTGGCGGGGGTCGCCTCGTTTGGGGCTCAAGACAATTTGCGCATTGTCGTGCCAGGGCGGAAGGAAGAGGTCTTGTTTCCCTACATCGAAGGGTTCGTGTTGAAAGTGGACGTGGGCGCCGGCACGGTCACGGTGCGCCACGAGCCGGTGTTTTTTGAGGAAACGACCGAGGCTCCAAAGGGTTCTGGGAAGGAAACTTTGTGAGACTTCAATTCACTTGCCTCACCCTTTTTCCAGCCGCGTTCGACTCGTTGAAGCAAGACGGCGTGTTTGCGCGTGGGCTCGAAAAGGGCCTGCTGTCGCTCGACACCGTCTTTCTGCGCTCTTTTTCCAGCAATGCACGCCGTGACGTCGACGATTCGCCCGTGGGCGGGGGCGACGGCATGGTGTTGTCGCCAGACGTTTGCGCTCGAGCTCTCGATTCGGTGGTGACGGCTGCTTCGCGCGTTGTTCATGTCACTCCTGCGGGGAAGCAGTTTTGTGCAAAAACGGCGCGCCGACTGGCCGAGGAATCGCACATCGTGTTTCTTTGTGGGCGTTATGCAGGTTTCGATAGCCGATTTGTGGAGGCAAGGGCGCACGAGCACCTTTCTGTGGGCGACTTTGTCCTGTCGGGCGGAGAGCTTCCTGCGCAATGCATGATAGACGCCATTGCGCGTTTCGTTCCGGGTGTTCTGGGGAATGCCGAAAGCGCGAGTTGCGACAGTTTTGAAGATGGCCTTTTGGAGGCGCCACAGTTTACCAAGCCTTTGGAATGGCAAGGACGTTTGGTGCCCGACGTGCTCTTGTCGGGCGATCATGCCCGCATCGCCTCGTGGCGTCGAAAAGAGCAAATTCGGCAGACGGCACGGTGGCGACCCGACATCGTTCACCGTCTGTGGGACTCCCTCTCGCGCGCCGAAAGAGCCCTGGCGGAAAAGGTGTGGAAGGAGGAACGCTGACATTCCCCGGCTCTTTTTGCCCTGCTGCAAAGGAAGCAACTCGCCCATACTGAAGCGAGTATGGGAAAGAAAAAGGCCAAAAAGCGCCTACAACATGGAAACGGCATTCCACCGCACGCCGGGGTGAACCAACCACCCGGCGGTGACACCGTGACGCCTTCTCCCGATTTTTCGGGATTCGAAAGACTCCTCCCAAAGCTCATTCTGTTTCCTTCGGAAGGCCGCAAAACGACTTCAAACGATCGCCGGGCTTTAGAGCGTTGCGTTCGGCTGTGTGAAGCGCTCTTGGCTCTTCGACCGGAAGCGGAGCGCGCCGAGCAGCTCGGCGCGTTTTTGGGAGGCCGCACGGCTTCACCCCAGCTCGATTCCCTTCTGACACTCATTCAAGAAGCCGCAGGGCCTCAAGAAAAAATGAGCCCTTCTGAGCGCGGGCTTCACGACCGCCGTGTGAACCTGTGCAAAGAATTCGAGGGCGGGATTCCCCGCGACTTGCAGGAATGGATGGCTCTCTGGGATCGCCGCATCGACGAGAAGGTGGGCGAGGATTATCTTCAGTGGCTTTCCCAGGGAGGGCTGCTGCTGCAGCGCCAAACGAGGGAATGGGTGAATGCGACCACGGCGAATCGGCCCGGGCGGTTTGGGTTGTTCGAACGCGTGCGTTCGCTCAAGTGGGCGTCGCGTGCCCGGAAAGATGCGCGGACGGTTTTGCGACTGAGGCGGGAATGCGAGTCGAGGCGCAAGAGACTTGAGGTTTCCCAGGCCCGAGTGGCGAACCTTTGTGGAGTGTTAGCGGCGTTCCTGAAGGCCCCTGCGCACAACGCGGGTGCCAACACGCGCGTTGTGCGCAAACTGCTTGTGCTCGAGCTCGAGCGCGAACTCGGCATGCGCCTGCAATCAGAAATCAAAGAGCGCGACTTGCGTCTTGCGCGCAACCGCGAAGCTCTGCGAGCCCGGGCCCAGACGCTCGTGAACCAGCGCGCGTATGTCGACGAACTTGAAGCGCGCAAGAATTTACGCCTCGTGGACCTCTACGCCGCATCGTGCGCGAACGTGAAGGAGGCTTTGCCAGCGGCCACGGTGCAGCAAGTGAACGCGGCCTTCGCGGAAGTGGATGCCGTGGCCTTTGAGTGGAACCTTCGCGTGGACGAACAAAAGGCGCGCGTGCACAAGCTCAAGAGGGAACTCGAACGGCTTTTGGGAGTGGTGGATGAATATGCAAAAAACTACTTTGGGACTGAGTTACGACAGGCTCCAATCGGACCTTTCGAAGGGACCGCAGGAGCTGCAGAAAGTCCTCGAGGACCAATTGTCCGCCCTGCGCGGCTGGATAAGCGATAGGAACGAAGCTTTCGCCAGCGATGGCGAATTGCATCTCGGGCCTTCGTCTTCACCATTGTCCATTTATAGCCGCGTAAAAGGGGCACGGACAGCCTTGCTTGGCGAGTGCGAGAAGCTCTCACGCCTTCGTTCGGGAAGTTTGCAAGGTAGCGTGGAGCTCTACTGGCTTTCTAAGGCCATGGACTCTTCTCTTGAAGTGTTTTGGGCGTCACTCGACGTCGCTGAGCTCGCCAAACGAGAAAACCTCTGCGACGAAGTTGCGAATCGTTTCGCTTCGCTGATTCCCCCCAGCATGTTCCGCAGTTTCGAGAAGGCCCTGGAAAGTCCGGGTGCGCTTGCCGTTGCCGTCGCAGAGGTTCAAGGCCACAACGCGGAGCTGGCTGCGCGCCTGCGGGAACTGCAAGGCCAAGAGACCCAAGAAGAGCAAAGCCGTTTGAGTGCCGACATTGCGAGTGCGAATATGGAGGCCGCAGGCACCCTTGCTGAGTTTGAATGGGGCGTTCTTTCTCGTCCTCCTCCCTATCCCAGCATGGGAGGGGGGGACGGCAGTCCACTCACCCCGTCCACACGGGGGTTTGCACAAGTGAACGAAGCACGGCTTCGTTACGATGAGCTTCGGGCGCAAGGGAACGCGTTGGAAGCTGACCTCTCGAAGGTTAAAATTGCCCTTTCGCGAGGCATTGATCTTCTGGAGCGCGTGGGCCCTCACTTGGAAGCCGAACGGCTCCTTTCAGAGTGCAAAAAGGTCTGCGTTGGTGCCTTGGACACCTAAGGTCCACGACCACCAAGGGATTGACGAGGTCTCGTTGTGGCGGGTGTTCACGTTCCCTTAAGCTTCCTGAGATCCGAAAACATGAAATTTGAATTTTTCTTCGGGAACCGTTTCCGGTGTGTGGCATGCCGCCGCCGCAGGCATTCCCATCGATGCAGGGGAGTCGCGAGGCATGGTTCTTTTCAGACGCACGCAAGCTGTGTCGCTCGCGCTGTCCATTCCAGTCGTCCTTGCGGCTCCCGCCCTGGCGGGCAATGGGACGCGCCTGCCCCCTTCGAATTTTGTGGGAGTCCGCCCTGCCGCCATGGGCCAGGCGTTCACGGCGGTGGCCGACGACCAAAACGCGCTCTATTACAACCCCGCCGGCCTCGCGCGCCTTCCTCAGTGGAGCCTCGAGCTCCTCTCCCCCATTCTTGGCTGGAATTCGAACATAACGGACAACTACTCCGACATTAAAGACATCACTGGTGGCGGCAGCAGCAGCCAAAAAGACGCCGTCGAGAAAATCGGCCCCGTCATTGAAACCATCTCGGGCGAAAACAATTACGTCCGCGCAGGCATTGCGCCTTACTTCGTCATGCCTCAATTCGGTATGGCCGCATATGCGCAGGTGGAAGCGGAAATCGTGCCTCACGGCCAGGCCGTGCCCACCATCATCGACTTTGATTTCAGCGGCGACACGGACATGCGCATGGGCTACGCGCACAATTTTCTGGGGCAAAAGCTCTCGGTGGGTGCTTCGGTGGCCTACAAGGAGCGCGTGCAGGTTCTGCTCGAGGAATTTTCGCTCTTCGATCTGACCGAGATCTCGAAATCTCAAAGCAAACAAGATGAGCTTATTAAGAAACATCTCCGTGCGGGTTGGGGCATTGGCGTCGACACGGGTGTCCTGTTCACGCCCGTGGCAACGTGGTCGCCCACTCTGGGTGTTTCAATCCTAAATATTGGTGACGTTTCTTTCCGCAAGGGCGGGCCGCTTTCAGGGGTGGTCGATGAAAAAGCCAAAGGCGGCTCGGGTGTTCCCTCCAGCATTCCGCAGTCGGTGAACATGGGTGTTTCCGTTACCCCGACTTTCGGGAATTGGATCACTAGGGCGTCGTTCGACTATCGCGACATCAACTTGCCCTTGCCCGCCTCTCAGAAGCCCGCTCTGGGCGTGGAGGGTGGGTGGCGAGGCAAGTACGTGAGCGCGCTGGCTCAAGGCGGTTTGGCGGAAGGATACCTGTCCGGTGGATTCGAGGTGCGTCTGCTCCTCCTCAATATTCGCTACGCCACGTACAAAACCGAGCGCGGTTACTTCCCGACTCAGCGTCCGGAACGCCGTCACGTTGTCCAGCTCAAGATTTTGCTGTGAGAGGGAAAGCGATGCGGCTGTCGAAAAGGTCCTTCCATTCTGTATCTTTTGTTTTGGTGGCGCTTGTCGCGCCTCTTTTTCTGGGGGTGCTTTCTGGGCACGTCTGGACGCCGACGGCTTTCGCCCAGGGAGAGGGAGGTGGCGCAGAAAAAGGGGATGCACCTTCTCAAGAGTCCGAAGCGAGCGAATCGCCTGGCGACGTGGCCACTCCAGCCCCTGCGCCAAAAGCGGGTGCCACACCCGCTGCTGGCTTTCCCAGTGCGGCGAAAACGCCTGAGAAAAAAGAGCCTACGTCTGAAGAAATCGCCAAGACGTGGCACGACAAGACGCCGGCTTCTGTTGCACGCCGCGTGTTCGTCGGAGCCACGCTCGGCATCGGAGTGGGCACGGGTCCAAAAGACGGCTACTCGTCCGACCGGCTTGGAGTTCAGCTTTTTGGCCAGTATGCGCTGGGTGCGGCATCAGAACCCTCACCTCGTGCTCTTCGTTGGGTTGTGGAGTCGCAATACGCAGCCAACACGGGCGTTGAAGTGGATGACGATGAAAGCCTGTCGACACAAGCGTTCCTCGCGGGTGGCGGCGTCGACTTCCGACTCGGCTCCACCGCGCCTGTTGAAAATGTGCGCGCGCTGCCCATGACCTCAAAAGATCGCATGCGAGTGCAGGCCATTGGGCTTGTGGGTGTGACGAAAACCATGCGTCTGAGCTTGGAAACCGGGGGGCGTCCCGCTTCGCAGTACGGCGCGAACGTGGGCGTCGATGTCCGATACCTCCATCTTGTTTCGGAGCGCATTGAAGCGTGCGTAGGGCTTGGTGCGCGCGCTTTGGGGTACTCCTGGTACGCACTCAATTTCGGAGTCGTCAGCTCTTTCTGACGCCTGCCGGAAAGCTTCACGGGCTGCTCGAACCCTGCTAGAAGCGTTTGAGAACAAAGCTGCGAGAACAACCCTGGGGTGGAGCTTTTTCAAGAGGCACGCCGCATGGTTTTTTTTGGGGCATGCCGACGCGCACCACTGCGCGCCTCTGCGCACAACTGAATTCGAACCCACGAAGAGCCCTTCTATGAGCATTTCTACGAATTTGGCACCCTTGCATTTGGCAGGGCTTTCCGTGCCCGACTTTTACAAAGAGCTCTCCGCATCCCTGGAAGCCCTTGTGGGGTCGGAAAGCGATGGTCTTGCGCAGCTTGCCAATGCTTGCGCTCTCATTGCCCAACAGCTTCCCCACTTGAATTGGGTGGGGTTCTATCTTCTGAAAGGAGGAGAGCTCGTCGTCGGCCCTTTCCAAGGGAATCCGGCGTGCACGCGCATTCGGCTGGGCAAGGGTGTGTGCGGCACTGCAGCAGTGGCAAGGCAGCCCATTGTGGTCGACGACGTCGATGCTTTTCCGGGTCACATTGCTTGCGATGCGGCAAGCAAGTCGGAGTTCGTCGCGCCTTTGTTTTTGGGCGACGCGCACTCGGCCGACCCCGCTGCACGCCCGCTTGTGGGTGTGCTCGATGTCGACAGTCCCTTGCTTGCGCGTTTTGACGCTGAACATGCCTCAGGCCTTGCTGGCCTGGCCGACATCCTTTCGCGGCGGGTTCATTGGAAGACGCTCGGACTCGACGCCACACGCGCTGAAAGCGAAATTTGAAACACGAGTCTCAAGCTGAATTGCATTTAAGAAGGAACAGGAACGAAACGATGAAAAAGATGTCTGCGTCTGCACTCACTTCTGCAGCGGTCGCCTCCGCTGTCACGGCTGTGGCCGTCACGGCTTTTTTCGTGCTGAAGGAAAAAGGCAACGAAACCGCCGATGCCACAGCCGTCTTGAGTGAAAATAGGGGAAGCAGTGAAGGCGGTGAAAGCCCATCCTTGGCGGGAGCAAGCGGTGAGAGTGCGAACGTGCTTGCAGCTGGCACCATCGAGGTGTCGCCCGCACTTCTTGATCGCAGCAAACAAATTGGCACTCTTTTTGTGATGCTTCGCTCCGCTGCAGGGGGTCCTCCCTATGCGGTGGCACGCCTTCAAAATCCCCGCACGGGCGAAGCCCTTCCGTTTTCTCTGACGGGCGACAACGTGATGGCTCCCGGCGTCCCCCTTCCCGCCGATGCGCGCCTCATTGTGCGCTTCGACGCAGACGGTTCTGCAGGGCCCGAGGCCCCTGGCGACCTTGTGGGGGATGTGCCGGTCGACGCTCCCGGCATGTCGGGGTTGAAGGTTGTTGTCGATAGGGAAGGAACGGCCCCAAAATAAGGGATACAAGCCGCTCTCTTCTCTTGAATCCGGAAGATCTTCGCCTCTTTTATTCTAAAAAATCCTTAAGATAACGGATGTTTTTATTGAATTTGCAGTTTGTAAACTTCGCGAGGGTGGCAGGAGAGGGATCGTCCAACGTTTTTTGCGTCAGAAAGACGATGGAGCCGTCTTCCATGCCAGCAGGGGCCCTTTGTGGAAGAGGGACGCTGTCGTCGAATCGATTGTTCTTTATCTGAACTCGGCCGAGGCAAACTTTGCCATCGTCTGCGCTATCACCAATGAAGAGGTGCAGCCCAATGTCCGCAGAGACAAGCCTATCGCCTTCGAATTTTCCAGACGCGGCCATTTTTTTTCCGTCACTGCTGTAAGAATAAGGACCCTCCCACGTGACCAGGGTTTGGCCGTCAACCTGTATCCCGTTAAAGCTCCCCTCAGACGTCAGCAAAGTGAATTTCGCCCCATCGCACTCCCCAAATTCCAGTGGCGGGCTTCTGTCGATGGGGCGGCGAGGACGTGGTTGTAAGCACCCGTCGGAGTCTAATGTGCTGACGGAAGCCGATTTCGATGTCGCGTTCTCGTTATAGGCTCGCTTCTTGCAACCCAGCGAGAGGCCACCGAGGAGTGCGAAGCTCAAGAAGACCTGACTCAGTCGCAGAAGTTGCGCGTTCATGCTGTGTTTCCTTTTGAATTCATGCGTGAAGTACCCTGCGCTATTTTAAGAGGGCGGCATCGGAAGTTCAAGCCGCTGTTTCTTTTTCATTTGACAAGGAACGTCACAGCGTCGACTTCGCGCCCGTCGGAGTCAACCAGGGCGAGGCGATGACGCCCAGGGGAAGGCGGCCATAAGGCCACAAGCACATCGTTTCCTTGACGCGTTTCCCGCGTTTCAAGCGAAAGGGGGCTTCCGTTGAGGTGAAGTCGGTGTGCGTTCAAGAAAGGCGTGCCTCGAGGCTTTTTGGGCACTCTTGCAGAAAGAACGATGCGCTCCACTTCATTTGGAATGCCCGGATCTCGCGTAAAAAGAGTGCCCTCTTCCGGAACGAGGACTCTTGACGTGAACGGGGGAAGAGGCTCTTGCTCCATGGTGTTGAGTGGTTCCGAGGTGGCAAGAGGCATCGCAAAGTTTGCGTCACGCGAGACTTGCGCACCCTCCGTCGCATTGTGAAAGTTCTGAAGGCGCTCCATCACGTCTCGCCACAAGGGTGCGGCGCCTTCGACGCCGCTCACATCCCACATGGGTTCACCGTCGGCATTGCCAACCCACACCCCGACTGTGTGCTGAGGCGTAAAGCCAAGACACCAGTTGTCGCGCATGTCGACGCTGGTTCCTGTCTTCACCGCCGTCTCGAATGGCGTGGCCAAAGGAGAGTCGAGCCCGAAACTCGAAGCTCGCAGCGTATTCGACGATAAAATGCGAGCGACCTCTTGTGCCGACTCGGGGGAGCGAAACACGGGGGGAGGCGGAGGGTTCATGGAATGGGCCTGCGCTGGAAAGGCCACAAGGCGGGCTGGTGTGCGGGCGGCCTCAGGACGCCACGCAGCACGGGCAAGGGAAACGTAGGCTTGTACAAGGTGCCACAGGGTGACATCGAGAGTGCCGAGGGCAAGGCTTTCGCCATAGAGTTCCGGTGCGTCACCCACCGGAATCGTGAGTGCCTCAAGGCGTGCGGCGAACGCCGGTACGCCCACCACGTCGAGCACGCGCACAGCCGGAACATTCCGTGAATTTGCCAGCGCACTTTCCGCACTCACAGAACCTTGGAAACGAAGATCGTAATTCCGTGGCCGATACGTGCCTTGGGCCTTTGCGCGTTCGTAGGGGGTATCAAGCAGTTGTGTCTTCGGGGTGATGTAACGTTTCTCGAAGGCCAGTGCGTAGAGAAATGGCTTGAGTGTTGATCCGGCCTGACGAAACGACACGACGTTATCGACCCAGGGTTTTTCCGGGGCACTCCGTGCGTCGGGCTCCGGGAGCCGGGTCACATCCCCAAGGTATGCAATCACGTTTGCCGTGGCATTGTCGACAACCAAAACAGCGACGTTGTTTGCGTTGCGCCCGCGCAGGCGTGCCAATTCCCCCCGTGCCGCTTTTTCAATGTCGGCTTGGAGTGCGGCGTTGATGTGTGTTTGGAACGTCTGGCCACGTGCGCTTTTAGAAGGGGAAAGGTGTCCGGGAAGCCGCCCTTCCAACAAGCTTTGCAGGAGGTGAGGCACTTGGAAGGAAACGCCACTGGCCAAAACGTCCGGCTTTTCTATTCCAGAAGTCCTTTCCGCTTGGCGCGCGGCGACCCAGGCTCTTGCTGCAGCGCTGCCAGGCCTGGGCGCATGCGCGATAAGAGCGTCGATGTCGGCTAAGGGCAATTGCGCCAGTGCCCCACCGCGAGCTCCGAAATGAAGTTTCGCCGCGGCCGGAAGACCCTCTACGCCCCCAGGTAAAGGAACAAGATTGAGCCACGACTCTTCTACGCCCCGGAAACCCCAGCGGGCACGCAAGGCCAAGGCCACGAAAGGCTCCATGAGTTTCCTTTGCCAAGGCGAAAAAGCACGCAAAGAAGGAAACACGAGCCTTGCCACCTGCATGTCGAGCGTGCTCGCACCCCGCCTGCGGGAGTGCACGATGGTCGAGTGGAGGGCGGCTCCGAGAGCAAGGGGGTCGACGCCTGGATGCCAGGGGAACCTTGCGTCTTCGCGCGCTCTCAGGAGTTCCCGCGTCCCAACCGGAAACGCGGAAAGAGGTGTCCAGGGTTCGCGTTCGCGCGCAAAGTCGACCCGTTGTTCCTGCCACGGCTCACCTTGTGCCGAGAGCGCTCGAGCGGAAGAACTGAATTGTTTCCTTCGAAAGGTGTCGAAGGAAGGAACAAAGGTAAAAACGCCAGCGGAAAAAAGGCACAACACCACACCTAAACAGACAGCGGCCGTTGTCGCTTTGGGAGCGCAAACAAAAGGAAAAAAGCCTCGGGATCTCTTGGTGGAAGGAATCATTTCACGGTCCAAGGGACAGCAGGAAGGGAGGACGACACGTCGGGTTCCTTCATGACTTCAGCATGGCAACCAGGAACGTTGAACTGGCCTCGCGTGCCCAAGAGGAAAGAGACCTCTCCCTGCGCCTCTCCTTCAGGAAGCTCGTCATACCAAAGGCGCACGGCCAACGCCGTTTTTTCGACAAACGCAGGGCTTGCCACCGAATTTACGACCGAAGGATTTACACGGTGCGACGAGCCAGGTGTGGAAGGGGCACTGACCGCGAGCACTTGGGCTCCCGGTGGCAAGGGAATTTCGACGACGGTCCATTCTTGAGGGGCCTGCGCGCGGATGCCGAACAGCACGTTTACGGTGTCGCCCTGGCTTGGCGGGGTGGAACCACTCAAACCGACAGACGCCGTGCACTTCACTCGGAGCCCACGGTGTTCGGCGGTGCGCACGGGGGCGTTTGTTCGAACGTGCGAAAAAACAAGTGCTTCCTGAAATGAGGTGCTGCCTTTCTCGGCCTGGACCGCGGAAAGCGTAAAGGCGTAGGCGCCAGGTTCCGAGAGCCGGAATGATTTTTCAAAGGGCCCTCTCGCTTGGAAGGGGTGCGCCTCTCCCTGAGCGAAGACAGGCTCATTTTCGCGTCTGAGTTCCCAAGGAAACCCCACGTTGTTTGCGGCGTCTTTTTTTTCGATGCCGGCCTTCGAGAATTTGTGGGCGGCGAGGAGCCCCCACACGCTCCATTCTGTGCCTGGACTCTGCACTGCGCCGCTTGCCAGAGCGTGTGCACGGCCGAGCGACGCAAGAAGGGCAGACAGTGCGAGCCCCTCGCTTGATTTGCTTGTTGCAACGGCCCCCGTTGCGCGCGCTTCCAGGAGCGTGACAATGAGCTTTGCGCGAACGGCTTGGGCAGCGGCGCCCCGGAGCCCCGGTTCGGAGCGCAGGTCCCAGCTGCCTCCTGCGCGAGTGAGTCGATTGGGAAGGCTTGCCAGAAGCTCGCGCCCCATTTTTGCCAAGTCGGGGTTGCCAGCCGCGAGGGCCGACGACAGACCTGCGGAAAGAAGTGTTGCAAAGTCGCTCCAGGCGAGCGTTTCCGGTGTGAATGCGATGCGAACATCTGCGTGTGACAGGGGTTCACCCGCGCGAGCGAACGCCTCCAACAATAGGATTCGGGTGGAAAACGAGAGCGGGGCCTCGCCGGCTTTTGGCAACAGGCTTTGCCTCAGAGCGCCAAAGAGGCGTTCCCTGATTTCTTTGGGAAGTGGGCGCTTCCAAGCGGATGCGGTGACAAGCAGAGTCGCGGTGAGAAAAGGGCTTCCTTCCTCTTCTCCGGAAAAATATTTCACATGCCCGTTTTCCGCTAGTCGGCGTGAAACGAGTTCGTTCACGAATGCTGTCCATGCTTTTCCAGCATCGTCTTCCACCACAACAGCTTTTGAAAGGAGTTGTTCTGTGCAGGAGTAGGGATACGAGGTTAGGTAGGCCGCGAGTTTCGACGCATCACCCACGCCCACCGGCGAAACGGAAACAGTCAATTCTCGAAAAGTGGCGTTGTCGTCGAAGCGGAAATCACGTCGTATCGTGGGCTTGCTCACCTTGGCGTCGTGGGATTTTTTGTCTTCCTGGGATTTTGGAACCGAAACGGAGTCCACAGACGAGGCGAGCGACCGAAGGCGTCCCAGTGGCTGCACAGGCACGCGGGCCGTAAGAGCGTCGAGAACTCGCTGGGAAGGCGACGAACCAAGCGATGTCGCCGACTCCGGGGTGCGGAGCGTGAGCGTCACCTTTACGGCTTGTGCCGACCCCTGCGGAGAATCAGATTGTTTCTTTTGCTGCCCACCTCTTGGAAGAGGATGAGCCCGCAGAGTCGCATGGATGAGTGTTTCCGCGCCAGGCTCCAGTGTGATGGGCGCAAGAGGCAAGCTTGCGCCGATGGAAGAGGAGTTTTGCATGGGAAGCGGAGGGTTTTGTCCAGGAAGAAGAATGTCGCCGCCTTCAACCTCGACGCGAGGTTCGAGAGTCCACGCTCGACCTGAGTTGTTGCGAGCGAGGAATTCCACTTGGAAGACATCGCCTTCGCGCACGGCCAGTGGCATGCGAGGAAGAAGCAGAACGTCTTGGCGCGTGGCGAGCGAAGTCTCCCCAAAGCCTGCCTTGCGTGTGGATGGCGAAACAGCAGAGGCAAAAAGCCGGAACCGGGTGAGGGAGTCGTTGAGCGTGAAGGGCACTTCGACGTTCCCTTGGGCATCCACAGGAAGGTGAGGCTTCCAGAAAAGGAGTGTGTCGAAGAGCTCGCGTGTCGATAGACGGCCGCCCCCACCGCCTGTGGCGCGGGCTTTTTGTCCAAAATGGCGGCGGCCTAAAAGGAACGAAAGGTTCGTGGCGGTGTCCACGCTGTGGCTGCGCTGGGGAAGAAGTTGCGCCAGCACTGCAGGAGTTCCATTGGGCTCGAGGTCGAGGAGGGCTTCGTCGACGGCAAACACGGTGACTCGTGTGTCGGCAGGTGGCGCATCCGCTTGGGCATCCACACCCTCGGCCCCACTTCCAGCTCCACGTGCTGCCCCATTTCCAGCTCCTCGCTCGCTCCGGACGCGCACCCTGACTGTTCCTTTGCCGCGCACGGGGTATTCCGCCGCGTTTGCACTTAGTTCCACAAACAGAGTCTGCTCGACTCTTTCGACAACGAGCGAGGTGACACCCATGCGCACCGAGGGTTTCGCCAAGTCCACCTCGCCTGGCCCTGGCCGTTTTTCGGCAATGAGGCGAGCCCTCTGGAGCAAGAGGCTGACTTTCACGTTGGGTGCGTGTCGTCCATCCAGGGGAACGTCGACGATGGGCTTCTTCGAAGCCACGCCGACAACGAAGGCATCGAGGACATCGCCCGTTTCGAGCGTGACAAGTGCCTGAGCCTTTTGAAAGGGAGACTCGAATCGGATGCGCGCCGTTTCGCCGGGACGGTAAGACTCTTTGTCGGAAACGAGCGTAACTCGATCGCTTTCATCGCCGGCGTGCCAGATCGGCTTTTCTCCGTAGACGGAAAGCTCGGTCGATGCTCGTGTCGTGAGCCCTTCCTTCGCAACGTGACGCGCTTCCACGCTCCAAGTGCCTTCTGGAGCTTTCCATATGCAGGTCGCAAGGCCCTTGGCGTCGGTCACGGCTTGGCAGACGTCCTCGGGAACGCCGAGTTTCACGTAGGACTCGTAGGCGTAAAAGCCTCCCAACATCTTTTTTCGGACGCTGTAACTTTCCCGGGAGGCGACGGCAAAAACGACTTTTGCGCCGTTTACGGGACGTCCTTTTGGATCCACCACTTTTCCGCGGAGTGCGGCACTTCCTGCCAGAACGACATCGTTTCGGGTGGAAATGCCTACGACACTCGTGGCAGGGGCATAGTCAACGAAGTGGGCGGTTTGACGCCGACCACTGGCCATGTCGTCGTAACGGGCCTCGAGGTGGGCCCTCAGAAACAACGCTTCTTTTTCGTTTGCCGTTGCGCTTACGCTCGCCATGCCTTGCGCAGAAAGTCTTATTTTTTGCGCGGTGAAGGGGGGACTCTTGATGTTTGTGTCTTGGGGTTCGTCGGTGCGACGGAGCCCCGGTGACAAAGCCCGTGTGGCAAAAAGGTAACCGCGGCTGCCTTGAAGCGACCTCCCATTTTCGGGTTCAAGGTGAAGAGCCACCTCAACCTCTTTGCCCGCGGGAGTGCCGCCCGACAGATATTCGACCTGAACGGTGCCGGCCAACGTGGCTCCCTTTTTCCAGACATCCGTTGCGGGAAGGCTCAGGAACGCGCGGGAAGTGGGCACCTTAAAGTCTTCGACCCGGACGAGGGCCACCGACTGCCTTTCGTCTTTTTGGCCCAACAGTGACACATCGTGCGCCCCTCGTTTTTGGGTTTCCGGGAAGGGTATGGCCAGAGTGGCGAAACCGCGCGTGTTCCAAGATACGGGAAAGCGTGTTGCTTCACCGCTTCCCAGGTGACGAATTTCAAGGGTTTTAGGGAGCCTCGAAGCCACGAGTTTCGACGTGCGTGGGGCCCAAGCCGAGAGCGCGACGTGGAGGGTTTCGCCTGCGCGCAGTAGCGTGCGATCGAGAACGGCCGCAACAGGTTGGAGCTGTTCTTCGCTCACAGTCGTTGCGCCATCTTCATGGCCCCACGCCGCCGAGCTTCCGGGGTCGTCGGAGCTTTCGGAATGGAAGCGCCATCGTTCCAACCCTGCGTCCCAGCCCGAATGCGCAAAGGTAACGTCGTTTTGCAACGTCGCAACGACGCCCACGCCCGACCAAAAAAGACGTTTTTCACCCTCACAATTGCTGTTTCGGGGAAGTGGAAAAGACACAAGACCGCGGTGGTCGGTGGTGTAGGTGCCAGGGAGGCGGGTGCCTTCGCAGTCCACCACAAGGACGCTTGCGCCCCTCACGGGGTGTGCCGTGGCCAGAGAAGTGACCCAGGCGAGTCCTTGGGTGCGTCCCGTTTTCACGTGCAATGCGAGGTCGGTGACCAAAGCCGCGGATGCCACCGAGAAGGGCTTAGGCTTTCCCGGCGGTGTTTCTCCCAGAAGGGTTTCACCGAGAATTCGACTCTCGAGCTCGAGGATGTGGAGTCCTCGCCCTTCCAGGGGCAGCCCCACAACGTTGACCGCAAACGGAGAGGAATTGGCTCCGAACGCAGGCGCCTGCGCAGGGTTGGGCAACGGAGCGCTCATCGCTGCCAAAGGGAATGAGCGCACCCGGGTTGTTTCCTGCGCTGTAAAAATCGAGGCCTCGTGTTTGGCGTCTTGAACGCGACCGTGCCACCGAAAGGCGAGTGCAGGGTTGCGGCTGAGGTCGGCCGAGGTGATGTGTTTTTCACGAAGCGTGACTTGCTTTTCGAGGGCTCTAGAAAACACGGGCACGATCGGGTCAGCAGCCTCCACAAGGCCGAAGGCACCCTGAAATTTCGCAAGAACGGGAACAGGGCCTACGACGACGCTCGAAGCGCTGCGCGGAAGAGCCTCCAGCGTTCGGCCCGAGTCGTCGCGAAAGTCGCCTGGAAAAACAACGCGCCATTGGCTGTCGGGCGGGAAAGGCCCTGCGAACGTCACTCGAAAAACGTTGGACAACGGAGAGACGCCGGGTTCTTTTCGAGGACGCACTTCTTTTGGAGGCCCCGAGAGCGGAGCAGACGTCAGCTCATTCAGGAGCCTGACGAGCCTGACTTGCGCCGCTTTTTCCCAGGGAACTTCGGCGTTGAACGAAACTTCGATAGGAGCCACCGGAACGCAGCCGCTCTTGGCGTTTTCGCGGGAGCATTCCACTTTAAAATGGAAGGGACTACGCACTTGGAACGTGATTTCCTGTGTCTTCGATGTGGGGAGGCCTGACTCCGCCGAAAGGACGCCCGCGCCCCACCGCAATGTGATTTTGCGTCCAGGAGGCAATGTGGTAGACGGACGCAGAAAGACGACTCGACCCGCATCGAATTTCGCTTTGAAGCCCTCATCGTAAAGAAACAGTTGGCGGAGCGCCTGGGCTTCGGGAATGAAGGGCGAAACGGAAATGGGTGAGGCGATGTCTTCCGCCACTAGGCTGACGTTGGCGGCAATCGACGGTGACTGTGCCCTGGCACTGAGCCCCACGGCAAGAACGGTGTCTTCGTCAAGCACTCCGTGCTCATACGGTCGCGTTTCTTCGACTGCAGGCCCACCTGTGTGGAACGAAAGTGTGCCTTTTTGGAAGACGTTGGTGCGGGCCGCGAAAGACGGGTCGAGGGCAACTTCACAGAGAAGGCCTCCCGCGACGGGTTCTTGAAAAGTGAAAGCCCATGTTTTCTCGTCGAGCCAGGTTCCCGTGCCAGTGCCACAGCGGGAGTCCACGCTGGCTGGGTTCGCGTTCATTTTTTCCGAGGGCACAACAACGGGAGCTGAAAATTCAAGGCGAACCTGTTCCGCATTCTTGGCCTCGCCGCTTGGAAACAGTCGAACTTCGACGGCGCGGGCGTTGCTCGCACTGGAAGATGCGAAGACAATGCCAGCGAACGACATGGCGATGGCAGTGGTTCGCCCGATTCCCACATATGTTCCCAGAGGTGTCATGAGGCGTCGCGTCTCCCCGTTTCATTGCCGTGCGCTGATGGTCTTCCTGTTTCTTAGGGCGGGCATGGCCGACGCGCAAGCGTCAGACCCTGCCAAGCGAAGCGATTTGAAGGCCGCCCTGGACGCGCTCACGCCCACGCTCGCGCCTTGCGATGCGCTCCTTTCTGCCGACGAAAGAAAAGCAACGGGCACGCTTGTCCTTGCGTTCACCATCACGCCCACGGGCAGCGTGACGAGTTTGCGCATAGCGGAGAAAGGCAATGGTCCAACGAATGTGTCTACGCTCGCGTCCGAAAGCCTTCGGCGGTGCGTGCTCAACATGGCACGTCTTTGGGTGTTTCCCCGGGCGCGTGCTGAAAAGGGCCGACCATCCCGCGTGAACGTGGAAATGCCCGTCCGATTTCCTGTGGGAAAGCCAGACGGGCGTTAAAAGCAAAGTGCTTTTTGTGGAAGCCTCAGGGTGTGGGGCCCACCGAGTTGCACAAAGCGCGATCGACGAGGTCGGCCATTTCCTTTGCACCTTCCACGGACGGATGCATGGTGTGGGGGTTCACTATCTCATGGAACTTGAGATAGAACTCGTCGACGTTCACGAGCTGCACATTGTTTGAAGTGCGGGCCGCCACCTCGCGAGCAAACCTATTTTGTGTTGTGAAAGCCCGGTCGGCTGACTTTATAAGAAGGGGGAGGTCGCCCAGGGCGTTGAGAATGGCGGCATTCACTGCACCCCGAACAATCCATGGCAATGCAGGCTTTGTTCCGTTGTCAGCCCCGTTCGCCTTCATCACTGCGGCTTGCTTTGCGCCAAATTCCTTGAGGTAGTGTGCGTCTTCAATTTGCTGAGCTTGCGCGAGGGCATTTTTCACCAGCGCTATTTCAGAGCCTGTCAGCCCGCTTTCGGAAACAGGAAGCCCCATGGTGCCTAGTTTTCCTGGATTGGGAACTTCATAGGAAAGCTTTTTGAGTTGCTTGGTGATCTCGGCTGTGAAGTCTCGACCCGTAAAAACCGCGACGAACACGCCGATGAGCATGCCAAACTCCGACTCAAGACCGCGGGCCTTAATCGACTCGCCAGGAGCGTCGATAAGACGCCCGAGCATCACCGGAACAGCGGGCCGTGTGGCGTCGCCAGCCGAGAGCCGCTCGAGCACGCGGTAGTAGTCGGCAGTCATGTTCTCGCGCTGAACGTCGTCGAAGTTGTCGAGACCAAGGAGCTTCGACACCACAGGCATGGTGAGCAGCTTCGCCATGAGACTCGAAGGTTTTTCGAGCCGTGCATAATGAAACATTTGAGGAACTGCGTCCCAAAAGAGGGAGTCGACCGAGAAAACGATGGAAGGTGCGAAGGAGCGGAAGTATTCCACAGTGGAAGAGACAAGCAGTTCGCGCTGGGCTGCATCGCGCCAGCCGCGCTTCACCAGTTTGTCGTAGACCTCCTTGTTTCCATAAGCGCGCATGATGTCGAATGAGCGTGTGCTATCGAGTGCCAGGTCGAAGATTTTCTTTTGTTTTGCACCATCCGCTGCGAACTGGCCCGGTACCGTCTGGTAAATGTGACCTCTGCGAGAGAGATCTCGTTTTTTGAAATCGCGCCTGACATACCCGTTCCCTACAAGCGCGCTTTCGTCGGAGTAGCCAGGACTCGCCTTTGCGTAAGATTCCTGTGCCGGCGTCAGGCGTCCCATGCGGTCGAGCTCAGGATAAAGAGCCCACTTGCCGTCGTAGCCCTCCCGACGGAGCTGCTTTTTGTCGTAGATTTGAGAGAGATTTGAGAGGAAGTCGTTTTCAAGAACGGTCATATACTCGAACTTGAATTCCTGGGGATTTTTCCAATTTCCTCGGTGCAGGAACTGCGCCAAGAAATTCCGGCGAGTGAAATTGAATTGCCCGTCGGCAATCACCTGTTCGCGAAGGGCTTTGCCGGCGTCGCATTGCGTGCAACCGTGGGAGTAGCTTGCTCCAAGGTTCATAATCCGAGAAAAGAGCTGGCCCTGTCGCTCGGCGCTGAGCCTGGAGACACAGAACTGAGAGGCGTTTTTTTCGAAGAGGGGAGCGTCCGCGCGAGCGAGCGATGGCAGGCCAACCGCGGACGAGGTGGCCAGAACACACGCCGCGACGGAAGAGACGAAAACCGTCTTCGAACACTTCATTCTTATTCCTCTAGGTCGATTTTTTTGAAACTGGGGGCTGGAGCGTTCGGCCTGGGCGGTGAGCCTACGGCGCGAAGGAAAAGGTTGACTGTTAATTTATCAAAATTTTATCCTGGCCCGCCAGACAAAGTCAACGCCTCAAGTTTTGGTGACGGTTTTCCGATACCGATGTTGTGTGGTGTTTGCACAGGGAAAATCCGTTTCCAGAGAGGGGAATGTCGTGAGCGCGTCTCTATGTCGCAAATACTTCCTTTCCTCCTCATGGGTGTGGCTTTTGGGGGCGTGCTCAGCCGCGCCCAAAGACAGCCGGGTCGATCACACCGCACCCATTTCACGCGTCGGTGAGGCGGATGCCGGCGGAAGAACAAACCCCCGCAACCCATCCCCTCAGACCTCTGAACTGCCCGGTGAGAGCCCCACAAAGACGCCTGTTTCCGCGGGCACACCTCTTTCGGGCAGCCCGACGCCGGTGGCGACGGCAACACCACCGACGCAGACGGCGGCCACCGGAGGGAAATGCGCTCTCGCCGAAGCCCAGCGTCCGCAGATTTCTTGCGGACCCTACACGCCGGAACGGCGTGCCCTTTGTCATGCGTTTTCATCGAATCCGGCTTTGTGCATTGAGGAGTCTCCTGCAGATGGTTGGGCCAAAGATTTCTACGACAGACTTGGGGTGCGCCTAAAGGAACACACGACGACAACAATGCATCAACGCACCCTTCCGCCCGCCTCGTGCTCGTCAGGACGGTTCGTCATAGCATTGCCTGTTGTTCGCCTTCTTGCGGACGCTCAGGAAGCGGCAAGCGTCACCGAGGCCAATGTCGCGGCGCTCGGGGCAACAGAGGGTTCAGTGACGGTTCTTGAACTGTGGGGGTATTGGGCGCGGGTTCGCGTGGCTTCCAAAGAAGGCTGGGTTGCCAAAAAGGCCGTCCATTGCCTCTGAATCTGCTCGTTGGAGTTCGTTAAAGAAGAGCGTCGAGAGCCGTCGCCGATTCGAGAAATGTGGTGCGGATCTCAGAGGCCCGAGACGATGTTTCAGCGCTCGGCAAATCGGGTTGTTCACGCGCCAAAGTCTCGAGGTCAGAGCACAAACGTGACATGTGCTTCGCTCCCACGTTGCCGCTTCCGCCCTTGAGCCGATGCGCAAGTCTCTGCACGACCCTTGCGTTTTTTTCTTGAAGCGCCACTTCGAGGGAGTCGAGCAGAACGGGAGTGGTTTCACGGAAAATAACGACCAACTCCGCAAGAAGGTCGGGGCGTCCTTCGGAATTGAGCGATCGAATGCTCTCGATGAGTCGAAGGTCGAGAAGGCCAGAAGGCGCTATGGAAGAATTCATTCGCGCTCCTGCAGATTCCCATTGGCGAGGCATCGATTCCATGGTTTTCCCCTTGGTCATTCGGTTGCGCGTGTGCGCCTCCGTGAATGATTGTCTCTGGTCAAGTTTCAGGTTCCCGTGGCGTCTTGCCCATGCCCGGTGGCAAGAGGGGAATGAAGCGAAGAACCTCGGATGTCGAGTGAAAGGCCAGTGCCATAAATCGACTGGATTTTAACCGACTGCGACACCCCTTCCAGCGCGCGCCTCAGTTCGAAAAGTTTGCGGTAGAACGCGTTGTCGCTCACGTGAATGGGCCCCCAGGCCTCGCGTTTAATGATTTCTTTCGGCACCACGGTGCCCTTGGCCCGAATGAGCAGAGCGAGCATGAGTGTTTCGACGGGGGCAAGAAACTGACGTCCCAACGGACCCGTCACCACACGGTGGGCCGTGTCGAGGCGAACGTCTCCCGCTATGAGTGCGGCGCGCGCGGCACGTTCTTGAAGTTCGGAAAGGCGGGTTCTGAAGCGTGCCTGAACTTCGCGGGGCTTAATGGGCTTGAGCAGGAAGTCGTTGGCCCCTCGCTTGAAAGCTTCATCGAGGCAGTCGTCGTCCGGGTCACTTGTGACGACGATGATGGGCGCATAGGCCCAGTGGGATCGAAAGAGAGGAATGAGGGAAAGTCCCGATTCTTCAATGCCGAGATGAATGTCGAGAAAGACGGCGAGCGGTTCGTACTGCGGACACACCTGCTCTATTTCACGGCTCGAGTTGAACCCCAGTGAGCGAACGCCTGTTGCCCGCTCAATAATGCGACAGACCATGGGATCATCGTCCACGGTGATCGTGTAGTGTTCCAAGTCATTTCGTTGCATTTCGCCTAACTCCAAAGTGAGTCGCCGATGTTCGCATCTGGGAATGACGGATTCGGTGGCACGGAAGAGCCTATCTTTCCCAGGGTGGTGGCAGACAAGTGAACCCTTACCATTCTTACGCTGAAGTATTGGTCTCATGAACCTTTCTGTCCAGCGTGCTCGTGAAAGGAATCCGCGGTTGCAAATAAAACCATTGTAGGGCAGGGGGTGGAAATGGGATGGGCTCTGGGGTCTGTCTTTCTCAGCGCACCTTGGAGGTTCTATGCGCACCCCCCCTCGTCGTTCTGCACACGCAGCGACCTTCCTGTGCATGATGTTTGCTCTCGGAGGCTGCGGGCCCCTCAAGCGTCTTGGGGGCATTGAAAACTCGACCAAGAAAACGGAAAAAACGGCTGGTGAACTCAACGAGAACACGAAGGATGTGAAAACTTCGATAGAAGACGTTGAAGCCAATACGAAAGCGATGAAGAAAGAACTCGAGTCCACTCGAAAGGAACTCGAGGCTGCCAACGGCCGATTGGCAAAAACGAACGATGAACTCGCTGGGTTGAAAGATGCCATGTCGGCTACCCAAGGGAATACGGACGACCTCGTCGGAAATACGGGGAACACCTACGTTGATCTTCGACAGGGCGACACGCTTGCGGCACGTGCACGACAGCTTGACAGGCTGGCCGCTGTGGCTGCCCTTGAATCGAAGATTTCGGAGGCTTGGAAGTATTTTTCTGCTTTTGAATACCAGTTCTGGAAGGGTTTCGGAGTCGACACCTTGGAGCGTCGAGAGATTCTCTACTACGAAGGGCTCAATGAGTTCCTTCGAGAGGTCGAACAGTTCATGCCCCTCGAGGGCGATCGCAGCGGCTCACCCCTGTCTGAAAACGCAGGCATGAAAAATCTCTACGCATTGGCAACGGCGCTCGAGGCCACCAACAGCGTGCAGACACTTCTTCCTGCTGAGGGGGCGAGTGCCTCGGTTGGCATGCCTGCCGCAGGAGCCACCGTGGCAAAAAGCATGCTCGATCTTCTCCACGAGGCCCTCAAAGCCGGTGCCGACGTGGAAGCGGGCAGGCGCGCATCAGCCTCTCTTCAGCCTTGGGAACGCATCGTTCTTGAAAAGGAAGACACGGTGCTCTTCCTCCTGCACGTTCGTACAAACTTCTTGCCCGCCATTCCCCTTTCGCGGCTGACAGAAGTCGAGCGGAGCGGTTTTGCGCGTTTCGTGGAGCTTCTGCGCCTCGGTTTGATGCGTTGGCAGGCCCGTCTTGACGCCGTCAACAACTCTCAGTTGCAGGCCATGGCTGTGTGGCTCGAAAAATCGTTGGCCGAGAGCTCTTTTTTGGGTGACCTGCGCAACAGCACGGCCGTTGCCACAACGCGTCGTCGCGACGCTGCGGCCGGCAACGGCGAGCAGCTCGGCGCATACGACCGCGCCCTTCGACAGGCCTTCGCTCACATGAGTGTGGTTGATGGCCTCACCGAATCGAGGGTTCGGGGAGTGGGCAACGCAAATCCCTTTCTTTCGGAACGTGCGATGCTGGTCGACAGGTTTCGCGTCCTCGCCTCCGCCATCGCGCGCGACTGAGCCACACCCTGTGTTCGATGGCTGATGGTCAGGACTTCAAGAGCGGCGCGGCGGCCCGCTCCGAAAAAAAGAAACCCCGGAGCCGCTCGTTAGAGCAGCCACGGGGTTTCCTTGCAACAACCGAACCCTTAGTTCGCGTCGACGGCGCGCTTGAGGAACGCCTTCGCGGAAGCGAGGTTGCGACGGTCGCGGAACACGGCATTCAGGATGTTGCCGCTCTTGTCGACGGCGCCGTACATGTACTTCCAGTCGCCGTTCACTTTCACGTACGCCTCTTCGATGCTGTAAGCGCTGCGAGTCGAGCGCTTCTTGGCCTTCTTCGAGACGACTTCACCGAATTTCTGGACCCACTCGAACACTGTCTTGTGAGAGACATCGACGCCGTGCTGAAGGAGCCGCTCTGCGACGCCGCGGTAGGTCATGTTCTCGCGTTGGTACCAGTTCACTGCGAGTTCGATGATCGGCCAAGGGTAGCGGTGCTGTTTGTCGAGTCTTTCCATGGAACGTCTCCTAGCTGTACTGGTTTCGAACGACGTCGCCGCGCAAAGCCTTGCGCGCCTGGGAGAAAGGACGCCCATCGTGTGGGAAACACGGAACGGCGCTCGTCTTCGAAATAACCTCTATCAGAAAATACCAAAGATAATGCTTATTTACGGCATAACTTTGTGCAACCCGGCCCTTACCATGCATAAACGCGTGAAAGGTGTCAACGAATATCGTGTTTAGTTTCAACTACCCAAAGTAACTGATTTGTTCCTTCTTCGTTCCCCCGGCGTTCCCATTCCGTTTCTTTTTGGCTCGCCGGCCTGAACGCTCAGCCGTGACTCAAAAAGCTCGTTTCCGCGGCGGCGAGGAGCCCGACAGGCCCTTTACACAGGGACTTTGGCGCCGCTCTTTATCCGTTTTTTCCGATGGTTGGCCTCTTTACAGTCCTTTTACCTTGTCTCGCTTCTGCTCGGGAGCATGACGACCGTAAAGATGGGTGAGAGCTCTCAGGTGCCGCCAAGTCAGAGGTCCTCCTGAGTCTCGAAGACAGTTGAATGACCACACCCCCGCCCGCGCGAGAACGCCTTTCGCCGCCAGGGCACATGGAGACCCCCATGCGTTTGAGACCAAGTGCCGAGTCAACACGTTTCTCGTGGACGAACCTCCTGTGGATTGGGGGACTCCACGTCATGACCCTGGTCTTCGCCATTCCCTTCTTTACATGGCAGGGGCTCGTGTTGTTCTTCGTGCTCCTTTACCTTACGGGCATGGTGGGCATCACCTTCGGTTTCCACCGTCTGCTCACCCACAAGTCGTTCCAGGTTCCGCGTTGGCTCGAAAACCTTGTGGCCCTTTTTGGAACGCTTGCGTGTCAGGGTGGTCCTATTTCGTGGGTTGGTGGCCACCGCATTCATCACATGTACTCCGACCGCGCCGAGGATCCGCACGACGCCACCCGTGGCTTTTGGTATTCCCACGTGGGTTGGCTTTTCGATCGCCGCCTAGACCTCGACCAGTACGAGGAATTCCGCCACTACGCTCCCGACCTTGCGGCGCGGCCTTTCTTCGTGTTTCTGGAAAAGAACATGATCTTCGTTCAAAATATTTTGGGCTGGAGCATCTTTTTCATCGCCTCGGCCCTTGGCCCTAAGGCAGGCATGGACTGGGGCTTCGGCTTCTCGATGCTCGTATGGGGCATCTTCGCCAGACTCGTCGTGGGCTACCACGTCACCTGGTTTGTGAACTCCGCTGCTCACAAGTGGGGCACCAATCCCAATGGTGTCAACGACCTTTCGAAAAACAGTTGGTGGGTCGCCCTGATTGCCTTCGGCGAAGGCTGGCACAACAACCACCACGCTCAGCCCCGCTCGGCCCGTCACGGTTGGCATTGGTGGCAGTTCGACCAAACCTGGATCCTCATCAAAACCCTGGCCACTTTTGGCCTTGTGCAAAACATTGTCTACCCGAAGAAGAAGCCACTGAAAGCAGCGACTCAAGGTTCTGCGGCAGGTCCGGCCGTTGGGTTGGTGGGCGACATGAGCATGTCGCGCGAAAACTGAAAGTGCATGCCTCGTAAATTCCGCTGAGGCGAGACGCGCCCAGAATCATCTGGGTGCCAGGAGCTGCTCCTTCAGGGCCGGGTCGGTGACGTAGGCGTAACCCACGCCTCTCACGGAAATGAGGAAGTCGGGACGCGAGGGGTTGAGCTCCATAAAGCGTCGCAATTTGCCCACGAAAACATCGACTGTGCGGGTTTCCATTTTGGAGTCGTAGTTCCAAACCCGTTCGAGGAGCTCGGCCCGGGTGAGCACCTTGTTGGGGTTCTCGAGGAACACCATGGCCAACTGGAGCTCTGTGGGCGACGCCCGCGAGGTGGAGCCGTCGGGCATGGACACAAGCAGGGTGCGTGGATTCATGCGGCCTCTTCCGATACGGATCTCGTCGCCATGCTCTTCGTCGCGATACCAGCGTCTTCTTTTGGTCAACCCGCGCACCCGCAACAAGAGCTCTAGAAGCGAGAAGGGTTTTGTCACGTAGTCGTCTGCACCCAATTCGAGCGCTCTCACCTTGTCGGTTTCGAGCCCCTTTGCCGAAAGAACGAGGATGGGAATTTGTTCCGCAATTTCTCGTGTGCGTCTCAAGACCTCGAAACCATCGACTTCGGGCAGCATGAGATCCAGAAGCACACAGTCGAGCTCCCGGTAGAGCGTCGTGATGGCGCGAATGCCTTCGGCGCCGTCGCGTGCCCAGTGAACAACAAAACCTTCGGCTTCGAAGTTGAATTTGAGACCTTCTCCGATGGCCTCTTCGTCTTCAACGATCAGCAGAGTTCCTTGGGAGTTCGACATAGAACGTGGATCCTTTTCCGAGCCCGTCGCTCGTGGCGTGAATGCGGCCCTTGTGGGCCTTGATGATGGTTTGGCACACGAACAAGCCGAGTCCGGAGCCGTGAACTTTCTTCTGAGAAATTTTCTCGGCGCGGAAAAAGCGCCCGAAGATTTTCTTCAGATGGGGCTTCTCGACGCCCATGCCGTCGTCGGTGAGACGAGCCCTGAGGAGGCTAGGCGACGCATCGACCCTCAAAATGATATTTCCTTTTTCGGACGTGTATTTCACCGCGTTGTCGAGGAGGTTGTCGAAGACGATGGCAAGCTGATGAACGTTGCAGGGAATGACAAACTGGCCGTCTTGGGTGCTTATCTTGCGTTCCAGCGAAAAGATACGGGTTTCGCCTGCACGCTCAGTGGTGCGCTTCCAGGAGGCATAGATGATTTCGAGGATGTCTGCCTGCTCTATCTCGCGAAGCGATCGGTCAGCTTCCATTCGAGCTGAAATGAGCACCGTATCGATGAGTTTCTGAAGGCGTTCCGTTTCTGCAAGGGTTCGTCGAAGGAACTTTTCTCGTTCGTGCTCGGAAACAGAACGCAGGAGCATTGTTTCTGCATACAGTCGGATGCTCGCCAGTGGCGTTTTCAATTCGTGCGTTACGCTGCTGAGAATGGAGTCTTGAAGCTTGTTGAGTTTCTGCTGTTTTCGCAAGGAAACGAAGATGAAATAGAGGCCAACGAGAATGATGGCCATGAGGATACAGCCCTCCACAAGCACAACCCACTGCCCGGTGGCAAGTGAATCGTTCAGTGGAAAGCGATTGATGAGGGCGTCAATTTCTTGATTCCTCATGAGGTACCAGCGGATCCACACGAACATGAGGAGTGCCCAGCTCACCTGGGCAACTACGAAGATGAGAACTGGCTGGAACAGCCATCTGAGCCTGCGCATGTCGGTTTTCCGGCCTCGCTTTCTTGAGGGGAAGGGCGGTCGCCTTTAAAATACAGGGTACTGTTTCCAAGGTCGACCATTCGGCCGCTCGACTTCTTCGGCACAGGTTTGGGGGATTCATGCGCGGCATCCGATTCGGGACGTGCACTCGGAGTTTCGTCTGCCCCTCCGGCCTCCTTGGCTTAGGAAGCCTCTGCCTTTTGGCGTCTCTTTTCTTCGAGTCCAGCTCTGCGCTCGCGAATTCAGTTGTCGCACGTTCCAAGGTCGTTTCATCGGCCATGGGGGCGTACGAATCGCTTCGGATGGTGAAAGGGGCCTTGTCGGCCTCCGGCGATATGGACGCGCAGAAGGTGAGACGCTTGGCCGGACAGGCTTTCGTCGCGCAATCCACTGTTCTCGGCGATGTCGATGATCTTCTTGTGCAGAAGAACCACCGAGGTGCTCGTAAACGCTTACAGAGTCTTCCTTTGAAAGCGACTTTGAAGGAACTCCGCGCAGTGCGTTACCTTTTGGAAGCGCGTGTCTGCGTCGCTGAAGGCGACGACCCTTGTGTCGTTGCATTGCTGAACGAGGCTGATGGCGTTCTAGAGCCCGCGGAGTTTTCCGAGGAACGTGCGTTTCTGGCGTTTTCAGCCGCGGTTCGCGCGGGACTCTTTCGCACTGCATTCGAACTCTACGAGCGTCAGCGTCAGGCGTTCGAACGAGAATTCCTTCCTGGAGAGGTGGAACGCGCCGAAGTGGCGCTTGCACGTTGGATGTTCGACTTTGATGCCCCGCGGGCAAGGCGAATACTTCGGCGTGTGGGCCGCAACTTTCCGTCAGTGGAAGCCGCACGCGACGCCGCCTACGCTTACGCCGAGAATTCGTGCGACCTTGAGTCGGCGTCTGACGAATTTTTTGGGAATGCCGTTGATTCGGAAGAATTTGCACGCACCATTCTTCGTCGCCTTGGTCCGTTGGATGATGTGCGAGCGCTCGCCTTTGCGCTTGCCGACGTTCCCGACACAAATGAGCTCCGCAGAAAGAAACCCGATGAGCGGACCCTGGAGGATCGTGCCCAGCTCCTGAATAAAGCGGAATTTCTGTTGGGGGTTCGTGAAAGTCGCAAAGCCGCGGAAATCACCCAATACCTTTCAACTTCCCGGTCCTTTGGAAAAGGGTTTGAGGCCGACAGACTCCTTTTTCTTTCCGCACGCGGGCTCAATGCCGTAGACAAGCCGGTAGAAGCGGCAAAAACTTATGCGCGCGTGTTTCAATCGTTTCCGTCGTCGACGTTCGCGCGCACGGCTCGGCAACGTTGGGTTTTGTCTCTGCATTACGCGCAACGTTTCAAACAGGTTGCGGCAGAAACACGAAAAGCAGCTGGTCGTTCCACGCGCTCTTCCGACGCGAGGTGGCGCATGATGTGGGCAGAGTACCTTTCTGGCGATAGTAAGGCCTTTGCAGGGGAACACGCAGCTTCCGCGCGCGTTGTCCAGCGGGCTCGCGCTGAGTATTGGCGCGCTCGGGATTTGGAAAGACAAGGCCGTGGTACAGAAGCGCGCGCTATTTTCACGTGGCTTTCTGAAAACGCGAGCGACTCTGAATATGGCATTCTATCGCGTTGGCGGGTGGCGCTTGTCGACGACAAAAGTTCTACCGGTTCGGTGCAACTCGCTGCGAAAGGACAAATCGGCCTTTCTGGTGGATTTTCCTCCGACGTCAAGGAAGGGGCTACCCCCGGCGTCGCAGGCTTGCGGGTTTTGGTAGACGCCGGATTGCAGGAATTTGCACGCGCTGGCGTGGCGAACGCTCTTCGAAAAGAACGAAAACAAGAAGACATTCTAGAGCTGGCCCGCGTTTCCTTTCACGCGCAGGATTTTAAGTCTGCAAGTCTGTTTCCGCGTCGGTCATTTCGATTGCTGCAGTCCATCCCTCAGCAGATTGGAGAGTTAAAGAGCACATTGCAAGAATCGAGAGAGCTTTGGCAGCTGTCTTTTCCTCTTGCGTATGGTGCCGTTGTTGATGCCGTGGCTCGTGAACTGAAAATGGACCCCTTTCTGATGCTCGGCGTGATGCGTGCGGAGTCTAATTACGATACCCATGCCGTAAGCTGGGTGGGCGCGCGAGGGCTCATGCAAATCATGCCTTACACGGGCCACCGCATCGCGAAGCTGCTTGGCGAAGAAAAATTCGACGCTGCGGATCTCAATGTGCCATCGGTCGCAATTGCATACGGTGGTTGGTACCTGAAGCGTCTCTTGACCTACTACAAAAACAACTTGGTTCTGGCGGTGGCCGCTTACAACGCGGGCCCCGAGGCCATCGACCGCTGGTTAGCACAGTCTAAGAATTGGGATCTCGACGAGTTCGTTGAAAACATTCCCTACGACCAAACACGGAACTATGTGAGTAAAGTTCTTGTGAACATGGACATGTATCACCGACTCTATTCGCCTGGCGGCGCGGGGCTTTCGCTTGCTGAATCTGCGAAACTTCCTGAGCCGATGAAAAATATGGAAATGTTTTGAAAGAGCGGGAACAGCCCCTTTCTCGTGAAGTTCATGTGAAAATGAGACAGCGCGAGTCACGCTGTTGACAGAGCAAACTTTCTGTTTCTCACTGTTTCATTAACCTTCTCGAAAGGGAGCGCAAAAGAGCGATGGCCCAACGAGAAGGAGAATTAAATTGTTAAATGAAAGAAAGCCGCGGAAAAGAATTTGCTACGTGCCCATACCGGGCGGAGTGGCGTCTTTTCTCCTTTTTGCAGGAATCTTTTTCACTGCATGCCAGTCGCGTCAATTCAATATTTTTGATGAGGAGTCGCAATCCCGATCGGCTTCCCCGACGGGAACCGCCGCACCTTCCGCGACTCCCGCTGCCGCACTCGGACACGCGCGAGACAAGGTCATCGTGCAACTTTTCGACTGGCCCTTCCGTGAAATCACGGCTGAAATGGCTAAACTGGCAAGGCTTGGGTACGGTCGTATCCACGTGTCACCCCCGCAGCTTTCCATTGCCAGAAAAGAGTGGTGGGGGCGCTATCAGCCTGTCGACTATCGCGTCATCGAAGGGCCCTTAGGGAACGAAGACGAGTTCAAAGAAATGAACGCCGCAGCCGACAAGCACGGCATCGACATCATCGTGGACGTCGTTTTCAATCACATGGCGAATCCGGACATGCACAACCACGACAGCGAAATAACATCGGCGCCCGAGGTGCTCGATTATCCGGGTGCCGCTCTTCTTGCGAAGTATGGGCTTCCTGGGCCTCTGTTCGACGCGACTGCCTTTCATGACGGTTTTTGCACTCGCAATTATTCCGACCGTAACCAGGTGCTCAACGGAAGACTCTGCGGCAAACCCCAAGACAAAGGACTTCCCGATCTCGACCACACCAAAGACTTCGTGGTGAAAGCTCAGAAAGAGTACCTGGCTCGCTTGCGAGGCTACTCTGTCGATGGTTTTCGCATCGACGCCGTGAAACACATGCCTCCCGCAGCCATCTCAAAAGTATTCGACCCTGCCGACTTTCCTGCAGACATGCTGCTTTTTGGCGAAATTATTGCCGACGTGAATTCCTTTGACGCCGATCTTGAACCCTATTTAAGGGACACTCGTTTGGCCTATTACGACTTTCCCCTCCTCACCACACTGCGGGGTGCATTTGCATTTGGTGGATCGCTGAAAACCCTCGTTGATCCGGTTGGGGCCAAGGGTGCCCTTGCAGACGATCGCGCTATAACTTTCGTTGCAAACCACGACATGCCGCAGAACGGCGCCACCTTCGCGCATCTGTTCCTTTACCCAAGGCAGAATCGCGTGCGTCTTGCGTCCGAACCCGCTCCCGATCGCCGGGACGAAGCGCTGGCCTATGCGTTTCTCTTCGCCCGAAAAGACGGTGTGCCCTATGTTTACTCCGACCGCGGCATGGCAGGTGGCCTCCAAACCGATGACTACAAGAACGAACACCGGCGAAGCGACCTTGCCGCCATGATCGCCTTCCGAAAAGCGGTCGTGGGGACCCCGCAGGCATTGGTCTGGGAATCTCCGGAAACCCTCGGGCTTGCGCGAGGAGACTCCGCGTTTGCTTTCATCAACAAGTCGGGGCTTCCCTTCACGAAAACGACGCTCGATCTTCCCGGGCTGAAGGCAGGCACCTACACCGACCTTCTGTCGGGAAACACTGTGAGGGTTGCGGCGGGGAAGGTTAAAACGTTCGAGATTGCAGCAAGATCGGCTGCGCTTTTCGTTCTTAAGAAATAACGCTAGAGTTTTTCTCCACTGTGGTCTAGTTACGGTGCGGCCAAGCCTTGACCCTCCCTGTAAAAGGCCGCAAACAATGGAGAAAACGCTGTGACGAGCGTCGCGCACGGAAATCTCGTTGAGCTCCACGATGTCGAAAAGGTGTACCCCAACGGTACGCGCGCCCTGAAAGGCGTGAGTTTCGACGTGAAAAAAGGCTCCTTTCTCGCTGTTATTGGTTTGTCGGGCTCCGGCAAGTCCACCCTGCTGCGCTGCATCAACCGGCTGCATGAGCCTTCGGGAGGACGCATTCTTTTCGACGGCACCGACGTCACCCGCCTCGATGACGCCGGCCTGCGCCGCGTGCGCCAGCAAATTGGGATGGTCTTCCAGCAGTTCAATCTCGTAAAGCGCCGGAGCGTTCTGACGAATGTTCTGAGTGGTCGGCTCGGAGAGTGGGGAGGCCACACCTTTGGTGGCCTGTTCGACAGGTGGCCCAAAGAGTGGGTGGAAGAGGCCTATGAAGCCCTCCGGTTGGTGGGCATTGCCGACAAGGCTCTTGTTCGTGCCGATGGTCTTTCGGGCGGACAGCAGCAGCGTGTTGCCATTGCTCGCACCATTATGCAAAAACCCAAGCTGCTTCTCGCCGATGAACCTGTGGCGTCTCTAGACCCCAGTACAAGCAACTCTGTGATGAATCACCTGAAAATGCTCAACGAGCAGCATGGCGTTACCGTCATCTGTAACCTCCACTTCTTGAGTCTTGTGCGCGAATACGCCACCGATGTGGTGGCACTGCGAGGCGGCGAAAAGGTGTTTGAGGGCAAACCCACCGACATCACACCGCAGTGGTTCAAGGACATCTACGGTGAGCAGGCCAAGGAAGTGGAGATCCATTGACCATGAGAATTCCGAACTTCGTTCCTTTGGTTGAGAGTGAGCGCCGCGGACGGGAACGTGCCGGCTTCGTTATTGAAGTTTTCGCATGGGCCTACGCGGCTGTCGTCGCCGTGCGCATCCTGTACTGGGGCATCTTTCTGCCTCGCGTCGAAGACTTCGCGTACGACGAACCCCCGCAGCAATGGGCCGTTGACCTCCTGGCGTGGGCAGGCTTCGGCCGTTACGCCGAATTTTCGTGGGCAGGGCTTGGGTGGTGTTTTCTGGCAGGAGCGCTGGTTGGTGTGGCCATGGGCTTCACTGGCAAGGGGGTCGGCCCCTGGATCGCGAGTTTATCGAAACTTCAGGTGAACAACCCAGAAGACTCCATTCGCATTTCGAAACACTGGGCATGGGCGCGTTTCGAAGGTGTCGGACTCCTTGTCCTCACTGTGGTGACAGGTTGGGTTCTGACGAAAATCGACCTGGCTTCCATGTTTGCTGCGCAAGGCCTCCAAGGCGCAGGCCGCATGCTCCTTCAAATTTCCTGCGGCATTCCGTTTGTCGGCGCGGAAATGGACGGCGTGGGTTCGCTGTTTTCGGGAATCCGATGGGTCTTGAATGTGGGTGTGGCGGGCTACAATGCTGTGGGCGGAGTTCTCGCATGGTCGCCCCTTGAACCCTTCGCGCAAAATTGTGTCCCGACAGACGCCGAATACTATGGAATGGCGCTCACGAAGCTCGCGGAAAGCATTTATCTTGCTTTTATGGCCACCTTCTTTGCGGTGCCCATCGCTTTCGTAGCCGCTTTCTTTGCGGCGCGGAATTTGACCCGGCACAGCCGCACCATGCGTGGCGTGTACGTTCTTGCGCGCGTGTACATCAATGTGACCCGCTCCATTGAACCCATCATCTGGGCTATTCTTTTTGCGGTTTGGATCGGCATCGGCCCCTTCGCGGGCTCTATTGCTCTCATGATCCACTCTATTGCGAGCCTTGTGAAGCAGTACTCGGAAGCCATTGAGAGCGTCGACGACGGTCCTATTGAAGCTCTTCAGGCCACGGGTGCGAACCGCATCGCCACAGCCTGGTTTGCTGTTGTTCCGCAGGTCGTGTTGCCCTATCTCGCCTTCACCATCTACCGATGGGACATCAACGTCCGCATGGCCACCATCATTGGCCTCGTCGGCGGAGGCGGCATCGGCGGTCTGCTTATTCAAGAGCAGGGCCTCGCCAACTGGAGCAAGGTGGGCACGATTGCTTTCCTTATCTTCGTCGTGGTGTGGAGCATGGACTTTCTTTCTGCCCGGGTGCGTGAAGCCATTCAGTGAGCCTCGCCCTGCACATCCGCCGCCTCGGACTCCTCCGGTACTCCGAGGCCTTGCTTCTAATGGAGGAGTCGCACGCTCGAGTGCGGCGCGAGGCGGGCGTAGGCGAGGGCGAAATTCTTTTGGTGGAACACCCCGCCGTGGTGACCATGGGGAACCGTTTTTTGCCCCAGGACATGATTCTGTCGGAAGAAGAGTTGCTTGCCCGTCGTATCGATTTTCACCGCATCGATAGGGGCGGTTCGGTGACCGTGCATGAGCCTGGTCAGGCTGTCGTATACCCCCTTGTGAAGTTGGGGACCCGGCTCGGGCCCAAGGCTTTTGTCCATGCGCTTGAAGATGCTATGATTGCCCTTTGCTCAGAATTCGGGGTTGTTGCGACGCGCGATGACGTGAACCCCGGCGTGTGGGTAGGGCTCAATAAAATAGGTGCCATTGGGATCCGCATCGATGGCGGTGTTTCAAAACACGGTCTCGCATTCAACGTGACAAATACGCTTGAAGTCTTCGAAGCCATTGTGCCCTGCGGTCTTCGTGGACGTGGAGTCACGAACCTCGAGCGGGAGTCACGCGTGCGAACGTTCCGTTCCCTCGACTCCTTCGCGGTAGGGGAACGCCTGGGGGCTTTGGTGAAGGAACGCTTGGAGGCGGTTCTCGAGAAACGCCTCGCTTGAACTGCCTCTTCGTCCAAGCTCCTCGGAAATCCTTGAAGGGGAAACCGAGGACGGGGAGGTCCTATCCCCGCGAACACTGTCTTGCTTGCGTGAGATCCTCGATCTCGCGCAGGGAGAGCAGGTTCTCCACATCACCCACCGGCACGGAACAGTGCAAGTGGCCTTGGTCAAGGGGCCGTCGGAAAGATCACACCGATTCCGCCATTCGTCGATCCCAACGCCAGAAGCCCGTCATCGCCGACGCTCACAGTCGAAAACGTTGCGCCGTGTAATTTTTCGTTGCCAATGAGCTGCCATGAACTGCCGCCGTCGATTGAAACGCCCAGGCCGCTGAGCGAACCCACGAGTTCCACCTGCACGAAGACAGCGCCATCGCGCGCCACGAGGTCGCCTGTTGGCCTTCCGGCAAGCATCCCCTCACTTGCAGGTGCACCCCACCTGTTGCCACCATCGGAGGAAAGCGAGAGGCCCGCGGCCGTGGAGGCAACGAGTGTCGTCCCCGACCGAACGACTCCTTTAACGTTTAGGGAAGGGAGCCCGTCCGAGACGGTCTTCGTCGTCCAGCTCGCGCCTCCGTCAGTCGACATTGCCAGGCCAGCCGGAGTGCCTGCGTAAATCGACTGTCCTTCGACGAGCACTCTGTTCACTGTGTTCGAAGGCAGACCCTGCGCGGTGGTGAGGGTCGTCCAGCTCGCTCCATCATTGGAAGAGATGGACAGTCCCGAAGTGGTTCCCAGGTAGATTTTTCCAGCAGCCAGGGAAAGGCTGAAGCTACTATTGTTCAATGAATTCGTGGGAAGCCCCGAGTTGGCGACGGTCCTCTGCGTGAACGACACACCTGCGTCGGTGGAGACGTAGAGCCCGGCGTTCGAACCTCCCACAAGCTTTGATCCCTCGCGGTCAAAAATCCCGATGTAAGACCACTTCGGAATGCCTGAGAGGAGAGTCCAGGTTCGACCGGCATCGGAACTCTTCAGGAGTCCGATGCGTGCGCCTGCGTAAAGATCGGCCCCAAAGGCGCGCGTGAAATAGATCCATCCGTCTTCGGGAGTGTCTTGGGCCGTGCGCGTCGTCCACGTGGAGCCACCATTCTGCGAAAACGCGATGCCACCCGCGGTAGCCGGGAAGGCGCCTGACAGGAAAACGGCGATGTTGCTCCCTCGGACGACAACTCCCGCAGTGTTGTAGGAGCCGAAAGTAACGGTCGTGAAGCTTGTGCCACCGTTGGTCGAAAGCGACATGGAATTGTTCGCACGCACCGCCACGAGAGTTCCCGACGCCGCGACGGAGTGAATGCTGTTGTTGGCGAGCGAGCTGTTCGCAACGGTTCGGTTGGTCCATGTCGCACCATGGTCTGTTGAGATCGCTAGGCCGACTGCGGTGGCAGCGTAAATCGTGTTTCCGTCCACAAAGACCTTGCGCACGTTGTTCGAGCCAAGGCCATTGTCTGTCGTCTTGACCGTCCAGGACGTCTGGCCCACCGCACGCAAGGCAAGTCCCGAGGCGGTGGCGGCATAGTAATGCGATGGAGCCATGTCGCCGTCCAGTTCCATAGCGACGTCCGCAATGTTGTTTGTAGGAAGAGACTGCGCGGTCGTCTCGGCGGCGAACGCAACGCCGCCGTTCTGGGAAACACCGATGCCTGACGCTGTCCCAACCAGAACGGTGGTCCCTTTCGCGGCGGTCGCTCGGACGTCGTTCGACGGAAGTGCCGAATTGAGCATTGTGAGGCGCGACCATGTAAGACCCGAATCGGAGCTGACGTTGAGTCCTTCGCTTGTCGACCCGTAGACCTTCTCACCGTCCAAAAAAAGGACCGATCGAGAAACCGACGTCAGACCGTCGACCGAACGAGTGGCGGTTTTCCAGTTGAGTCCGAAGTCAGCAGTCATCGAAATTCCACTCACCCAACCAGACGTCCAAAATCGCCCGGTGGGTTCGAATACGCCGGATTCAAGGTGAACGGAGGGAACTCCAGTGTAGTTTGGCATTCCGGACGACGCGTGGACGATCCGGCTCTCAGGTCTGGCTTGAACAATGGCGTCAGCCGTCACAGAACCCGCCGTCGCACGAACCGTAAAGGAGCAGTCCGTGGTCGGGAGGAGGAAAGGTGCAACCACCCCCGACGAAGGGTCGATGGCCGCCCGCCCGCATGTGTCAGAAACCATAGAGTAGGTCGCGCCCGTGGCTGTCCCCGTGACCGCGCAGGTCAGGCTGCCCTTGAACAAGGTACCGGCTGTTCCCCTAAGAGTGCTCTTGTTGCACGCGAGAAAGAGCGTGGCGGGCACCGGTGAGGGAGTGGGTGTGGTCGAGGACGCCACGGTGGCAGATGGCGTTGGAGTGGCGGGTACAATGATTCGAGAGTTCTTCACCGTTGGAGTCGGCCGGTCTGTTTTGGTCGGGACGACGTCATCAGGTGGATTCACCGAGACCTTTATTCTTTCTTTCGAGCAAGCTGACTGCAGCGTTACCAAGGCCGCCACGCCCAAACCTAGGGAGGCAGGAAGCGTGCCATTCTTTGTTATGGAGTGACGTAAACAGTGCATGGACAACTCCCGTGCAGTCTTTCTTCGATCCAAAGCGATGTATCGGCAGATCGAGGGCAGACAGTAGGGTCAAAAATACGTCTTTGTGAAACCGTCCCACCCCCCCCAGGTACAGGTCACTGCCTTGTTGAGGCTTTCGCCCGCATTGCCACCAAGAAGCCAGGCCGGGGGGTGTTCCGTCAAACGGGCACGAGGCGAGTTCTCCAGAAACGCCTCGCTTGAACTGCTTGAGGGCAGGGAGGGGTCAGGGCTGCCGAGTGTGGATGAAAAGCACATCTCCTGACGTGCAGAGTTCCTGGAATTGCGCATCCCAGGGAAGGGCGAGAATCCACTCGTTGGACGCAATTTCAAACCGCAGATTTTCTCGTGTTCCTCCTGCGCTCGCCGTGCAGGCCTCTGCGGGAAGTCCGCCAAGGCGATCGATTTTCGGATCTTTTTCCGCAAGCGTCATGCGAGTGGAAAGTGGAAAAGTAACGGCGAGAGGAAAAGTGAAGACACAGCCCGTTTCCTTGCTATCCACCCTCCACACGGTGGAGACAATTTTTTGAGATGCCGATTCCGCGAATTCGTAAGTTTCCACCCTTTCGGAAAGCGCTGCGTTGTGCGCGGCGAGTCCGGTGCCGCCCAGGCTCGCTCGCATACAGGCCACGCGATCATGACGCCATTTGCCCAAAAGAGCATTTGGAAAAAGTGCTTTTGGAAAAAGAGCCTTTGGAAGAGGAACAACTTCAGAGTCTGGAGTCGCCGTGGTCGGTTTGTTTGAGGGGAACAAAGTGGGTTTTGGGCTTGGCAATGGGGTTCCGTCGCCAAGGGGTTCGACATCGGGAGCCGGTGGCTGCCACACGGGCTCCTTGGACTTTCTTTGCACAAAAGTGCATCCTGAAAACATCAGAACACCCAATACCATCGCCCCTTTTTTCCCGATGTTCGCCCTTTTCGGAAAAGTCAGTTGTCGAAAAAGAGCTGTCGTCATGGGGACCTCACAATGGCTGCCGTAGTGTCTCCACCCATTGAAGTTCAACAACCTGCTCCCGTCAAATCCGACACTCAGTCTGCACTTTGGAGTTCTTTTCTTCCCGATTCCTTGAGCTACATCGTTCGTCACAAAGTCCTTGGTTTCGCATTGGCGCGAGGAGTGTCGGTGGAATCTCGGTTGGAAACCGACGGGCCGGCAACATGGCTATTGAGCTGGAGTGCGTTGAAGCTTGCCCCGGTCCAGAACAAACAACCATGGGAATTTTCGTTCGGTGTGTCGCCGTATTTCAACACGTATCAGCTGAACCAAACATACGTCTTTCGTTTGCAAGGAAACGATGGAAAGGTGTTTCGTTCGCGATATGAGATAGGACAGTTCCAAGCCTATGCGTTGGCCAAAGCAGCGGGAACGTGGCGACTCCCTGGAGGGGCTCTGGAATTCGGCGTGCTGGCAGGGCCGAGTTTCATTTGGTGGGAAGACAGCTTGGGCGTGTTCGGACGAAAGCTGCAGCTCACCTGGGGGCCGTCGCTCTCGTACGTCGCGTTCTTGCCCTGGAACACTTTTCTTCGAGGGAGTTTCGAGGTTTTCAGCATTTCAAGAGGCCAGGCCATAGGAAGTTCGGCCTACCAGATTTCGAGCTACCAAGTGTCGAGCTTGGGCCTCGGTTGGCGGTTTTGGTGATTCCCATGCGCGAGTTCCAGCCCCGATGATTTGGCTTTCAAAGCACTTCACCGGGGAGCTTGCTCGCCTGATGAATCCAATTGACGAAGAGCTTTTCATCCAGCGGAATATTTTCGCGAACATCGAGATACCGCACGTCTTTGACTTTGGATTCGCCAGGAGGCACGGGCTGCAACGAAGTACCACGGAAGAATGTCACTTTTACGTACTTCTCGAAACAATGAAACGAGGCGAACCAGCCCTGACCTTCCATACCATAGAACGGAGTGTTCCACTTCACCGCTTTGTGCACGTGGGGAACCGCCTTCACAATGAGGGCATCGAGCTGGCGACCCACGTCGTGTTTCCATCCCGGCATCGCCGCAATGTAGGCCTGAACGGGCGCGTCGCCAGTCCCCTTCGCGATTTGAGGGTTGCCGCCCGAAAGAAGCCGTGGTGACCCTTTCAGGTTGTCTTCAGAAGGGCTCTTGTCCAGGTTTCGCTTCGAGTTCTTGTCGTTACTCGGTTTGGCTCTTGGGTTCACGGCGTTTGCCCCGTTGTTTCGCTCGCGTTCGTCGGACTCCCTTCGGGCTCATAAGCAGGTGTCGAAGGGGGTACGGCATCTTCAGGCGGCAGAATGAGTGTGCCTCCTTGGAAGGCGTTGGGCTGGGCTGCATGCCCGCTCTCACCTTCCGGCTGAAAGGGAAGGACGTGTAGGGGGAGTGCATTGCGTTCTGCCAGAAGCACGCAGCGGTCGTGCAATACCTGGGCACCTTTGTGCATAATGGCAAAAGCCTCGGCGTAGGTGAGGCGAGGAAAAAGGCGAGCTTCCGGATGTTTCTTTGGGTCGGCGTCAAAAATTCCCGCGACGTCTTTGTAGAATTCAACTTTGCAGGCGCCCAAAGCGACGCCAAGCGCAACGGCAGTGGTGTCGGTGCCGCCGCGTCCCAGTGTCGTGATTTCGCCTGTGGTGCTCATGCCCTGAAAGCCCGCAACAATAACAATGCTTCCTTCGTCGAGGTGGGGACGCAGACGCGTGGGTCTGACATCGACAATGCGCGCTTCGGCGTGGTGTGGCGAAGTCAGAATCCCCGACTGGCTTCCGGTGAAGCTGCGCGCGTGTACGCCCTTCGCATCGAGAGCCATGGCAAGGAGCGACATGGAGATGCGTTCACCCACGGAAACCAACATGTCCATTTCCCGGCGGGGCGGATTTGGATGCACCCGGTGCGCGAGGGCAATGAGTTCATCGGTCGTGTCGCCCATGGCGCTGACTGCCACAATGACTCTGGGAAAGTGCACACGACGAGCCAAAACTATGTCGGCGATAGACGCAAATCGTTCAGGCGCGCTGACCGCGGCGCCGCCGAATTTGAGGACGATGGTGCCTTGGTCTCGGGTCATGGGTGCTCTTGGGTTCAACCCTGCTTGAGAAGGAGATTGTTCACGGCGCGTTGGATTTCGTCAACTTCGAAGGGCTTTGTGATGTATTCGTCGCAACCGGCGTCGAAGCCGCGCCGGATGTCGTCTTCGGTTTTGTTGCCGGAAACGAAAGCCACGGGCAAGTGCTTGAGCATGGGATGAGATTTTAACAAACTGCAGAGCTCGTAACCATCCACCCAGGGGAGGTTGATGTCGAGCAGTATGAGGTCGAGACGTGTGTCTTCAATGATTTTCGAGAGCTCCATAGCGTCCTTTGCCACAAGGACGCGGTAGTTCTCTTTTTCAAAGATGCGTTTGATCGCGTTGCGCATCACGAGTTCGTCGTCTACCACGAGAATCGTCTTCGCTTCCGTTTTGCGGGCCGCGTTCCGGTAGTCTTCGAGGCTCACGACCTTGCTTTGGGCTATGCCCTTGCGGCCAAGTTCCGCGACCTGCCTGGCAAAAGACTTGTCACCGAGTTTGCGTTTCATTCCCCACCCGTCCGCGCCTCAACGAGGCGGCTCATGGTTCGATCGGAGCCCATGGAATATTCGAAGGCATATCGGAGATTGTATCGAAGACTTGAGGCAGACACGGGTTCGAGGCCGTCTCTTTCCGTTGAGAATTTGACTGGTTTTCAACGACCGGGATATACTCGCCCCTCAAAATTGGCGTTTTAAGAAAAGACCATCGTTCACTCTTTGTGCACTTTTTGTAAGGGGGTCGTATGATTGAAGTCAAAGGCCTAGTGAAGCTCTACGGAGACCGAAAGGTGCTCCATGGGCTCGATTTTTCAGTGGGGCCTGGTCGTGTCTGTGGCTTTCTGGGGCCCAACGGCTCGGGCAAGTCCACCACCATGGACATTCTTGCAGGGCTCTTGGGGCCGTCCGATGGTGAAGTCCGAGTCTGCGGTCACGACGTGGTCACGCACTCGAAAGAAGTGAAGGCCGTGGTGGGTTACTTGCCCGACAACCCGCCCTTGCACCGTGAAATGAAGGTGCGCGAGTTTGTCGACTACGTCGCGCGCCTGCGCGGCCAGAAAAGCGCTGCGCGCAAGGTGGCCGTCGACAGGGTCCTGGAAGACTGCGATGTGTCGGATGTCGCCGACAGGGTCATCGGCAACCTTTCGAAAGGGTACCGCCAGCGCGTTGCGCTTTGCTCGGCTCTTGTGCACCAGCCCAAGGTGCTTATTCTTGATGAACCCACGGAGGGTCTCGACCCGAATCAAATTGTCCACATTCGGGAACTTGTGCGGAAGCTTGCAAAAGACCGCACGGTTATTCTTTCTTCGCACATTCTTTCGGAAGTCCAGGCCACCTGCGACGACGTTATTATTATCAACCAAGGGCGCATCGCTGCGAAAACTTCGCTCACCGAAGAGGCCTCGCGCTCGCCCTCCATGTTGTTTTCGTTCCAAGGTCAAGGCTCCGACGCAGCAGCCTCGTGGTTGCGCGAAAAAAGTTACGTCACCGAAGTGCGTCCGTTTGCCGACAAACCAGGCACGCTCGTGGTCGATTTTCTCGACGATTTCTGTCGCGAAGGGGCGGATGCCAATGTGGCGAAGCTCAACGCTTCGCTCGTTCAAGGTGGCTTTGGCGTAACGGGCATTGCCGAGCACAAAGGTGGCATCGAAGAGCTCTTCTTTCACGTCATTAAATCGCAGAACCAGGGAGGTCTCACCCCATGAGAGCGACTTTGGCCATCGCGCAGCGCGATTTCAAAGGTTTCTTCGGCACGCCTGTGGGCTGGATAGCCGCGTGCATTATGTTTTTGGTCGCAGGCTTGCTGTTCTATATTGTCACCTATGGCCTCATTACCCGTGGCCAGGCCGTCGACCCCGTGAGCGAAATTTTGGGCAGCCTCACTGGATTTCTGAACTACATCAACATTTTCATCGTTCCCATTTTCACCATGCGCGTTATGAGTGAAGAGCTTTCCCAAGGCACTTACCGCTTGCAGACGTCCGCGCCCATTTCCACCACAGAAATTGTGGCGGGGAAGTTCCTTGGCATCATGTTTTATTTCGGCGTCATCGGCTTGCTGATGCTCGTATATCCGCTCTACGTCACGCTGTTTGCTCAGCCCGACTACAAGGTGATGCTCGCCGGATGGTTGGGCCTCATGCTCAACATCGCCGCCGTCGTTTCCATTGGGCTCTTTATTGGCTCACTCACAAAGAACGCCGTCATCAGTTACCTTGGCTCCGTGTTCTTCATCATTCTATTCCTGTTCTCCGCTTATGTTCAGGGCGCGCCCGAGTGGTACCAGCGCAGCGTGAACATCTTGGAGCTTGGTAACGACCTCGTGCGAGGCATCGTGAAGACCTCGAGCCTGGCCATCTATGTGGCCATCTGTGGGCTCTTTTTGTTTCTGTCGCGGCTTGTTCTTGAAACGAAACGCTGGAGAGTTTGAGGGAGACGGAGGAAACATGAGAAAGTACAAACTCGAAATCGCCATCGGCGTCATTTTTACGGGCCTGCTTGTGGCGCTCCTTTGGAGCAATCTCGCAGCGATCTTTGCACCGTTGCCCTTTATTCTCACTGCAGTGTGCGTTCTCGCACTCACGGCCGCCGTGGTGCCTTGGCCCGCGAAGGCGGGTGAGGCCCAGGAGTCTGACGGTGAGCGCTTCGCACCGAAGTATTTCGCTCAGGCAATTTTGGCTTCCGTCGTGGGCATCGCCGTTATTGTTGGCGCTGCGGCGCTCCTCAACCGAGAGCGCTTTTCGAAAACGTTTGACCTCACGGAACGCA
>JADCJN010000038.1 GCA_020247005.1 Silvanigrellales bacterium
GATTCGGGGTTCAGACCAATAAAAATGCGCCGCGAGGAGGATAGAAGCCCATTCTCAGAAAGCTCAGGTCCGGGGACGCGCCATTCCGAGGCAAAAAATGCCCTACCGGCGCGGGATCCGGTGAGGCGTTTGGGGTCGTCGAGGATTCGGGCTCCTACAGGACCGTTCAGGAGACCTACCGGCGCGCGTTCGAGGCCGCGGGCATTCCCTACAAGGGCACTCATCAGCTCCGCCACGGGGGTTGCCGTGTGGTCTACAACCGCACCGCTGACATGGCCGTCGCCAGCCAGATTCTCGGCAACGAGGACCCGGACACGGTGAAGATCTATGCGAAGCGGGATCGAAAAGCGCTTACCGAAGTGGCGCTCAAGGAATGGGCGGCTGTTACGGCTGCCACTGTCGGAGAGGCCGAAACCTCAAGCCTCTGATCGCAAGTGATCGCAGGCGTTACTTCAACTGAAAAAGCCCCACATTTCTGTAGGGCTTTTTGTTCTGGCTGGCGGAGAGGGGGGGATTCGAACCCCCGGTACCGTTACCGGTACACCTGATTTCGAATCAGGAACGTTCAGCCACTCCGACACCTCTCCGTGGCCAGGCACCAGGGCCTAACATGGCCTCGGCGGCGGACGCAAGTGGGACACCGCGCTCGTCAATAACAGCAGCTCGGACCTGTGTTGAACCGCGAGTCTTTCAGCGCACGATGTCAATGGTTTCCCAGGCCGAATGTAGCACCTTGGCGGGCCAGGCGTCCGACTCGCATGAAAAAGGGGAGGGCAGGGCGCCTCTTTCTGCCCCAGGCTTAGGACGCCCTGCCGCTGCACGACAGGCCACACGCAACGACTCGGGAAAAGGGCCGAGGGCGAGACTCCCGTCGACGCAATAGCCCGTCATGCCGTCGAGACGGGCGGGTTTGAGACAGAAACCCGCCCCCTGCAATGAAAAAAACTGAGCACGGGGCCAACGCGGAGCATCACACTCATCGGGCCCCACACTTTTGTTCAATGCCGTGTTGAGCACCTTTGCACGGCGCGTCTTGCAGGCGTTCACCAAGGCGCGGGGAAAAGGGCCCGCGACGTGGGTCACCGAGACACACGCAAAGGCCGACTCCTTCTGACTTCCTTCCTCGTCGCGCGGCAACTCCAAAGCGACAAACCCTTCCGCGCAACCTAAGCGCCCCTTTTCGAAAGCGGGGCTCGTGTCGCCATCGCCAAAAACTTGCACCCAATGGAGGCTACCGTCGGGCCCCCGTGCCACGGCGATTCCCGTTTCCACATATTCGGGATGCAGGATGTTCATGCGGTGAGCCGGGCTGTCGAGCCATGCCTCCACCACGCGCGCCGCACCCTGTGGCCCGGCAGACCCCGCTGCGAGGTTTTCAGCCACACCTCCGGACGGGTATTCAAGAAACGAAACAACCCGCTGGAACAGCGTGCACCCTTCGGGAGAGGTGTGGTTGCGGTAAGATCTTTCGGCCATGTCGCGCGCATGCAAGCGAGCCGCGACGCCCAAGAGCGCCGAACGGCGCAATGCGGGCATCGAAAAGCGAGCACGCGCCTCGTTCACAAGCTGCCACGCCTCCATTGCGGAATTGTGTAGGTCGGTGGCGGCCGTACTTTTGCGTGAGGCTTCGCCGATCGTCTCTTCCGCCAAGCGCATGTGAAGGGACTTGCACTCGTCAGCAGCCGAGGGCGGTGGTGCTCTCAGGGACGGAAGCCTCCTCGCATCCAGGGTCAGAACAGGAGGGTCCTCGTTCTTGAGGGGAAAAACGTTGGACAGAGGCGTTGGGCACGCGAGCCCCCCGAGTGCCCAAGCGCAGGCGAGGAAAGCGCGAACGCCTCTGCGACCGACGTGAAGTTTGACTTTGCTGTTGTGCTCGCGCTGCGGGTCCATGCTGGTCCCTCCACCCGCCTGCCTTTTCTCAGCTCGCCGAGCCCACTCAACCCGCTTCGCGCTTGTAATCGTCGTTCTTGTCGAAGCCGAATTTTTCGCACTTCATAATGAGTCCGGCACGGCTGATACCCAACAGTTTCGCCACTCGGCTTTTGTTCCAGCTTTCGCGAATGAGGCAGTCGTAAATCATACGACGCTCGAGTTCTTCAATCGCGTCTTTCAGTTTGCCCTCCACGCGGAGGCCAGGGAATTTCTCTTCTTTCTTCGCACCGAGGCGCTCCGAAACATACTCGGCGGTGATTTCGACCTGGTCGCCGGCCAAAACGCACAGACGCTCGACTTCATTTTGAAGTTCGCGCACATTGCCCGGCCACTCGTGGCGTTCCATTTTCTCGAGGCACTCGCGCGTCACACGTTTTTTAGGTGTGCCGGTGTTTTTCGAAAAATCGTCGAGAAAAGTGGAAACCAGGAGTGGAATGTCGTCTTTGCGGTCGCGAAGAGGTGGCACTTTGATGTTGATGACGTTCAAACGGTAATAGAGGTCTTCCCGAAAGGAACCGTCGCGCACCATCTGTTCCAAATTCTTGTTCGTGGCCGCCACGATGCGCACGTCTACTTTCTTTTGATCGGTTCCTCCCACAGGAATGAAAGTGCCTTCTTGCAACACACGCAGGAGCTTGACTTGCATAGCAGGCGAGGTGTCGCCAATTTCATCGAGAAAGAGCGTTCCTCGATCGGCGAGTTCGAAGAGGCCTTTTTTGTCTTTCACCGCGCTCGTGAACGCGCCTTTCACATGACCAAAAAGCTCGGTTTCGAGGAGGTTGTCGTTCAATGCTCCGCAGTTCTGAATGACGAACGCGTTTTTCTTACGTTTGGAGTTGTAATGAATGGCGCGCGCAATGCCTTCTTTGCCCGTTCCATTTTCGCCCGTCACTAGAATTGTGGCTTCACTGTCGGCCACGCGTCCGAGGAGCTTGAAGAGCGCCATCATAGCGGTCGACTTTCCAACCATCTTGCCGAAGTCCCACTTGTCGAAAAGCTCCTTGCTCATGGCTTGCAGGCGTTCGTCGGAGTCGGAAAGCGATTTCCGGAGGGTTACAACCTCCTCAATGACCACTTCAAGAAGCTCCGTGAGGTATTCAACATCCTTCTCACTGAGAACCGGCAATCCTTCAATGTGTTCTTCGAGGCCTGCGGCATCTTCAGGGAATTTGTGCGACAGGTACTTTCGGAGCCGTTCTTTTTGCTCCTCCGCGGTGGCGGAAAGAAGGAACCCATCGGCAAAAATTGCCCCTAGGTAACGACCCTCGATGCGCAACGGAAGTGCCAGCGTGCTGAAGCCCGCGTGACAGGTGCCGAGCCGGCTGCCTTGCGTGTTCACGTTTTCAAAAGTCGTATTGCGAGCAGTGCCAACGCAGTCTTTGAATCCGCCGTCGTTTTCGGTGATGAATGCACACACCTTGTTCGTAGGATTAAAGAAACGGCCTTGAGGAACGCCGCGCAGGAAACCCCGTCCATCGGTGAAGTTCAATTGAACCTTCCACCAGTTTCCGACAATCTGCCGCAAACGTCTGACAACATGGAGACGTTCGAATTCTTCGTAGTTCATTGTCTGTGGGGTTTCCGCCATCCGAGCCTCTCCTTTGTGTCCGCTTGTCGAAAGGTTCGGCAGCATGGTGACGAGTCTTTAGACACCGTGTCACATTCGCTTGACACCCCCTCTTTTTGGAGTCGTTTTTGGGGTCTTTTTTGCCCGAGCAACGCCTTGACAACGGAATCGGGGTGGATGAGTATTCGATCAGCCGGGTGGCAACGACAAAATGCCGGTGAACCTACATTTTCGTAGCAAGGGAGCCAAAACCGTCTCGGTGAGCACGCCCTCCGACTCAGTGCGATTGAGGGAAGCCTGAAGAGACTGGACAGCGGCACCCACTTTTGTCAAAAGAGTGGGTTTCTCCTAAGCAAAAATGCCTGATTGCCACCCGGTCTTTTTCATGCCCGAAATCTGTTTCTTTTGCCGTTACCCTTCCCTCAGAACTTCAAGGTAACGTTCCAAAAGCCAGCTTGCTTTCTCGGGCGTCGTTTCGAGAGTCGTCATCCCGTAGAACACGTTTCCTAGGGTCCGCGCGTAAACGCCGCGGGCCCTGAGCTTTTTCACCACGTCGGCCGCGCCGGTGCCCGTGTACCCCGCGTCCGCTCCCCACACGCCCGCAAATACGGTTCCAAGCGCCCACACCCTCGACACGCCAGGCAACGCGGCAAGGCTCGCGAGCCCTTCGTCGGAAAAAGCGCAAAAGGGAACCCACGGCGTAGATGCCTGCACAACAGAGTGAGCCTGCACGCGGGCGGTGGCCTTCATTGCCGCGACGGCGCGAGCTGCAACGGCGCACCCTATGGGGTAGGCGGTGAAAGAGTGCCCATGCAAAAGAGCTTGTGCCTTGCTCGCACCTAAGAAACAACGGAACACCTCGGCCGTTGCCAAAGTCACTCCCAATGGCACCAAACCGCCCGTGAGGCTTTTGGAGTAACAGGCAATGTCGGGTGACACCCCGAGGGCATCTGCCGCACGGGCAAACCCGAGTCGCCAGAAGCCCACGAACACCTCATCGAACACGACCGGAATGCCGCGAGCCTTCGCCTCGCAGGCAAGAACCGCCTGGAACAGGGGATCGACGAAAAGCATACCTCCACTTCCGTGCACCACCGGTTCGAGAAGAAGAGCCCCCAAAGGAGCATCGGGAGTGTCCAGGGCATCGAGCGCACTGCGGACAGCGCGCTCGTAGACGTGTGCCAAGGGCGTTGAATGACGTTGGGGCGCGAAAAGGGATTCCCGAGAAGGAAACAGCGCTGCGTCTGGAACCAAGGGCGTCAAGGAACTCGCATGCGCCCCCAGCCACTCCACGTAGTCTTCCCCGAACGTCAGCGTCCAGGCCGTTCCATTGAAAGAAACAACAGGAAAAGGAAGCCACACGCCACGCCCTTGATACCAAGGCTCGCGCGCATTGAAGACGTTGGGGCTCGCGGCGTCCATCACTCCCATCGTGTCACCGTGATAGGAGTCGCGCAAACCCAGAACACGGAGCGTGCGTCCCTCGTTTTTGGTATCGACTCCACGAGACAGCCGAAGGCGGAACGCCATTTTAAGCGCGACTTCTGCAGCTGTGGAGCCATTGTCCGAATAGAAAACCCGCTCGGCCCAACCTTCGCCCACGCCTTTTATGAGTGCGCGCGCGAGAGCCACGGCAGGCTCATGCACGTTTCCGGGAAACATCACGTGGCCGAAACGCCCCGCAGCCGTGGCAGCTTCCTGCGCCAAATCGTCCCGGCCGTGCCCTAAGCTTTGCGTCCACCAGCTGGCGCACGCATCGAACAGAGAGCCTTCTCCGGCAAACACGATGTCGTCACCGCACGCGCGTTCTATGACCCCCACATTTTCGACGGTCGCGTGCTGGGTAAACGGCCACCACAGAAGGGCTTCACCTTGTTCCGCCATTGTGCGTGTGCGCAGGGTACGTTCGGCCTCTGCCGAAGCGAGAGCGAACGCCAAGGTGTCGAAGGCGGGCATGCTTTGTTGCAACCAACCCTCGAACCCGAGCTCGTCAGCCCCCTGGGAAGGTCCTACCACTGCCACGTGCGGCACCGAGGCAGTCGACGAATCGGACAAGACGTGACGCCGTTTCTCAAAAAGCTCGGCAACGAAACTGGCATTGCCCACACCAAGATCGTGACCAAGAAAAAGAAGGGCAGCAACGTGAAATCCCCGCATCTGGAGGCATTCAAACGCAGCAAGCGTAGCGCTAATGCCCCCCAGTTTCGAACAGCCCACAAGGACTGCAGAGAGCCCCAAGGGCTGAAGAACGTCGCACTGCAGCGCGCCCTCGGGAGTGGGCGACGCGACGCCACCCGCGCCTTCGAGAAGGAACACATCCTGCGCACGCTGCTCACGTAGGAAGGCTCGCACCTCATGAAGGACGGCCTCGTCCGTTTTCAGGAGACCTTCGCTCCGGGCCGCAACATGAGGCGACACGGGTGCGGCATAGGCCACCATGGTCCGGGCTTCCAAAATGCCAACGCGCGAAGTGGAGACTTGGGCGCGCTGTTTTTCCTGACGCCACGCCACAGCGCGTCGAACCGTGCGTTCGTCAAAGTCCTGTGGAGCTCCCGTTTGCCAGGGCTTCACATACCGCACGACTTCTGTGCCACGCGCTTGGAAGGCTGCAGCAAGTCCAGCGCTCACAAGCGTCTTACCGACGCCCGTGTTCGCACCCACAATGCAAAAAGCGTTGGCGATCGATGCTTCCAGAGAGTTGTTTTCACTCATGTGCGAAGGGCCTTGCAAAGAGTTTCGTGATCGAGAGGCGAGTGAGTGGCCTGGCAGACAAGGCGCACTCGGCTGGTACCGCGGGGCACCGTAGGCGGGCGGATGGCGCGGGCAAGAACACCCCCTGTGCGCAGGCGCGCCGACAACGCAAGGGCTTCGTCGTCGCGTCCAACCAGGAGGCTCAAAATGGGAGACCCGACCTCGCCCATGAGCCGACCGCGGGAAGCGAGACACTCGCGAAGGGATCGTGCGTTTTTGAACAAGAGCGCACGACGGTCGTTGCCTTCTTCGCTGAAAACGATGTTGAGCGCAGCCTGCACGGCTCCATTCACAAAGGGGCTGTGCGCTGTGGAATAAAGAAGCGGACGTGCCTTTTGAACAACCCGCTCGCGCAACCACGCGGGCCCGACCAGAAAACCGCCGCTGACACCCACGGCTTTCCCACAACCCAGCATCACCGCAAGCACGTGAGCGCGCAGTGCGGCGGGAAGCGCGGCGACAGCCCCAAAGCCGCGCGGCCCCACCACGCCGAAGGTGTGCGCCTCGTCCACAAAGGCAAGCGCCCCCTGACGCGCGCACACCGTCAAGAGGCTCTCGAGATCCTCAAAGTCGCCATCCATGGAGTGAAGCGACTCCACCACCACAATTTTGTGGGTGGCCACGCACTTCGCCAAAAGGCGTTCGAGTTGCGCGTGGTCGCCATGGCGAAACGGGTGAGTCCTCAAGCCACTCGCGCGCGCACCAAAATGAAGGCTGGCATGCGAACGAGCGTCGAGGAAAAGTTCGATGCACCCACGCGACATCTCCGATTCAAAATCAAAGGGTGCGAGGGCGTCGAAAAAGGCGAGGTTTGCCTGAAACCCCGAAGCGAAAAAAAGGACCCCTTCCAAGGAACCCATGTGCATGGCAACGGAATGCTCAAGGGCAAAGAGAGACCCATCGGCGGCATGAACGAGGCGAGACGCGCCGCTTCCGCTGCCAAAGGCGCGCACAGCGTCGAAACCTCCCGCCGCGATGCGAGGATCGCGCCGGAGACCAAGGTAGTCGTTCGACGAAAAGTCGACGAGAGGCACAGGTTCTGCCGCCGCGACAACTGAGAGGTCCTCGAGTGCTCGCACCCTTGCGGTGTCTCTCAGGCGTTTGTGCGCCTGGGCAAAGGCGAGCCGAAGGGCCTCAGAGGGCGTCGATGACATCGGTGGCCCGATCGGCCGGTGCACGCGTCGCCAAGACCTCGTCAACCGCGCTTGCGCCTGCGCGGGAGGGCGCACGCGACACAGACGCCGCAGGGTCTTTTTCCGCTTCGGAGCGCGAACCGGTCATGATGTCGACAAGAACGTCGTCGAACGAGTGTCCCGGCAACGGGGTGGTGAGGAGTTTTTCGCCCGAGAAGAGCGAATTGGCGCCCGCCACGAAGCACAGGGCCTGCGCTTCGCGCGAGAGCTGCATGCGCCCAGCTGACAGCCGCAAGCGCGTGCGAGGCAGTGCGCAACGTGCCGCGGCAATGGTTCGCACGAGTTCGAGTGGGTCGACGTCTTCGTTTTCGGCCAGCGGCGTCCCTTCTACTTTCACAAGGAGGTTGATGGGAACGCTTTCCGGCTGGGGATCCATGCTGGAAAGAAAGGCGATGAGACGCATGCGGTCTTGCTTGCTTTCCCCCATGCCAATGATGCCTCCACAGCACACCTGCATCCCCGCCTTGCGCACGGAAGAGAGGGTGGCCACGCGGTCTTCGAATTTCCGCGTTGTGATGACTTTCGAATAGTAGTCGGGTGAGGTGTCGACGTTGTGATTGTAAACGTCGAGGCCAGCCTCACGCAGAGCGATGGCTTGTTCATCGTTCAGAAGCCCGAGCGTGGCACACACTTCGAGCCCCATGCCTTTCACTTCCTTGATGGCCGTGAGGACGCGCTCGAATTGCTCACCGCGCGGTGGCTTTCGCCACGCCGCACCCATGCAGAAACGCGACGATCCGCCGTCTTTGGCCTCGCGGGCCTTGGCCACAATTTCGTCGACAGGCAACAGGGGGTGCTTTTCGATGTCGGTGGCGTAGCGAGCGCTTTGAGGACAATAAGAGCAGTCCTCCGGACAATGCCCGGTTTTGATGGAAAGAAGGCTGCAGCGCTGGATGTCGCCATCAGGCCAATTTTCCGCATGCACTTTCGCAGCTTCTTGAATGAGTTTGAGCAGGGGCATGCGGAAGAGTTCTGAAACTTTCGCTTCCCAGGTCGCGTCGATGATGTTTTCCATGAAGTCCTCAAGCAGGCGCTGGTTCCGGAAGGCTTCGATGAGAGCTCTTCCAGAGCAGTCCGCGTCGCCCCACGCTTACCTGAGGCGCCTGAGGAAAGAAAGCCGGCGCTCAGAGTTGGCGGACGAAGCCTGCCGCATACGCTTCTGTGTTTGCGTTGTAAGACGCCCACGCCTTGTTGGCATCGTTGACGGAAAAACCATAGGTCGTCACGGCACGGGGTGACGTTTCTACGTAGGCCACTGTCACCGAGTGACGGTGGTAGGGAAGTCGGTATCCGTATGCCAACACACCTTGGCCCATCACGTTGCTCAGTTCTGCGTAAACAATGTCGTTGGCCTCAGCAAAGCGCGCAGCGATGGCATCTCCTTGTGGAGACACGCGGCGTTCAAACCGCACACCATACTTCAGGAAGGGAATGTGCGCGACACCCACACGGCGGGCGAGAAGCATTCCCGCGGCGGGCTTTGTATTTGCACTTTCTGAAGTCTGGAGGGCATTCGCTGCTGGCGATTCCCACTCTTCAACGAGGCTGCGTTCGCCCACTTCAAAGGCGGCGGAGCGGGTGTTGTCGACGTACCCGAGGCCAAAGGTGCCGTCGAGTGCTGCGACTCGGACCGTTTCCGGCTCCGCGAGGCGCGACTCTGTGACCTTCAACACGTACCGAGGGCGTGGGTCCGCCTTCACAATTCGAGACTCTTCCACACCCAAGAGCCGGCCGAGCGAAAAGCTGACGTCGACACGGCCTTCCACCAGGGAACGGAGAACGGGATTTGAGCCCGCAGCAGCCGTCGCCGCCCGGCTCGCAAATCGGGTGCCCGCAGGCGAGACGACGTCGGAAACGTTCGCGGCGTTCCAACCGTATGTGGGGCGACCCAAGGTCTTGCCATCCTTGCGCAGCCGCACGTCGTTGGTGAGGTAAAACCTATCGGAAAGCGCTTTGAAGCAATCTGCGCCGAAGTTCGAAAAGTTTTTCGCGAAGGGCGAAGCCCCAATGCTCGATGTCTGGCAACTTCCAAAACCCTTGGCGGCGTAAAGCGCCTTCCAGTCATCGTTGTTAAAGGCCAGCCCCAGGCCCTTCGCCACCGAGGGGTTCCCAATTTCAGCAGGAACCCCTTTCGGGGCCCGCATGGCGAGCTTGGAGTCGAGCCCCTCGGCAACCGATGGCCCCGAGGCTGCCTCGTGTGCCGAAACGGTTGGCTGTTCGCCAAACGCCACGGCGGGCACGAGTGCAAGAAGGCCGAGGGCCCGAAAGGCCACCGTCTTCGCGCTCTGGGCTGGAAAGGGGAGTTTCATCGTTGTCCTCATGCCTCTGGGGGACTGGGCTCGACAGAGTTCAAATGTACCGTGCCCCCCGACTTGCAACCTCCACGCCAACTCGATTAACTCCCCTTGCGAGGGAACGCCAGCCAAAAAGGAACAAGTCCCCTCAATATGTTACCTTGAGTGAGCCCATCCGTTCCGTTCCCGTTCCTTCGACCGCACGGCAGGGGGAAGAGAAAAGAGGGTGTCGAAAGACTCGACAGCTCCCGCGATCACTCCAAGCTTTCTCTGACGTTCCGATCCGAGCCTCGTCCACTCCCGCCACTGTCTGTTTAACTGGAGCGACCCATGGCCATTTTCGAAACCCATGTTTTCGTTTGTGAAAACGAGCGCGATGGCAGCGACCCTCGTGGCTGCTGTGCCTCCCGGGGGGCGCGTGAATTCACGAAGGCTCTGAAAGAGCTCTGTAAAAAAGGCGGCACGGCCGGAAAACGGGTCCGAGTGAATAAGGCAGGCTGCCTCGACTTCTGTGCGCA
>JADCJN010000039.1 GCA_020247005.1 Silvanigrellales bacterium
CTCGAGGTCGGTCCAGTGGTGATAGAGGGAATGCATTCCCAGTATCATGGGGATCATGAGGATGGCGAACAAGGGAAGTGTTCCCATAATCGCCTCGGCGAAACGCCGCACGAGCACGCTCCATCCCGCAGCCGAAGCATGCTGAATGATAACGAAGAAGAGCCCACCGAGCGCAATGGACAGGAAATAAAGAAACGCTGTGTGAAACGAGAAATGGAGGTCGTTCTTATCGCTTTGCCCCAAGAGAAAGGCTGCCGCAAGGGCAATAACCCCAATGGCACCGGCAATAACAGGAACCTTTCCAGCCCAGTGCCCTGCGGGCAACCGAATGGGTTCGTGCCTTATGGCAGCGCTCGGCGCATGGGAAGCGTGTTTGGCTGCACTCATTTCGTCCATCCCTTCTGAGTGGAGATGTCGGAGGGAACAAGTTCAAGGGGAGCCTTCTGCGACAGCTGCAACGCGCGCAAGTAAGCCACAATCGCCCAGCGGTCTTCCACAGGAATGGCATACCCATAGGAGGGCATGTTGCCGCGGACCCCATTCAAAATGGCGTCGTAAATCTGGCCTTCCGGCATGGTGACAATGCGTTCATCGTGAAAGCTCGTCGGGCGCAGCATCCCGCGTTGAACGACGATGCCATCGCCGTTGCCGGTGCGTGCATGGCAAGGGGCACAGAAGATGTTGTATCGTTCTTTTCCCCGCGTCACGAAGGGCTTCGTGACAGGCATGGGGATCTTGGCGATCCATTGATCGCCCGTCTTCCCGTAGTGGAGCTCCGAGTTCTCTTTCAGAGTTCCCCGCGCCACCGTTCCTGGCACCTGAGGACGCATCGCTCTGCCATCGGCAAAGAACGCGCTCTCCTCCTGGGGTTTTTGGTGGGTTTGGAAGTCCATGTTCAGGTTGAAGTGAATGGGCGGTTCTTCCGACGGCTGCTCACGGCATCCGCTCGCCACCAAGGTGGCGAATCCGGCGAATGCCGCTAAAAGCGCGATATTTTTTCTCTCGAGTGTCATCTCAATGCTCCAGAAGCTCGACGTGAGTGGCACCGATTTCCCTGAGGAAAGCCTGCGTCGCCTCGGGGTTGAACTTGGGATCCGCCGATTCAATGCTGATGAAGAACTTGTCGTCGGTGACTTTCGCAAACCGCTGGGAGCGGAAGACGGAGTGGTACCACTGGGGGAGGCGATTCACACCCCACATGCCAAACACCGCACCAAAGGCGCCGAGGAGCACGGACAATTCAAAGGTCACCGGCATGAAAGCTTGCCAGCTCAGCAAAGGCTTGTTCGAAATCACCATGGCGTAGCCTTCTGTCGAGGTCCACGCCTGCAGCGCGAAACCTCCCGTGCCGCCCAAAAGCGCCAGCACGAGGACAATCCAAGGAACCTTGGACGAGCCCAAACCCATGGCGCGGTCGAGTCCATGGACGGGAAAAGGCGTGTGCGCATCCCACTTGCGAAAGCCCTTGTCGCGGACTTTTTCGCAAGCGTGAAAGATGGCCGCAGCGGAATCGAACTCGGCGAGAGCGCCGAAATACGGGGACTTCGTCGTCACGTTTCGTTCCTTTCCTTAGTGCTTGCCATGGCCGTAGTGAGGATCCGCCTCGGGCATCACGGACTTGACTTCCGAGATAGCCACCATGGGGAGGAAACGCACAAACAGACAGAACATGGTGAAGAAGAGACCCCAAGAACCCACGAAGGTGGCCACGTCCCAGAACGTCGGGCGGAAATAGGCCCAGCTCGAGGGCAGGAAGTCGCGGTGCAAAGAGGTCACGATGATAACGAAACGTTCGAACCACATGCCGATGTTCACGAACACCGAGATGATAAAGAGCGCCCAAAGGTTGGTGCGGATCTTTTTGAACCAGAAGAGCTGAGGCGAAATCACGTTGCACGAGATCATTGTCCAGTATGCCCAAGCATAAGGGCCAAACGCGCGGTTCTGGAACGCGAAGGTTTCATACGGGTTGCCCGAATACCAGGCGATGAAGAACTCCATGCCATAGGCGTAACCGACAAGCGATCCCGTCAGGAGGATGATTTTCGCCATGTTTTCAAAGTGGCGTATGGTCACCAAGTTTTCGAGCTTGAAGATCCAGCGCGCAATGATCATGAGGTTGATGACCATGGCGAAGCCCGAGAAAATAGCACCAGCCACGAAATACGGAGGAAAAATGGTGGTGTGCCAGCCCGGCAGCTGTGACGTCGCGAAGTCGAACGAAACGATGGTGTGCACGGAAAGCACGAGAGGCGTCGAGAGGCCGGCAAGAATCTGGTAGGCCTTCTCGTAGTTTTGCCAGTGGCGGTTCGAACCACGCCATCCCAGCGAGAAAATACCATAAGCGACCTTCGCCACCGTGCTTTTCGCGCGGTCACGCAGCGTCGCGAGGTCGGGCAGAAGACCCGTGTACCAAAAGAGTGCCGACACGGTGGCGTACGTGGACACCGCGAACACGTCCCACAGAAGAGGCGATCGGAAGTTCGGCCAGGCCGACATCTGGTTTGGAATGGGCATAAGCCAATAAGCCGTCCAGACACGACCCACGTGAATACCGGGAAAGATCAGTGCGCACATGACCGCGAAAATCGTCATGGCCTCGGCAAAACGGTTGATGGATGTGCGCCACTTCTGGCGGAACAAGAAGAGCACCGCCGAAATGAGCGTTCCGGCGTGACCGATACCCACCCAAAACACGAAGTTGGTGATGTCCCACGCCCAGTAAACAGGGCTGTTGTTTCCCCAAATGCCCACGCCTTCCCAGAAGAGCCATCCCACAGAGACGCCAAGCAGCGAGAGCATGGCCAACGAAATGGCCAAACAAACGTACCAAACCAATGGTGTGCGCTTGAGGGGAATTTCCGCAGGGGCACACACGGTGTTCGTCACCGAAGCAAACGTCTCGTTGCCGAGCACGAGCGGTGCTCGCCTGTCGACAGGCTCCAAGGTGGTGTTGAGTGAAGCGGTTGTTTCCATGGTCATATTCACACCAACTCAGGATTGGGGTTGCGGAGCTTGGCCAAGTAAGACGTCCGAGGCTGCGTCGCGAGCTCACCAAGCACGACGTAGTTGCGCGGCTGCGCCTTCCACTGTGCAACACGGGAATCCGGGTTGTTGATGTCTCCAAACACAATGGCGTCCGTCGGGCAAACCTGCATACAGGCTGTGACGATGCGGCCGTCGGCCACGACGCCTCCGGAAATCTTCTTCGCCTCGATTTTCGCTTCGTTCACACGATGGACGCAGTAGGAGCACTTCTCAATGACGCCGCGGAACCGAACCGTGACGTTCGGATTCTTCTGCATAGCGTAGAGCGGATTCTGCTCGTCGTTTTCCTTCGCAAACGCGAAGTAGTTGAAGCGGCGAACCTTGTAGGGGCAGTTGTTCGCGCAGTAACGGGTGCCGATGCAGCGGTTGTAGGCCATATCGTTCATGCCTTCGGGGCTGTGAACCGTGGCGCCGACAGGGCACACCTGCTCGCACGGAGCATTTTCGCAATGCTGGCAGATCATGGGCTGAGAAACGACCTGAGGGTCGTCCACCGAGCCGTTGAAGTAACGGTCGATGCGCAGCCAGTGCATTTCACGGCCCTTCAGCACGCGCTCCTTGCCCACCACCGACACGTTGTTTTCGGCCGTGCACGCCACTGCGCAGGCATTGCAGCCGGTACACACGTTGAGATCAATGGCCATGCCCCACTGGTGGCCCTCTTTGAATTCGTAGGGGCGCTTCCAAAGGAAGGTCTTTTGCTTCTCGGGAGCCATGAGCTCGTACTTGTTCACGAAGTCCGGCTGCTGACGGAAGTCCGCGAAGGTGGTCTCACGGACAATCGGACGGTTCTCCATACTGCCATGGTCTTGCGTGGTGGCGAGCTCGTATGTGCCCGCCACTTTCGTCACACGCGCACCGGAGCCAAAGGAAACGGCAGCGCTGGTGCGGATGGCATTGGCGTTAAACCCTGTTCCTTTACAAACACGGCCTTCGAAGGAACGCCCCCAGCCCTGGGGCACGACCACAACGTTTTCGGCGATGCCGGGCGTTATCCATGCGGGAATTTCCAGTGCCCGCCCATCGAACTCAATTTTCAGCATCTGGCCGCTTTCAACCGAAAGGGCCTTCGCTGTTTTGGGAGCGAGCAGAGCGGCGTTGTCCCAGGTCAGCTTGCTCACGCTGTCAGGAAGCTCCTGCAACCAGGCGTTGTTCGCATAGCGGCCATCGAACACCTGTGCGGACAGGGGGAAACGGATTTCAAGGCTTTCGGGCGTCGGTTCGGGCGACACGACGGCGGCTTCGAACAAGGGGCGTAGACCGGCGAAATTGAACGCCACGGTCGTGATGTTCGGCTTTTCCACCTCGCTCACCACGCCATCGTGAAGCCACCGAGCCCACAGGCGCTCGAAGTCGGGACGAGCCAGTTTTGTTTGCCAGTGGTTCTTCGTGAGCTCATAGCCACGTGCCGGTTGGCGTCCCGCAAGGCGAGCCAGAACCTCAATTTCCGACAACGACTCGAACAGAGGAGCAATGGCGGGTTGCGTGATGGCGTAGGTGCCATCGGTGGAGCGAAGGTCTCCCCACGACTCCAACGCGTGCGCACGCGGCACATGCAGGGTGGCCAGCCGAGAGGTTTCGTCGGCATGGTAGGACAGGTGCACGCTCGTGCGCGCCTTCTGGAGAGCATCGCCAAACGCAATGTCTGCGGGAGCCGTGTACACGGGGTTTCCACCCAGCATCACCAACGTTTGCACCGAGCCCGCGTTCAGAGCCTGCGCGAGTTCCGCGAGTCCCCCAGCAGGAACCAGCGCCTCGGAATCGGGAACATAACGCACAGTGGTGCCCGTGGCACCAAGGGCTTCATTCAACGAGAGGGCAAGGCCATGGACCCAAGCGGGCTGCTTGTCGCCCACCACCACAACTGCTTTGCCGCGGTTCGCCGCGAGGTCTGCGGCCACGCCGGATGCCCAAGCTTGGTAGGGTTTGCCCGACACCGTGCGCGTTCCACGCTCCGGCACCTGGACGCCTTTGGCGCCCAGCTCGTTTGCGATGGCAAGCAAAAATTCACCCACTTCACCCGCACGCAAAAGCAGGCGATTGTCGGCCACAAAGCCCGTGTGAGTGAAGTTGGGCTCCACAACATAAAGACGGTTCATCGTCGAATTCGCATCGACAATGCGACGACGGCTCATGAAGAGCTTGGAATTGCGCACAACGTCGCCTTCAAGGCCAAGGAAGTCGGCATCGAGAGCCAGAACAACATCGGCCTTGTCGAGTTCAAGCGAAACTTCCGCTCCGGGCAAACCCGCGGCCGCTAGCGCAGACGCCTGAGCGCTTCTTTGACCCGCATCATCGACGTAAATTTTGAGCGCTGGGGCCCCCCGCTGAAGCTCCGCCACCAGCCCACGCGCCACAGAGGAGGGTGCGCCGTCGACAAGAATCGCGGCACCCGTGCCTTGCGTGCCTTTCAGGCCCGAAGCGATGTCGGTCAGCTGCGCTTCCACGCTTTGCCACGTGGCCGCAGCGCCCCGTTGCGAAGGTGTTTGCGAACGATCGGGATCGTAGAGGTCAAGAATTGTGGCCTGCGCCCATGTGTTCGTGCCGCCCAGGCTGAACGGGTGCATGGGGTTGCCTTCAATTTTCGTAGGCCGATTCTCGTGCGTGGTGACGAGAATGCCCAAAACCGATGACCCCGTGCGCAAGGCGCTGGCGTACTGCTGGGCGCGTCCTTCCACCAGGTCTTCGGGACGCACCGCGTAGGGAAGAATTTTCTCGCGCGGCTTGCGGATGCATCCCGTCGTCGTGACGCCCGCAAGCGCCATGGATGCGCCGATGAGGCCCAGGAAATTGCGCCGGTCGACGCCACCTTTCACTTCGAGTTCCGAGGCGCCGAGAGGGAACTCCTCCTTGAGGCGGGCCTTGAACTCTGGACTGTCGGCGAGGCTTTCAAGACTGCGCCAGTACTGTTGTCCGTTCTTCATGGTCATCTCGTTCCTGTCATGTCTGCGTGGAATGGTGTCGCCGAACGTCGCGCGGGCGAAGGCTGCTTTCGGCGGTCAACCGACGGCACTCAGTAGTGGCACGCTGAGCAGTGCTCGGGAGGTTGAACCGCGTGGGTGCGGGTGCCGTCTGCCGCCGGGTCGTACCCTGCGGCTTTGGCGTCGTAGGCCATGTTCGTGACCTCGGAGCGTGGACGCAGGTTCGGAGTCGGATTGCGATGGCACTCCAAACACCACCCCATAGAAAGGGGCTCTTTCTGCTTCACGATTTCCATTTGGTCGACGCGGCCATGACAGGACACACAGCCCACGCCCACATTGATATGCGCACTGTGGTCGAACTTCGCGTACTCGGGAAGCATGTGCACGTTCACCCAGGGAATGGGCTTGCCCGTGTTCCACGACTAGCGCACAGCGGCGAGCTTCACGC
>JADCJN010000004.1 GCA_020247005.1 Silvanigrellales bacterium
AAGCCGACCAGGTGGGCCTCGCAACCACTTTCGGCACGACACATGGCCTTCCCAAAGTGCCTTACATGCGCGACACCCGACGTTCCGTGGGAGTCAGGGGATTTCGCATCGACTACGAAAAAGACCTTGTCTCGGGCACGAAGCCAGAATGGAGTGTGGGCATCGGTGTGTATGCGGCCGATCAGCACCCCATAAAAGGCTGTCAGGCCGTCATTCCCTCTACGCCTTATCCGAAGCCATACTACATCCCATTTGAGGCCCTCACCAACGAAACATTCGACAACCTCTTGGTGGGGGGCAAAACCATCGCTCAAGACTTCCTCTCAAGCACGTCGACACGTCTGCACCCCATCGAGTTTGCCACAGGCACAGCTGCGGGCGTCGCGGCGGTCAAACTCTACTGGATGGCGAAGACTCCCGTGCAGGCGCTTGAAGACGATTCCCTCATGCGAGACCTGACAGGCAGAATAGCAAGGGAACACGGACCCACCGAATGGACGCGTTGATGCTGACACGGGAAGTGAGCGTTCCGCCTTGACTTCAGGCTTCTTCACGCCCGACAATTCATGAGCTTCCCAATCTCGAAAAAAGAAACAAAGAGGGACACTCATGTCGAACTTGAACAGGCGCCGTTTCGTGGTCCGTTCTGGCCTGCTCGTGGGGGGTCTCGCCGCTGCGAGTGCCTGTAAAACACGCGGATTCAATAACCAATCGAAGGCCAAGAGCGACGACCTCGACAAAGCCCCCCCTTCGAATAGGCTCATCAACGGCAACGGAGCATTCGTCCGATTCCCCATGATTCCCACCGCGGGTTTTTCGAATCCGAGTGTCGAACGAGATGTCCGCAATCTTCTCGCCGTTTATGGTGAAGTCTACCAAATTATGATGTCGGCTATTTCTGAAGAACAGGCCGAAATTACGAATGAATCCGTCACCCCTGGCCAGCTTGCAAAGCATCTGCCCGACCGCGTTGCCGACGGCACCTGGAAGCACTTTACATGGTGGAATCAAGCCAAAATCCACCTAGACAGCTGTCCGCACGGCGACCAAAACTTCGTCTTTTGGCACCGGCCCTATTTAAAACACTTCGAAAAAACCGTTCGCACCATCGCTCGAAGTGTCGCAACCCAAACCCCTGAAGCCGAGCTCAAGGTTCACAAAGAATATTACATCAATTGGACCTTGCCCTTCTTCAACTGGGATCCTTCGCTCCCCTTACATCCTTCCTTTTTCGACCCCAGCATTTTTCCACAATACCCCGACAATCCCGACATGGGCACGGGAAACAGACGCACCATCGACCAGAGCTCAAGGCCCATGCGCAATGGGCCAAGGGACTTCATTGATGTTACGAAAGAGACCGTCGAGGACATTCTCAACATGCAATCCATTTATTCCTTTGGAGGCCAAGAGAACTTCTCGTCCCTTCTGGAAGGCGCGCCTCATGGGGGTGTCCATGTGTGGGTTGGCGGACAAATGGGGGCATTTTTCTCGCCACTCGACCCTATATTCTGGACACACCACGGCATGATCGACTTCCTCTTCGAGGAGTGGATGACAAGGCGGCGCAATGAAGGGCAGTCGTCAGCCGACTTCCTTCCCGACACCCTTGCCTCCGGCCAACAAGAGGGCTTTTTCGACGTAGACACCGGCCTGCCGACATCCATGAACAACGTAAATATTGTTGAATCGGAATTCGTCAAAACCAGCTATTTCGGCCTGACCCCAAGTATAGCGTATACCATTGGAGCGGCCGTTGGAGCGGCCGTTGGATCCGGAGGACCGCTGTCCCTGACCGCATCCGCGGCCACGACCGAAACCGTGGTTATCGACGATTTCCTTGCCGGGTTCATCCCCCTGTCGGAAACCCTGAATGGCCAGACTGTTTCAATTATGCGTGCAAAGCTGAAGGTCAGTGAGGACAGCGCAACCGAGAGCAAAGCACTCGCTTTGCTCGGAAAAATTGCCGCGGACATGGCGAAAAAACAACCTCAGTTCATCAACACCGTGCAAATACGGTTCGAGAACATTGGCATCGCCATTGCAGATCCGGAAAACTCAACACTCACCATCCGAATGCGAAAAACCGCTGAAAAACCTTTCCTCGAAACCCAATTCGCGAAGTTCAATAAGTTCGGTGCGAAGGCCACTCCAGAAGGGAAAGCTCGCATTGAAAAGCAATCGAAAACGTCGCACCCAGAGCACCACATGTTGCCCAAGAGTCTTTTGATCGACCTCGTTCCAACCATTAAGAAGAAAGCTCTAAACCTCAACTTCAAGGACCTCTTGACCAAAGACGTCGTGACTGTCGACTTTCTGCTTGCCCTAAAGCAACAGGCAGCGCTCAATAGCACAGAAGGCACGAAACGTGCGGAGGGTTTTCAAAACGCGTTCCGGAACGATGACAAAGGAGCCAACAGAATAAAAATCACCCTCGTCATCTCGCAGCGAAAGCGCGCCTGAAGTTCATCTTGACAGCGTCGCAGGGGATGGTTAGCTCGAAGGCATCAACGTGACCTGGAGGACTCCCTTGTGATGCCAATGGCCCCTCGCAGGCTCACCCCGAAATGGAACCTTCGCTGTTTTGCGCCGTGCGCTGCCATGGCTGTTGCCCTTTTCGGAGCATGTTCGCACGCGGCCCCAAGCACCGACACGCCCCTTGCCACCCCTCGCAATACGGAACTCAGGGCTCCTGTGGGGCCTTTTCGCTACAATGAGTCCACGGGAGCGTGCCTGAACGCACAAGGGCAAGCAGGTCGAAACCCGCTTCCCGCTTCCGACATCTTGAAGGTGGGGGCGCGCGCGAAACCTGGGGTCGATTTGGAGTGCACCGACGTGACGGCACTCGACCTCAACGCCGTATTTGGACCTTCGTACAAAACCCTTCCGGAGTGGAATCTCCGAGGCGCTCTCTTTGGCAACACGCCCCTGCGCTTCGTCAAGTTCCAAAACCCCGACCTCCGCGGCGCGCGCATGGAACAGACACTTCTTCAGTATTCCGAAATTGGTGCAGCGCAGATCGATGCCTTCACAAAACTTCCCTCCAATTGCCCAAAAGCGGACGCAAGCGCCTCCACAGGTCCCTACGGCTGCCGTCGTTAGAACTGGTTTCGAACCCGATAGGAGGTCTCTCATGATCACGTTGCGTCGGTTCCTCGGTTGGGGTGTCGTTGGCACCAACTCACTCCTGTTCCTTTCCTGCGCGAGCCGGGAACCGAATGTGAAAAACGTCGACACAACATTGGAAGCCAAAGGGTCGACCGGAACCCAGCTCGTGGGTTTGAATGAAGAAGGCGATGCCATTGTTCAAGAAGAAAAGAGCTTGGCTTCGGAAATTCGCGTTTCGCAGCACGTCAACGAAAATCTTCGTATGAACGTGGGAACGGAAACGTTTCACCTGAAGGAATGCTGGAAGCGCCGTGCGCAGGGAACAACCGGCGAGATGCCCGAGTTTTCGGAATACGATGACACTGCTTTGCCGGCCGGAACCGAAGAAATTGGGGTGGTGGCCGGCGACATCAAGGTGGTGCGCAAGGAAGACGCCGTTGCCCGACTTAAAAACGAACGCCGTCGCCAAGAAGAACTCCGCGCCCACCTCTCGAGCGTGAAACGCCAACGCGAAAAATGTGAGTTCGAGGCCGCACGCGACGTTGCGCCCAAAGGCACCGAGAACGAAGGTCCATGACATCGCTTCCAACCTTGGAAACCGTGCGCATGCAGGCACTCGATGATCTCGCGCGCGAAAGCTCGCGCGAGCTCGTCGTGTCGTTTGTCGGTGTTCTGTTGGCCGATGCCCGCACATCGCTCACCGCCCTGACGGATGCGGCCCGCCAGGGCGACCTCGCCACCTGCAAAACCTTGGCCCACAGATGCAAGTCGAGCTTTGGAAGTGCAGGCGCCGACGGCCTCTGCGAGGCCCTCGAGGCACTCGAAACAGACCTCGGTTCGGGCGCATTGGACGCCCCACACCTTTACTCCCGTGTGGCCCCCGTCGTTTTGGCTTTCCAGGCCGTGGAACAACAGCTCATCGCCTGGACACGCGTCCCCTCGGAAAAGGCTCTCAGGAACTCTTCTTAATAGAGGCTCAGCCGCATCTTGTGCACCGCGGCGTCTGAAAGGCCTTCGAACGAGCCCTGAGCGGCATAAAATCCTGACCCCTCCGATTCACACTTGCGGATCCGCACTGCGAATTCAGCATCGTGTCCGAGGCGTACCGCCAGTTCCGGAGATCGGAACGTGACAAGGGAGCCAATGGCAAGTTCGACCATTGTCTCCAACAGCACGTCGAGCTCCGAGATTTCAAGGATTCGGAATGTGTACTTCAGGGGTGTCCCGGTGAGGTTCGCCAAAAATGAAACCGCTGTGCGGGGAAGAAACCGTCCTTGAAACTGGCGCTGGAGCAGACCTCTCACCTTGCGGGTCAGCAGGGAAGGGTCGATAGGCTTCACGATGTAGTCGTCCGGGTGCAAGGGGATAGCTTCACTCACGGCATCCTTGTCTTTTCGACCCGTCAGAAACGCAACGCTGAAGGGCCGAACGCAACGGTAAGCGTCGAACTCGCGGAAGGTGGCGAAGCCATCGAGTCCAGGCATACCAATGTCGAGCAACACAAGGTCGAACGCAACTCCGCGCCGGAGCAAAGCCAACGCCTCCTCACCGGACGCCACACCCTGCACCGCATAGCCCTGCTTTTCGAGTATGCCCACAACGATCATACGAACGTCTGCAACGTCGTCTACAACAAGCACGCGCGGCGTCACAATCGTTGCGGTCATCTGACTGATGCCCCCCTGGTCAGGTCGTTTCCTTCCCATAGGGTAACAGCATCATGGTGATGACTCCATCCCACCGTGTTGTCTTCGCGAGCGCTCCGCCCGCACAACCTCCTCTGACTCCGTGGTTTCTTGTTCCGTGTGAGTCCAAAGATAGGGATGAGGATGCCGTCCGCCCCTTTGCAGCACCCTCGACTGCGCGCGCATGCCATCGAGGACATGAATGAGGCTGGCATCTTCTCGGTTGAGTGCAAAATCCAGCCCCTGGCTGGTTTCGAGCACGACCTCAACAAAGTTGGTGCGCACCTCTCGCTCCTCCGAGGCACGCAGAACACGCTCCAGACGGGCCCCGAGCGTCAAAAGAAGCGAATACCACTTGTCATCGCATTCAAAGCGCGTCGCGCTGAAGAGCTTCGGAAAAGCCTGGTGAAGTTTTACGACGTTTTCATGGTTCATGGGAACCTCCTGGTGCGGGCGTCCGCACCAAAGAGTCCTGCCAGGCTGAAAGTGGGTCAAGCTTTCATGGCGAGCGCAGCAGACTTCTCGAGATAATACTCGTAGTTCCCCTCGTAGGTGCGCAAATCTCCATGGCCGACCTCAAAAACGCGGTTCACAAGAGCCCTTAGGAAGTAACGATCGTGGCTCACCAGCAAAATGGTGCCTTCGAATCGACGCAGGGTTTCGAGTAGCACCTCGCGCGATCGGATGTCGAGGTGGTTGGTGGGCTCGTCGAGTACGAGAAAATTCACAGGACGGGCAAAAATTGTGGCCAAAACCACCCGGCTTTTTTCTCCGCCCGAAAGAACGCCAATTTTTTTGTCGACTTCATCGTCGGAAAAAAGGAACGCTCCCAGAAGCGTCTTCACCACGCCCACAGAAGCGTGCGGCATGGCATCACGCACGGTTTCAAACATGGTGCGGCGCGCGTCAAGGACGTCGAGCGCATGCTGGCTGAAGTAGCCCAGTTCCACACCCGCACCCAGACGCACCTTGCCCTTCGAAGGTTCCGTAGCCCCCACAATGCACTTCATGAGGGTCGACTTTCCGGCACCGTTCACTCCAACGAGTGCCACGCGAGAAAGCCGGCGAAGAATGCCTGTCACGTTGTCGAAAACAACTTTGTCGCCGCCATCTTCACGCTTCCAGGCTTTTCCGAGGCCCTCCATAATGACGACCTCCTCGCCGCTGCGAGGGGGCGCCTTGAACTCGAAACGCACCGTCTTTTCCTCGGCGGGAATTTCGATGCGGTCGATTTTTTCGAGTTTCTTGACGCGGGAATTCACCTGCGCCGCGTGCGAAGCTCGGGCCGCGAAACGGGCGATGAATTCCTCTTCCTTGGCCAGCATTTCCTGCTGGCGGGCGTGGGCGGCAACAAGCTGTTCTTTTCGGACGTCTCGTTCACGTTCATAGAAGTCGTAGTTGCCCGTGTAGGTGGTAATACTTTGGTTAGCCACCTCTACAATGCGGGTCACAATGCGGTTCATGAAGTCGCGGTCGTGGCTCGTCATCACAAGCGCGCCCTTAAAATTCACTAGCCACTCTTCCAGCCAGACAATGCTTTCGACGTCCAGGTGGTTGGTGGGTTCGTCCATGAGAAGGACGTCCGGGTTGAGCGCCAGAATTTTTGCGAGCTCAATCCTCATTTTCCAACCGCCGCTGAACGCCTCCACCGACCGGCGGTGGTCTTCGGGTGGAATGCCCAAGCCCGTCAGAATTTCTTGCGCGCGGTGGTCAAGATCGTACCCTCCTCTGCGCTCGAATTCTTGCTGTGCTTCCCCATATTTTTCAAGAAGAGTTGCCATGTCGTCGTCCGACATTGGATTTTCAGCAAGGTCTTCAAGCTGCTTTTCGTAACTCGCAAGCTCCTGGGCCAGCGCGTCAACGCGACCCGATCCGGCCTTCACTTCCTCGAGAGCCGTGCGGCCTTTCATTTCACCAACGTCTTGAGAGAACGAGCCGATGACGATGCGAGAGGGGATGGAGACGTCTCCAGAATCGACGTCCTCCGCTCCTGTTATGATGCGGAAGATGGTCGACTTTCCCGCGCCATTGGGTCCTACAAGGCCTGTTTTGGAACCGGGACGAATTTGGAAGCTGGCGTTCCTGTAGAGGATGCGCGAGCCGTACTGCTTGGAAACGTTATTGAAGTGAATCATCGGCCTCTCGAAATCGGTGACACAAAACACAAAACCGCACGAAGCGGTACGCACTCACAGCCTGCAACCCGCCGCACCGCGGGGCACTCAAACGGACATGACCTCTTCCACGCGCCGCGCGAGCTCGTCGAGGTCCCATGACCCGCCCGACAAGTGCGACACCTGTTGAAGACGGGCAAGGAATTCGCGACGTGCAAGCGTGTCGAGCGAGTGGCTCCAAAGGTAACGGACGGCGAATGGGAGCACTTCGTCGAGGCTGCTTGGAATTTGAGCGCGGATGCGCTCTCGCAACTCTTCCGCGGCGGACATGCCAAGATCGCCATGGGGCGCTGCTTCAAGGCTCATATGCGAAACCATGCGGCCATAGAACTCCCAGGCATCGGCCCACTCTCGCCCAAGCCTGTCTGACACCCACTCGCGGGAAATGATTCCTTCCGAACTTTCCCAAGAAAACGTCGCCATTCAAAACTCCCTGGCCAAAGATTCCTGAAGTCTGAGGGCGCCCCTGGTTGCCACTCGCCTCCGGGCTATACCAGTCTGCTCCCATCCCCTCAATGGGGTGTTGAAGGGGGCGTGGAGAGCCCCTTAGCGCACGAACCCGACGCAGGATTTCCGGAGACATGAACTACAGCGGCGGCAAGAAAAAGAACAGCACCTGCGAAAAATGCAATGCCTGGAATCTGCAAGCCGAAAGGGGGCTCAGGAGCCGAAAACGTGGCGTGCAATTGCGTGGCCAGCAGAGGGGTGAGCATCGACGCGAGGCTCATCAAGCTCACAATGGTGCCTTGCAATTCCCCCTGATTCGCCTGCGGAATATGCCCCGACACCTGTGCCTGCATCACGGGTCCCGAGATCGACGCGACGCTGTCGACCATGAGGAGAGGAAAGATCATCCATCCGTAGGGTGCTAAACCAAAGCCCGCGAAGCAAGCGACAAGCGTTGCAAGACCAAACCCAATGGTGCGCCTTTCTCCCAGTAATGTGGTCAGACGGCCTGTGAGAACGGCCTGCGAGAACGTCATGCAAATTCCATAAGCCGACAGCGAAAGGCCCACCGCACGCGTGTCCCAGCCATAACGTTCGCCTGTGTAGATAGCCCAAATAGACGGTGGCACGTGGCCCGCCAAAAACGAGAGAAAAAGCACGACAAGGCCCGGCCTCACGGCAGGCATTCGCAAGGCCCACGCAAGTGAACGGAAGGGATTCAGGCTCGAGAACGCCACTCGGCGCCGCTTTTCCTTCGGCAGAGATTCGCGCAAGACGAAAAGCCCAAAGGCCACATTCGTCAGGTTCATGATGGCCGCAGCCAAGAAAGGGGCGTGGGTGGAAAACGTAGCTCCGAGCCAGCCCCCCACGGCAGGCCCGACCACAAACCCCAGCCCAAACGCCGCATTGACATACCCGAATCGTGAAGCGCGATTGCTGTCATTGCTCGTGTCTGAGACGTAAGAGGACGCCACCGTCATGCTTGCACCCGTCAGACCCGCTACAATACGCCCCAAAAAGAGGATGAAAAGTGAGGACGTGTTTGCCATGATAAGGTAGTCGATGCCGGCTCCCACAAGGGAAAGAAGGAGCACGGGGCGACGTCCGAAGCGATCGCTCAAGGCCCCCAACACCGGCGAAGCTAAGAATTGCATGAGCGCGTAGAGCGAAATAAACCATCCAAACATGCGCGTGGCAGCTTGCGGATCGCTGGCATGCTCCTTCAGGAGAGAAGGCAAAATGGGAAAGACGAGCCCGATGCCCACGGCATCCAAAAAGATGGTGACGAGGATGAAAACGAGACTCGGGTTCATGCCAGAATGCTCCTGGGGCGTTTCAAATGGCCGGCTGTCGCCGCTTTTTCAATTGTCCGGCATGCTCTTCGCACTTTCCGTGCCGAACGCCATGGCCTTGGCGCAGTCTTCAGACTCGAGCGCAGGATCGAGCGCACCCGTCATCAATTCAGGCGCTCCTCCCCAGTTCCTACGGCAAGCACCTCCGCCTCCTGCGCCACCCCCCTCCCTGGCAAACTCACCCCGGTCGTTTCCAGGCGCACCGTCGTCCCGCCCTTCGTTCCCCAATATCGAAATGAAAGTAGAACCCAAAGCGGGCCTTGAGAATGAGTGTCCTGTGCTTGTGCAACTCTTCGATTTCGAAACGCCTTCCGAAGACACACTTCCCTTCTATGGAACACCACGCACACAAGAAGCGCCGCGAGGCTCGACAGCCGCGCTCCAAATGGAGGGTGATGCACCTCTCCAATGGATAAGCCAAGGAGGCTTTTCACTCGCCACACGGGCAACGCATGAAGTCACCTGGGTGGCCAGGCTTCACGACAAATACGCACGCTGCGAAGGGGGGGCTTGGCTCTTAAAGCGCGACGGCGTGGCGCGCAAAAAAGAACAATCGTACCTCCTTCTCACTTTCGCATCGGGGAACGTCTCGCTCCGGCTCGACCTCGCGCGCCGGCATCTCGATTCAAAACTCCAATGGGCTGGACTCGCAGGTGGAGGGCGGCCTGCGTGGCGTTACGTTTCGACCCGCCCCATCAATGCCTCTCCTGCAGGCCTTCCACAGTCAATGGAGAGCCGCGCGGGCGACGCCAAATAAAGCCGTCCAGAATGTAGTGCGTCGTCTGCGGGGTCGCGAGAGCCGCGGCCACGAGTGACAGGGTTTCAGGCGAAAGAGGCGCGCTTTGGAACATTCTTTCACCCGCAGGAAAAACGTCGAAGCGTTCTTTCCAAAAGGCGACGTGCCAAAGCCATTCTTCCCCATAGGCCAGCGCAAGTGGCACACCCAGAAACGCAACAACGCCAAGCCCCGTGAACGTTTGCACGCCTCGGGAATTTCCGCGGAGCGTTGACGTCCGAGTTCCATACACGATGGCAAAATAAGGTATTCCGTGTGAAAGGACGTTGGTCAACGTGAACGCGGCATCGTCGTTCAAAGCAACGATGCCCACCCACCACGTCAAAGCAGTGCCCACAAGAACGGCATTGCGGGGAACGTTGAATGGCATACCCCGAACGAACGAAACAACATCAACGAGAACGGAAGCCGTCACGCAGGCGGCCGAAATCCCAAGAGCGAGCGCGCCCACTTGGGGCGCAGGGAAGGTCAGGAAGTCACCAGGCGTGAACCACTGAAACACGCGCGGATGTCCCGTATGCCAGGCCACCAAAGGCCCCAGTGTCGCCGCATGAATCGCGACGTCATGCAAGCGCGACCGCGCCTGCGAAACGCTTTCATGTCGAGCGTAGAGCCTGTGAAAACCGAACTGCTGACGGACGAAATGAAAGGCCGCAACGTAGGCCAGCGTTCTCCAAAAATAGGTGTCGCCAAGGGAAAAAAGAAGCGCGAGACCGACGAAAGAAAAAAGCGGCACGAGCGAAAAGAGCGTCCCGTGGCGAGAGCGTGCAACGGGGTCGAAGTATGTGCGAAACAGCGAGGAATACACGTGGGCGACATCGACACCCACAACCACAAAAAGGAACAAAAGTGGCTCGTTTGCACGCACAACGCCAAGTTGATCTTGGAAGGCATAAACGACAAGGGCTGGCAGAAAAAGGGGAGCGAGAATCCAAGCCCCATCGAACCGTGCGGAAAACAGCCAAGGAAACATTTAGTCAAGTCCTTTGGCGCACACGCGAGCCTGGGTGGTGCCCCAATCATGGGCCTCTTCGAAAAGCGAAAGCCCGCTGCGATCCGAGTGTGCGTGAAAAATTCGACTTCCCTTGCGAGCTTCAGTGAGGGCAAGGGCTGCATTGTGTTTCCAAAGAGCTGTCATGCTGCCGGGCCCGGGCTGGGGCATGGCGTGTGGCCAGAACCAGGTGTCCACCCGCCGCACGGAAGACACGATGCCCGGGTGCATGCGCTCGAGCTCGTCGAGCACATAGGTTTTCACGTCTCTGTCGGAAGAGTTTTGCCAACGCGCTCGGGCAACCCGTGAAGGCAAGGCCGAAAATGGCTCGTAGAGGGTGAGGAGGTGATCCCGTGGCCGCGCCACAGGCATTTGGTGCGCGGCAACTACGTAGCCCAGCGAGCGACCGCCGTAGGGCACGTTGTCCCACGCCAACGAAACACCTTTACCGCCAACGCTCCGCGCCCCTGTTCTGCCGCCGTCGCTCTCTACACCATGCGACGCCACAACGACATTCGCCACCATCCAGGGGCAAAGCCTCTCGGGGTGCCAAACAAAGGGCGCTTCATCACGACTTCTGGAAGGCACAAGTTTGGCGAACACCGACGACGGAGCAGCCACAATCACCCGATCGGCCATCACCACCTCCATACGTCCGCGCACGGCATCGAAAACGCCCAAGCCAATGCCCGCGCTCGTTTCATTCAAGTAAACAACCGCATGGTCGGTGCGTACACGATTCGCCACACTCGCACGCATCTTCTCCACTATCCATGCGTTCCCTTCCGGCCACGTCAAAATGGTCGTGTTCTGAATATTGCGAGCACGCCCACGGCGCGCTGCAAAGTAATGGACACCCACCCAGGCGGAAAGCTCAGAAGGCTCAGTGCCAAAGTCGTCTCGGCAACAGTACCGCGCATACCAATGCACAGCCTCGCCTTGAAAGCCCTGGCGTCTAAGGAACGCATCAAACGTTTCAGAATCGAGCGCCCATGCCTCGCCATCAGTGCTTGAAAGCCTTGTGGGAAGCGCAAACCAAGGCTTGCCATCACGCCCCACGCGGCCCTTCATGTCGTCCATCAATGACTCGAAGCGCTCCAGCTCTGCGCGTTCCGCTGGCGTCAAGCGAGAAAGCGGAAGGAGGCCCTTCTCCCACACGCCGTCTGCCAACACACGTGAATTGAGATCGTAACAGCAGTAAGTAGGCTCGTAGGCTGGCTCTTGCGCATTTTCGTGCGAAGTGATGATGCCAAGCTCCCGATAGAGCATGCGGAGGTCTGTGGACTCCTCGTTGGCCATGGTGACGTAGTGCGCACCCAGAGGAGCGCGCGAGGGGAAACCGGCAGCGCGAGGCGCAAAGGCGGCCGCGTTGCCGCCTGCTCTCGACTCAAGTTCGTAAACAACGAAATCTTCAACACCCTGTCGTCGCAATTCCCAGGCTGCCGACAGCCCCGCGACACCTCCGCCCACAATGGCAACGCGGACACGTTTGTCGGGGGGGCGCGCAGACAAGGGAACATTTCCAACGGCATGACCCAATGTTCCGTTTGGACCCTCTGCGCCCCCGGGCACGGCGTTGGTTCCCCAAGCCGAGGGTAGAAACGATGCCGCCGCATCGCGCGCCAGGGAAAGGAACGCCCGTCTGTCGGGAATAGCGATGTCCATGTCAGCGGCTCGCAACCTGGCTCCATTCCTCCTCGAAGAGGCGGACAAGAACCTGGTCGTTCAAAGAATTTCGAGGGGAATCTTGGTGGCGCATGTCTTTCGGAAAAGACGTGAGAGTTGCAAAAGTCTCAGCATCAACAAATCGGGTCTCAACGGGGCGCCAGTCGGGTTGCGTTGTGAGAGGCTCATGCCCAAAAAGAAAGAAACCCCAGTCTCCAAATGACGGCAAATACAAGTGAAAGGGAAGCGTCTGGAAGCCGACGGAGCGGAGCGTTTGCCCAATGCACCAGTAAGAACGCGGTGCGAAATACGATGACGTGCTTTGCACGACGCCAACGCCACCTGGCTTCAGGGCACGCCGCAGCTCTCGGTAGAATGCATCGGAATAGAGTTTCCCTAAAGAGTAGTTCGAGGGGTCGGGAAAATCTGCGATGATGACGTCGAAAACCTGCGTGTTCGCCTTGACCCAAGCAAAGGCATCTTCATGCAAGAGGTTAAGTTTCGGTGAAAACAAGGAACGCGCATTCAAATGTGTCAGCACTGGGTGTGTGCGAAAGAGCGTGGTCACTGCGGGGTCGAGTTCCACCATGGTGATGGAAGCCACATCGCTGTGTTTTAGAAGCTCCCGGAGAGCAAGTCCGTCTCCACCCCCTAAAAGCAAAACGTTGGTTCGCGAAGAGGCATGGGCAAGCACCGGATGCACAAGAGACTCGTGGTACCGGTACTCGTCGGCACTGCTGAATTGCAAATTGCCGTTCAGGTAGAGGCTCACGTCGTTGTCACTCCGACTCACCAAAATGCGCTGGTAAGGAGTGTTTTGCGTGTGAATAATTTCACCGGGAAACGCAAAATCTTCGATTCCAGCGCGCATTCTCTCGGCATAAACGAATCCGCAGGCCAGCAACACGAGACTCAAGACGCCCACGACTTGCACACGCCTGTGTAAAAACACATGTCTCCGAAAGACGTGGTAACCCACCAACCCCACAGCTACGTTGATGAGGCCAAAAAGAAAGGCCGTGCGCATGAGGCCGAGTCTCGGCACGAGCAGCAAGGGAAAGATAACGGAAGCAAGCAATGCTCCCACGTAGTCGAGCGAAAACACCCGCGTCACGAGGTCGTTGAACTCCATGCGTTCCTTTAGAATTCGCATGACCATGGGAATTTCCGCACCGACAAGGGCACCAATGAGGGCGACCAAGCCAAAAAGAAGGAAGTGAAAAAAAGGAGCGAAATAGAAAAGCGCAAACAGGAGCGTGGCCGAAATGCCGCCAATGACACCCACCAAAAATTCGATGTAAATGAATTTTTCAATAGCACGCTGCGAAAGGAAGCGGGTGAGGTACGAACCCACGCCCATGGAAGAAAGATAAATTCCAATGATGAGCGAAAAATGCGTCACAGAGTCGCCAAGAAGGTAACTCGAAAGCGTTGCCGCGATGAGTTCATAAATGAGCCCACAAGAAGCAATGACGGCAACGCTCAAAAGAAGAAAAAATGACATGTTTTTCACCTAGCCTCTGAATGCCTTCTTCGTCAACCGAGCAAGGCGGCGGCGATGATAAGCGAAATACCTAAGGCACACGCCCCCACAACAACAGCAAGGGCCACGTTGTGCTCTTCAATAATCTCGTGCCACAAATTTCCAGGCGTGAGCTTGTCGAGAGTATAAAAACCCAGCACAAAAATAACGAGCCCAAGGAAAGAAAAAATCGCAGCAAGAGAAATTTGATGCAGGTCAGATTCGGTGATCATGTGCCGTTTCTCCTGGAAGGATTTCCATCATTATTTGTGATTTCCATAGCCACCGCCAAAACCACCGCTGCTTCTGCCTGCAGTCGAGAGAAATCTCGAAACAACTTGGAAAGGATTCATTCGCACCCCCGAGAGTGCGTAGACAAGAACAAGAGCCACAAGCGCTGTGCCTTTAAAACCCGATAGCTTCACCACGGCCTCCT
>JADCJN010000040.1 GCA_020247005.1 Silvanigrellales bacterium
ACCTTTCGAACAAAGTGCGTGGGCTGCTGCCCGAACTCGAATCCTATTTCGGGCGATCGGGCATGGCCCAATTCACATCGCAGCTGGAATGGCTGGAATTCTGCACCATGACGGGCCGCCTTGTTCCCGACAGGTGGACTCAGGAATTTGTGGCGGCACACATCGAGCATTCGCCCGGCTTGCGCTCACGCCCCTTCATTCTCGACGGGTACCCCCGAACGGTGGCCGCCGCCAGGCACCTTCTTGAATTCCTGCACCGCATGAACATTCCCGTCGTCAAGGTTCTTCACATGTCCATTTCTCGCCAAGAAATGATCATTCGTGCCAAAGGACGTGGCCGTGCCGACGACGACGAAGCGAGCCTGCTTTCGCGCTTCAATTTCTATATCGAGAACGTGCAACCCTCTGTGGACTACTTGAAAAAGGAGCTCGGCTCCAGCGCCATAGCGCTCATCGACGCTCACCAACCGGTTTACAGCTTAAAGGCGGGCGAACGCGTGTTTGATCTCGAAGAGTCGATTTTGAACGTTTGCGCGAGTTCTCTTCGCGCCCTGGGCGTTCCACGCGTCATTGTGCGTGACCTCCTTGAGAAAAACTGAATTCATGCGCGCATGACGCCTTTTCTCGAGCGGGTGTCTCAAGCGGCTTTTCGCATTTTCCATGCCCTGGCGCAGGCTCAAATGCTGAGAGTCTCTTGCCTCGCCGCACTTGTTGTCGTTGCCCTGAACGACCACGTTTTCAAAGAAATGCCCGCTGTACCGCGGGCCTTCGCCAACAAGGCGTCCGACTTCGGCGGGCTCTATTTTTTCCCGTTCCTCTGTTACGATATTATGACCGTCTTGATGGCGTCGGCTTCTCCATTTTGCAAGCGCCCTCGCCTGTTTCTTTGTGTCCTTGTCGCAACGGGCCTCGTGTTCCTGGGGGCGAAAATTCCGGGGTGGTCGCATTTCATTGTGGTGGAGGTCGCCCGTGTCGTTTCTCCTTTCCCTGTTTTCGCGGTGGCCGACCTCACCGACACCGTGGCCCTTGTTGTTTTGCCCCTGGCTTGGTGGGTGTTTCGGTGCACAGAGCCAATGGCGGGTCCTATTTAGCGGCATCCTGCTGGCAACGGCTCTTCAGACGGCGGTTTTCTCGTTACCTTGCCTTGCGAACCAAACGCTAGCTTCCAAGGCAGAGCCAAAGCAGAACCAGGCCCAGAAAGAGCCTCACCGCGCTTCTCAAATTGTAGCCATGTCGGTGGTTGTCTTTGGAAGCTTGGGTCCAGTCCATGCGAACCATTCGGAATATTGGAACGCCTGGGAAGAAGCCTATTTTCCCAAAAAGAGCTCGCGTGGCCTAGCCCTGGGAGGCGGCGGATTCTTTCGCATCGCATTTTTTCCTAAAAAGCCTTTTTCTTGGGAACTTTTCGCTGGACCAGAAATTCTCCACATGAAAAATGAAGACAACGGAAATGGGGTGAAGGTCAAGGCGACCTCTGAAGCTTATATTCTCCGTGAAGGGGCGAATGTACTTTTGCCTGGCCTTTCATTCGTGCGTCCCGTTGTGGGAGCCTCCCTCGCGCTGGGCTATTTCGAATCCGAATTGGAAATGGGAAACACCACCGACAGCCAATCAGACTTCTTTGCCGACTACTCGGCCCAGATCGCTGCGCGCTTCAACACTTTGGCCAATATGACCCTTGAACCTGGACTTCAATGGAGCCTCGTGGAAGGGGTTCAGTACACAGTGGGGCTTGGGTATGCGTTTTAAAGCTATGAAGGCATTCGGGGGCGCAGGGGTCCTGCTGTGCGCATCAGTTGTTACGCTTGCCACGGGTCGACAAGGCAGCCTCTACGGAGGCTCTTACGACGTCGAGTCAACTTGCGCAGGCTTCCAGGAAACAGGCATCTTGAAGGTATACTTCTATTCCCAGAACCAGACTGCTCCTTCCAAGGAAACAACGCCATCTCCAAGCCCAAGCAGCTCAGCTCCGTTGCCTCCGGCGACACGGCAGGCCACGGTGTCGCCCAAGTCAGAACCGCCCGCAGTGACAAATTCCCCTGCGGAAGGCACCGCCATCGGGGCAAAAGCATTTGGTTTCCCAAATGAACGTTTCACGTCAACACGAGTTGAACCCACTTACGTCTTTGAGTCCTCTTTCAATGGAAAGACGTGCCGCGCCGTCGATCCCTCTACCAGATCAGAAACACTCGCGTTCTTATGCCGCGACGACGTCACCAAAGACATCCTCTGCCGCATCACCCTGACAAAAAAGTCGATTTATTGAATTTGGTGAATTCTCGGAAGTTCTGGAGGTCACTCGTGTTGTTTCACCGTTTCGCGTTTTGCGCATTGGCCTTCGCCGCAACTCTCGCACCCTTTGTGGCGCTTGTTCCTGCGGCGTTTGGCCAGGCAAGCGAGCCAGGCTCCCAGGAATCCCTGGCGAGCAAAGAGCCCCCAGAGACGAATCCTCAAAAGACCCTTCCTGAAACGCCAGAGGGTCCTACCGCCCTGGCAAAATCAATTGTGCTTTTTGGCACCTTTGGCCCCGGCTCTGGCGATCACTCGAAGTCTTGGAACGCCTGGGAGGAGGCCTATTTTCCTAAAAAGAGTTCCCGTGGCGTGCCGTGGGGTGGCGGGGTCCGCGCGCGCATCGCCTTTACACCTCAGCGGCTCTTCTCTGCAGAACTCGACTTGGGGCTCGACACCCTCCGCGTGTTGAACGAAGACAGCGACAACGACACCAAGGTGAAAGCGCACTACGCCACCACTTTTGGCCGCGCAGGAGTCAACTGCCTGTTTCCTCGTCTCCTGTTTGTGCGACCTTCCATAGGACTTCTTGGTGGACTTGGCTTGTTGCAGACAAAATTCGAAATTGCCGACGAAACAACAACCGAGAGCGAAATTGTTCTCGACCTCACGGCCCATTTGGCAGCGCGTTTCGAAACCTTGGGCAACGTGACAGTCGAGCCTGGACTTCTTGTGAATCTTTATGAGGGCGTTCTCTATACTGTGGGAGTCGGATATGCGTTCTGAGGCATGCCGTGCATTTGCGGCCGCGGGCATCCTTTTGTGCGGCTCCATCGTCACCCTCGCCACGAGTTCCTCGGACCTTCGTTTCTACGGAGGCACCTACGACGTGTCGTCGACGTGTGCAGGATTTCAAGACACCGGGGTGCTCAAGGCCCACTTTTATTCCACAGGAAGCCTGGTGAGTTCGGCAGGAACACCTGCATCGACTCCCAGTTCGACTCCTACACCAGACACGGCAGCCGACCCCTCTGAGCTTGTGCAGGGCACAGCGCCCGGAGCAAAAGCCTTTGGTTTCCCAAGCGAACGATTCACCGCAGAGTCGGTGAGGTCAGGTTTCATCTTTGAGTCGACTCTCAACGGAACAACGTGTCGAACGGTGGCCAGCGCACTGAACTCCAGCACCCTCGTGTTCCTTTGCCGTGACGATGCGACCGAAGACATTCTGTGTCACATCAAGCTCAAAAAGCAGCCCGAAGACTAGGAGGCAGCCAAGTCCGGCTCGGGTTCTTTCTCTGAAAAATCCACACCTGCAGCGGCCAGTGCGGCCTCCAATGAAGCCTTTTTCTCTTCGAGTTTTCTTTGCCTCGTGCGCAACATGAACATGCCTCGACGCCCCATTTTGCATTCGAGTTGCATGGTACCATTCATGAGCGTCATGAACTCCACATAGAGTTTGCGGGTCACGGGGTTCAAGAGCGTGATTTGCTGACGCGCAACACGGTCGAGAAGAGTGAGCTCCGACACGTAAAGTTCGCCATTGCGCGTGCGCATGTGGGAATGGAGGCGTGCCAGAACGGCTTTCACCTCCGCATACTCTTCGAGAAGTTTCTGCGCGGAATCAGATGTCGCTTGTTTTTCAGAGCTTTCGTCGATCTTCACGTGGCACCCGTTCCCTGGAAACAACCTGAGTCCGCAGGACGTCTTGCGGGCGTCTTGCCCTTCGAATGCCTATCGGCGTAGTTTGAGGAAACTGAATCCACGAAAGAGGGTCGATGTTGCGCAGCGTGTTCCTTTGCCTTTTCCTGTGGGTGTTCGGGCCCTTCGCTTTGCTTACCCTGCCTCACCCTGCGCAGGCAGGCCCCTTTCACGAAGGACTCCGAGGACATCTCTTGTCCTGCCAAGCGGCGTTTCGGGGAGCCCTGCGGCAAGAGGAGCCTCTGGCTGCCCACGACAGGCTCGTGCTTTGTGAACCTCACCTCGATGCCCTCCTGAGCAAAACGTTTTCGGCCGATGTGTCTTATTCCACCACGCAGAAACAAGACCTCCTCGTTTTGGTGGAACGCCAATTGCGTTTGTTGCGAGAGCTCGTGGTGTGGGTCACTCGTTTTCCGCCGCGTGTCGATGCCCAACGTCCTCTGATGGCCCGTCTCACGGCTTTCGAAAATGGGTTTCGCGCATTCCAGGAACGCCTCTCGGCCCTCGAAACCTGGGCGATGAATGCGAGTTTCCGGCTTGGCGTGGAAAGGCTCGCCAATGGCTCCATTGAACCCCTTGGAGGGCTTTCGGCTTTCGTCTTGCTCGACCATGGAAGCCAGGTGGATGCCGCTTTTGAGGTCGCCACCTCAACACCTCTCCGAGAAGAGGCGGGTGTGGTGATTCTTCCCCCGCGTGAAATCGACTCCCTTGGCGTCACGCAAGCCTGGTTGGAGTTCAAACGCAACAGAAGCTTTCAGTTGAAGCTCGGCGTGTTTCCCGACTTGGAAGGGTTTTTCACGCCACGTCGCTGGCCTTTTGTGTCCGTGCTTGGTCGCACTTCACTCGTGCGGGTCGATGGATTTGAGCTAGGGGCCGTTGTTCGGCACGATGTTTTTGGCATTTTCAGTCCGCAACAAACGAAAGCGCAGGCTCGGTTGTTTGAGCGCAATTTGACTGAAATTGTGGCGTCCGCGGAAACAGCGCGCTCAGACATCGATTGGTTGGTGAAGGTGGCTTGGAGGCTCCACTGGTATACAGACACCTCTGGCCGTCTGCCGAGCCTGTCGGTGGGACGTCACCGTTACCTCGACACTTCGCCCGCCCCAGAAGACACTCGCTATCGGGTGAGTGACCGCATTTTGCTCGTGCGTGCCACCTTCCCCGAGGAAAATGTTTCGGTCGCGGCAAAAGTGGAAGGATGGAACAACATCCTCGCCTCGTCAGGCGGCCGGGGGCACTACTTGGGTTTCGAGGCCGCGTCAAAATGGCGAGCCTTCGACTTTGGGCTCGAGGCGGCGCATGTGGTGGTGTCCTGTGCCTCGCTTCCGCCCGTCGCCCTGCGCAATGCGCTTTTTCCAGGAACGCGAAACACGCTTGTGGAAGCCCACACAGGCTACGCCGCGACAGCCTCGCTTGAGCTCTTTTCGAAATTTTTATGGAACAGGCCCCGGGTGGAGTCGAGCCGAGGGATCTGCGCCTCTGTACCCTCCTCGTTAGTGGCAGGTAACACCCCGAAATTTGAAATTCTTTTTGGATTCATTTTCAAAGTTCCAGAAGACGCAGCGAAGTTCGATTGACAACTCATCCGCACTTTCTTTGTGAATTTTGCCTCACCGAAGTTTGACACGAATGCCTGCCCCGCGTGCGGCGACTTGCATTTGCGTGTTGCGAAAGCCCTCGTTGTCATTTAGTCTTGAAAAAGATCCCACAGCTACAAATCAATGTTTTTTCGGTGCGAAGTTTTTGGAACTCCTGCCAGGAAGGCGCACGGGGAATCCTCTCTAGGTTCCGAGGAGGGTGTTGCTTGAAAGTCCAGACGTCTCGTTTCGGCGAAATCGAAGTCGACGATGCCGACATCATCACGCTTCCAGAGGGGCTCATCGGCTTCCCTGAACTCGTGCGATACGTTCTGCTCGATCACGACACCGACTCGCCCTTTAAGTGGCTGCAGTCGATTGATGATGGTGCCATGGCCTTCGTGGTCATCACGCCTCTCACCTTCCGCCCCGACTACACGGTTGAGGTCACGGAGGAGGAGATTGCGGTTCTCAAGCTCGAGAATGCCGAGGACGCGGTCATTTCCGTCATCGTCACCATTCCTATGGATCCTAAGAAGATGAGTGCGAACCTCAAGGCACCACTCGTGTTCAACCTGAAGAACCGAACGGGCAAACAGGTCATTGTGAAAGACGCTCAGTACCAAACGAAACATTTCATTATGGAAGAAATAAAGAAATACGCCAAGAAAGACGTTCAGGCCGACATCCGCAAGACCGCCCAGGCCAATGTTTCGGAAAAACCCGACAGCAATGCGGGCAATTCCTAAGCGTGTTTTCTCGGCAGCTTTTGCCGCCCCTTCGCCTCACTTGACGGTTCTTGGTGTCGAACCTGAAGTGAGCGCTTCCCCTCACCGATGACCTCCCAGGGAAAACGAGTTCCCTGACGTCGCCGCGCACGAGAACAGTGCGGGAGAGAACGTCCTGTGACAGGGAGGAGCGAGCGCAGCCGCATGATAGGTGAGGTCCTCAATAGCAGATATAAGATCACCTCCGAGGTGGGCGATGGCGGAATGGCCACTGTCTACCGCGCGGTTGATCTCACGCTGCAGCGAGAAGTGGCCATAAAAATCCTGCATCCGCACCTCGCAAAAGACGCCGACCTCACCGCACGCTTCTACCAGGAAGCCGCTATCGCCGCGCGCATCGACCATCCCAACGTCATGAAAATTTACGACTACGGGACCCACGTCGACAAGCGCACCTATATTGTTGCGGAACTCATACGTGGGCGTGATTTCCACAAACTCCAAGTGGAACATTCTCGCACCCATGACGGCGAGCCCTTCTCTCCCATTGTCTGCGCAATGTACTGCGAGGAGGCGCTCAAAGGCCTCGCAGCCGCGCACGCTCTCGAAGTCGTTCATCGTGACGTGAAGCCCGACAACGTCATGATAGGCGACGACGGCCAGGTCAAGCTTATGGACTTTGGGATAGCGAAAAACACGTCAACGTCACTCACCATGACCGGACACTTTCTGGGGTCGCCAAGCTACGCTTCCCCCGAGCAGGTGAAGGGCGAAAACGTGGACGCGCGTTCCGACCTTTATTCCATGGGCATCATTCTTTACGAAGCTCTCAGCAATCGGCTGCCGTTCACGGGTCAGAGCGCGCCTGAAGTCATGATGAAAATTTGCCAGGGAAAGTACACGTCACTTCGTCAGGCGCGTCCATCGGTGCCACAGGGGTTATCGGAAATCGTCGCGAAAGCTCTCTACGTTGATAGGGAGCGCCGCTACCGCTCCGCCGAAGCGATGCTCAAAGATCTTCACGAGTTCCTTGTGGAATGTGGGGTGCAAAGCAGCCGCCAAGGGCTCGAAGAGTACACCTCCGACGCACGAGGGTTTCTCGATCGCCACACCCTGCCCGCTCAAAGGCCCAAGCTTGCAAAGGCCGAAGCGAAGACAGGCGCCAAGGTTTCCGACCTCGAAGGCGAGGCA
>JADCJN010000041.1 GCA_020247005.1 Silvanigrellales bacterium
CGTGGGCCCTTTCGCTTTTTTCTCCCGTCATATCTGAATGATGGGTTTTATGCGAGAGCGGCCCTTTTCCGTTTCCTCATCGTTTCTTTGGTCATGCCAGGGGTGCGAAGCACCCCTGACCTTAGGCGTTTGGCCAAATGAAGTGACCCTCCCCCGCTTTTCAGGACGAGGATTGCCGCTGACATAAGCCGATTTGCCAAATCTCTACGAATGTAACTGCTTTAGGATCTGAACAAGGTGCACGCTCGTTCCTGTAGTAGAGGTAAACGTAATGCTCCGGCCCATACCTACGGAGCATCTGTTCATCGAAGAAGAAATCCCCTAGTTTATCCGCGTGGTAGGGATAGCCTCGCGTCTCGCGAATCGCGCGGAATTCACGGGGGTCCATCTGTCCATGGAATGCGATGTAAAGGTAACCCCAGAAGGCCTTGGGAGAGACGTACACGCTCCTAAAGCCCGTGAAATCCTGCATTCTGCGGACTTCCACAAGGGCGGCTGGCATATGAAAGCGAAGGTAATCCTGAGTGAGATGAGGGAACTTTTTTTTGTAATCGCGAAAGAACCATCCGAAGTCCGCAAGGAGAAAGAGGATGAGCGTGGCGCCCACAGTCGTTCGAAGGCTTGCAGACTTCTCTGAGAAAAACGCGAGTAGAGAGTCCATGCCTTGGGCGGCAAGACACAAAAGAGGAATCCAAAGTGCATTTGCTCGATTCACGTTAAGCGGAACGAGGAGGAAGAGAGGCAGAGATGATGCCGTCCACAGCAAGGGCCACAAGGAGCCGCAATCCCGTCTCCTTATAGCCGCCAGGGAGCGCACGCCTTGGAACAAGGCGAGCGCCAGGACTCCCCAGAGGAAAGGTTTGTGACCAGGCATTGTGTTCCAGAGGAGTTTGTCGTCGAATGCGCTCAGAATGAAGGAAACGTTGTGGTAAAGAGTGCCTCCCTGCGTTTCTTCTCCGAGTTCGGAGAGGCGCGTCACTGGAAGCAATTGCAACCCGAAGGGAAGCCATCGTTCAAAGCCAAGATTGGCACGTATGACGTAATTTTTGAAAGTGAAAAGGAGGAAAGGCGTACTCAAGACGATCGCTGGCGCGAGAGCGAAGCTTAGGCTCTTGAACCTTGAGACACCCGCCCTGCCCGCCTTCTGCAGATCGGATGCCATGTAGAGGCTTACGATGAGGGGGACGACAAGCACGGCTGTGCCATATGCATAGAGGCAAGCGGCCACCCCTGCTCCCGCAAGAGCCAACCAAGAGAGGCACCCAGGCTTGGCTCTCCAGCTTTCCAAAAAATAGAGCGTCAGGACGAGAAAAAAAGGCAGGAGGTTCGACTCGAGAGCCCAAGCTGACATCATAATATGCCAAGGTGACAGCGCCAGAAAACAAAGTGAGATGAACGCGATTCTCGTGTTAGTGACTCGACGCATGAGGAAATAGACCAGAGGGAGAGTGACTAAGGCAAGAAGGAAGGGCAACGCTCTCACGCTTAAGCTGCTCATCCCGAACGTTCCGACAATAGGAGCTATGAGATAGCTGAGGAGGACGTTCTGACCCGACCCCCAAGCCGTGAAGTAGACGGGCCAGCGTACTTCGCCCCAGCGGTCGAAGCCTGTGTGCCAAAGCGACCATGCTTCATAGCCGCTGCTCGCCTCGTCCTGGTTGAGACCTGGAAGGTAGTTTTGGAACGCGATTGTCCGGATGGCGAATCCCGCGATCACTGCGGCGAGAACTGACCAGCGAATGCAAAGTCTCATTGAGTCCTGCATTTTCGAGAAGAGACGCATGAGACTCCCTTAGGGTTTTACGTCTTTTTTGGTCGGCGCGACAAAATGACATCCCCTTCGGGCGTGCCGCTGAGGGTGTCGGGGTCGGCGTGCACGACCACATCGGCATCAAAGCGCGCCTTCAGGTTGTCTTCAATATTTTCCACAAGCGTGTGGCTTGCCGGAAAATCGAGGGTGGCAGGCAGTGTGACGTGGAAGTCGAAGAAGTAACGGTGTCCGCTTTTGCGGCCACGGAATTTGTGGATGTCGACAATGCGGGCGTCGGTTTCGGCGATGATGCGCACAGCTTCTGTTTTGATGGCATCATCGATGTCGCGGTCCATGAGTTCATCGACAGCCGTGCGCATGAGAGAAATGCCGCCCCGTGCGATGTAGATGGCGAATGCCCCCGCGAGCAGTGGGTCGAGCCAGGTGATTTCGGTGACAAGCACAAGGCCAATGCCAGCCGCACTCGCGAGGTTTGTGACCACGTCAACGTTGTAGTGCTCGGAATCGGCGAGCAGAGCAGGGCTGTCGTGCCGTCGCCCCGCGCGCCGAAGCTGGAGCGCGATGACCGCACTGCCCATGCCAGCGATGACGAAGAACCCAGCCGCGAACCAAGAATTTTGCACCGTTTCTGCGGCCCCGCGCCAAGCCGCTCCCAGCTTTTGAATGGATGAGCCCACAATGACGAGCGCTCCGCCAATGATAAGAGCGCCCTGCCCCAGGGACGCCACCGATTCTGCCTTGCCGTGTCCGTAGGGGTGACCGCTGTCGGCCTCCGTGCGGGCAAAGCGGATAATGCGTTGGTTGATGAAGCTGACAACCACGTCCATGGCGCTGTCCCAGGCGGACAACGCCACAATGAGCGAGCCTGTGACTCCAAACAAAGCGAGTTTCGCGGACGCGAGACAGGCTGCGGCGAGCGCCGCGTAGGCTGCGGCTTTGTGGGCCTGGTTGCCAGTGTGGGTTTCGAACATGGCAGGTGTCCTTTGCGTGGGTGTGTGTGCCACCCCGTTCACGGGGGCGCTGGCCGAAACACCCTTCGGTAGACAGGTAACTTTTTGGTCAGAAAAAGTTGCTCGAACACCGTAACGTAAGCGTCGGGAAAAAGCTCCGAAGGGACTTCGTCGGGTGGAGAGGTGCTCCAAACCTTCGGGTCGACGAGAGAAAGAACGTCTGTGAAATAGCGCTCGCTGTCGGTTTTGAACCAGAAGAATCCGTTGGGCGAGAGCTTTTGTCGCAACAGCGGGAGGAACTCCTCGTTCAATAGCCTGTTCTTAATATGCCGTTTTTTCGGCCAAGGGTCGGGAAAGAACACGCACACGCCCGCAAGTGAGCCATCGGGCACCACAGACACCAAGCGGCGTGCATCGCAAATGCCAATGCGCGCGTTGCCCAGGTTTTCGCTTTTTATTTTGCGCGCACTCTTCACCACGCGCTTGTAGGTGATGTCGACACCCAAAACGTTGAGCCCTGGGTTTTTGTCTGCAAACTCCAGAACGTTCTTGCCGAGGTAACAGCCGATTTCGAGCAACAGCGGCTTCCCGTTCTCGGCAAAGAGGTTCGGAAACTGCGCGAGGAGCTCGTCACCAGAGAAGAGGACGTCGGAAAATTCTAAGGCCTCAGACAGGTAGGGGTTGTGGTGGCGTTCGGGGGTCGATTCCCCCTTTTTGAGAAGCTCAATGAGCCCTCCCACGGTCTTCATACGTTCGGACTCCAAAGATCAGTCAGGGAAAAGGCTGCCCTGCGAGGCGCGCCGGAGAATGCCGAAACACCTTCGGGAGATCAAGGCTCAAACGACCTGCACGGGCCTCCATCACCAACGCTGATGCTCACGCGAGGACGCTGTGAAAGAATTCAAGAATGCCAGCCCCCCTTCCCGAACGCGCACCGTGCTGGGCACGATGGCATTGTGTTTGGGGCTCCCGTCTCCGGGGGTCTTTGGGGCTTCCTGTGAGGCTCCCGGTGCCCCTGCCGACGCCCCGCGGCTGGAAACTGTGGTTTCGCTCGGGCTTGAGAGGGAGGACGCTCTCTCCTGGGAAGTGAGCTGGCCTGCCCGAGGGCCACGTCCTCTGGCGGCGGTCGACACGCCTGCGGTGGGAGGGCTTGTGCGCATTTTGCGCTGTCTTCCCCCAGGTCGTTGGGCGGTGGTGGGTCAGGGTCGGGTGGAGCGCATCAATGGAGCCCTTGCGGAAGCGACTGTTTCTGTTGACGCCCAAAGTGCGGACGATTCCCCTCATGGCCATGCGCACCCTCAGCTGCCCTTGAGAGGCAATTTGTTCCCACGGCCCATGGTGGGCGACGTGGTGGTTCCAGTTTTGTCCGAGGTTCGGGCACGTCCCCGCGTGAATCCCCGCATCGAAATCGACGCGGGAACATTGTTTGACAGCAGCGGCGAGGCGTTGAGCGAAGGCGGACGGGAGCGTCTGGCGCAGGCCATCCGTGGTTTTGCGTCTGCTTCGGGGCGGCTTTTGGTGGAAGCGCACATCCGCACGGCAGGAGACCGCAGGGCCTTGCGCCGTGTCTCGCAGCTCCGTGCCGACGCCGTGGCCCAGTTCGCCATGCGAGAACTCGGTGTGGAGCCCGATCGCGTTGTTCCCGTTGGTTTTGGCAGCGATGGCTTTACAGGCGGGTTCGTTGAAGTGCCGGCGTGGCCAGCACGGGCGCCTCTCGAGAGTGTTGTGCTTCGCGTTTTGCCCGCGCCGGCAGCTGTGCGTGAGTCACAAAGGCCGTGAAATTTCTCCGCTGAAGTGACAATCGGCTGGTGTCGTGGCAGTTCGGAACGCGTCGCGTTTTCACGGACACTGACGGACACTCACTGATGCACCCGGAGGGATTCTCGCATGGCCCGCTTCCTGAGCCTTGTTCTTGCCTGCGCGCTCGCATGCGCCGTCATTGCGACATATTTGGCACCCCGCGTTATTTCAGCGCTCTTTACGCCACCTGTGAGCTTCGGCACCAATTGTGAACCTGCTGCTGACTGGGCCATGCAGAAGATGGTGAGTTCACAGTCCGGAGGCCTTCTTGTAGGCGCTCTCTTCGGGGCGGTGATGATGATTTTCATGAAATCGCGCGGCGGCCGTAAGGCGAACCCGAACGACAAACCTACCGCAGGAGCTTGAGCACGTCTTCTTCCGAAATGGCTTTGCCGGCGGGAATCGCTTTGAACTCTTCGGGCGTGATGTCGATGACGCCGCCACGTGCGTGCGCACTTTGCTGCAGGCGCAAAGAGAACTCTGCCATGGGGCGGCGTTTGCAGTCTTCCAAGAAATACATTTGCGAGTAGAAGGAAACGACCTTCCCGTTGAACTTGCGGCACACCTCGGCGCGATCGACTTTCCGGACTTTTTGAATTTCCTGGAGCGATTCGGGTGAGTCGTTCCCCGACTCAACTCCACGATTGGCGCGTGCAAGACGGCTCCACTTCACGTCGCCGTCCATTTTCATGAGGATGGCCTCCTGATTGGCGCTCTTCACCTTCATGGCAGGTCCGGAGCTCATTCTGTAGAGCGTCTCGGGCGTCAGGGTCATGATGGTCGTTTTGCCCTTGTTGTGTTCTTGGAGGTCGTAGTAGCTCTCGAACGCGCGTCGTTTGCATCCCTCAACATAGAAGTAGGTCATTCCGGAAACGGTGACGTAACGACCTTCCACTTCCTCGCACTCCTGTTTCGAAAGGGTTTTCGAAGTGTTTCCCCCTCCGTCGAGGTCGTGTTTCGAAAGCGGGCGACCGAAGGGAATGAGGCGATAAATGCGGGCGGGCACCTCGACAACAAGTTTCCTTTTCAAGTGCACGAGCTCGTTTAGCAGCTCGGCGTCCTCAATGGTTTGCTGTTTGCAGCCGCGCACAAGACTCGCGACGTCGTAGTAGGTGACAATTTTGCCTTCCAAGAGTTCGCAGGCTTCGGCTTTCGTCTTGATCTTGTCGAACTTCGAAAGGAACTGCTCTGAAAGGGGGATGCGGCTTTCGGTCGGCCCTTCTCCCGCGGGGATGTCGAGGTCCGTGCCCGGAGAGGAAAGATTGATGCGCTCCTCGCCGTCCACAATGGGGGGCACTTGCTGGCTTTGCGCGAAGCTGTTGGCGCGTTCGGCGCAGACAAGAACGACGACCGCCGTGCTGAGGACGTTCGCGAAGCGTTTGTAAACCGTTTCCTTCAGAATCCAACGCATGCGTCTCTCCTGGGTGTGCGGTGGCACCCCCTCTGGCGTGTCGTTTGTGTCAAGGGGTTGTCGGCACGATTTCGCCGATCTTGAGCCGGAAAAGAAGCTTGCGGCGGGGGCGGGCTGGCTGCAAGATGGCGGCATGACAAATGATGCGGCCGATGTTCTTCAGGTTACGGACATCCACAAGAGTTTTGATGGGGTGCCCCTCCTTCGAGGCGTCAGCCTGAGTGTGAAGGCAGGCGAGAGGCTCGCCGTGCTCGGGCCTGGCGGCTGTGGAAAAAGCACACTCCTGAAAGTGATACTGGGAATCGTTCCGGCGGATTCCGGCGAGGTCCAGATTCTGGGCAAAAACATTCTTTCGCTGGCGCGCTCCGAACGCATGAAATTGTTGCGTTTCGTGGGGATGGCCTTCCAGCAAGGTGCGCTGTTCGACTTCATGACGGTGCGCGAGAACATTCTCTTTGCCATGGAAAACATGACCGACTTTCCGGTTTTGGAGCGGGAAGAGCGGGTCAACGCTTTGCTCGACGCCGTTTATCTGCCCGCGGCAGGTCGCAAGCTTCCCAGTGAACTTTCGGGAGGCATGCGTCGGCGTGTGGGCATTGTGCGAGCGCTTGTCACCGACCCCAAGCTCGCCCTGCTCGACGAACCCACGGCTGGACTCGACCCTGTGACCTCGACCGTGGTTATCGACATGATCCACAAACTGGCCGCTCGCACCCAGAGTGCGTCGTTGTGCGTAACCTCCAGCGTGGAAGTGGCCTTTACGTTCGCCACAAAAGTCGCAATTTTGAAAGACGGCATTGTGGTGGGACAAGGCACATGGGCCGAGCTTCATGAATTGGGAGATGCGTGGATCACGAATTTCTTGGACCTGCGTGAATTCACTCCACCCGCACCTGAAAAGATGAGATCCGTTTGAGATGCTGAGGTGCCAGGGTGCACATACGTTTGCATGGCGCCACACGCCATGCGACAACTCTTCGCGCCCGACGCGAGCATCGTACGATGCCGTTCGCGCAAGGGCACAGGAGGAGCCATGTCCAAATGCGAAGGAATGCCCGTCAGCGACGACGTTATTAAGCTGCGGGGCGTGCGCACCCACAATTTGAAGAACGTCGACGTCGACATTCCCATGGGCAAATGGACGGCCGTTACGGGGGTGTCGGGCAGCGGAAAGAGCAGTCTGGTTTTCGACACTCTTTTTGCGGAAGCCCAAAGGCGATTCCTCGAAACCTTGGGCACTTACGAACGCCAGTTTATGCAAGGGCTGCCACAAGGCGAATTCGACGAAATTGAAAACGTGCCGGCGGCAGTGGCCTTAAAGCAAACGAATCGCACAGGCGACCCCCGATCGCTCATTGGCACGACGTCCGATGTTCTCGAACCGCTCCGAACCCTGTTTATTTCGCTCATGGAGCCGAGCTGCTCGAAATGCGGGAATGGGGTGGACATTCATTCTGCCAACGACCTTTTTGAATTCGTGGACGCGCAGAAGAGCTGCGAGGCCGTACTGGTTTCGGTGCCATTCGTGTTTCCTGCTGATGCAAAGAAACGCGTTGAAGTTGCGAAGACTCTTCTTTTGGAAGGCTATTTCCGCCTTCTCCATGGCACGTTGGTGGTTGACCTCGAAGACGCCATCGCGGCCAAGAGTTTAGGCTCCCTGGAAGACGCGCAGACGGAAATCATCCTCGATCGCGTGTCGCCTTCAGCAGGCGAAGATGAAGTGCGCAACCGCGTTGAAACCCTGTGGTCGCAGGTCCGTTTTTCGCCGCGTTTCGCGAAACTGCACGCGCGCCTCATGACATCGGAAGACGGCGTGGAGAAAACTCACCGTGCTTTCCACGTGCAACCGCACTGCGACACGTGCGGTGCAGCTACGAACGTCATTCAGGCGGGGGACCTCGACTGGCAGTCGGTTTTGGGTGCGTGCACCACATGCAAAGGCCTGGGCAATGTGCCCATCATCGATGTCTCGAAGGTCATTCCCAACCCCTCGCTTTCGGTGGCAGACGATGCTTTGAAGCCTTGGAGCTCGGAAACGTTCGCCTGGGCAAAGAACGATTTGGTAAAAATTCTTAAGGCGAGCGGGTTTTCAACCACGGAACCGTACGAGCGCCTCCCCGACGACGTGAAAGCGTGGATTTGGACGGGAGAAGACCCGAAATCACGATTAAAAAAGGGCAAGGGCACCTTTTGTTCCATAAACGATTGGTTCGCTGCGCTTGAGGCCGAACGTTACAAAAAAAACTCTCGTATTTTGCTGGCGAAGTACCGCCGTTACGTTTTGTGTGAAGACTGCCGCGGCACCCGCATGGGCCCCGCAGGCCGAAATGCGCGTTGCGAAGGTGTGGCGTATCATGAGCTTATGAATAATGAATTGCGGCACACCGGCGCCTGGGTGGCCGCACTGCCCGCAAAAAAGAAATTTGCCAAACGCCTCGACGCGCTTGGCGAAATATTTGAGGAGGCGAAAGGCAAGCTTCAGCTTCTTGAACGGCTGGGCCTTGGCACGAGTGCGTTGTCGCGCCGCTGCCGTTCCCTCTCGGGTGGGGAATACCAGCGCGTTCTTCTGACACGGGTCATAGGCAATGGCCTTACCGATGCCCTCTATGTGCTGGACGAACCCAGCGTGGGGTTGGGCAAAGACGAAATTCCCGAACTCATTCGGTGCATCCAAGAGCTCAGAGACTTGGGCAATACGGTGGTGATGGTTGAACACGATCCGTCGCTCATCCAAAAGGCCGACTTCGTTGTCGAGTTGGGGCCTGGAGGAGGCACCCAAGGGGGCCATCGCATGCCTCTGGAAAAGGGCCGGCCACCTGCTTCGGTGGTGGTCGATTTTTCACGTCTGGGAAAGGGTCACGGGGCGCGTGGCCGCAAAACCGTGGACGCGAAAACAAAAGTGTTCGGGTCTGCCGCCGTGGTGCTCGAAGGGTTTTCGTTCTTGAATTGCAAGAACCTGATGGTCGAGTTTCCCCTAGGCAAACTGACGGTGGTCACGGGTCCTTCGGGCGCAGGGAAAACAACGCTCGTGCAAGGGGGCCTTGAGGCGGCTTTGGAACTTTACGAAGACGCGTCGCAAACCGCGAACGCGACCGAGGATCTGGACGAAAAGCGAGGAACCTGGAAGGCACTCAAAGTGCCCAAAGGCTTTCTCGACTCCACGCAAATTGTGAGCGTGGAACAAAAGGCCATGCACCGCACCATCACCAGTGTGCCGGCCACCGTGCTGGGTCTCATGGATGCGTTGCGCAAACAGTTCGCGCAGTCGGATGCAGCCAAAATGGCCCGCTTCACCGCAAGTGACTTTTCGTTCAATGGAGCGGGAGGCTGTCCTACGTGCGGCGGCAAGGGCATGGTGAAAGACGATCTCTTTTTTCTGGGAGAAGTTGATAAGCAGTGCGCCGATTGCGGCGGGACTCGCTACCGCAAAGACGTTCTGGAAGCGCACTGGAGAGACAAGAGCATTGCGCAGTGGCTTGGCACGAGCATGGCGGAATGCTACGAAGCCCTGAAATCTGTTCCTGGATTTGCGAAACCTCTGCTTCTCGCGTTACGATTGGGTCTCGGCCACTTGCCATTGGGTGTGGCAACGTCGTCCATTTCCGGTGGGGAAGCCCAGAGGCTTCGCATTTGCGCAGCCCTGTCGAAGTCGAGCTTGCCCATGTTCTGCATTCTTGATGAACCCACGCGTGGATTGTCGGAAAAGGACACGGCGGAGCTTTTGGAGGCATTGTTGGGCCTGGCCGTCGAGGGACACACGTTCGTGGTTGTCGAGCACCATGAAGGTTTTCAAGCGTGTGCGCACCAGCTCGTGTGCCTCGGGCCGAGTGGCGGTGCCGAAGGTGGCCGCATCGTCAACCGAGAGGTGGTTTAAGGAACATGTTCGAATCCATTCTGGGAATGAAATCGAAGAGAATTGAGGTGGCCACCCGGGGGTCTGGGGCGGCGCCGGGTTCGACGTTCACGGAAACGGTTTACGGCGATGACGCCATGCGGGTGTTCTACGGCACACCCACGGGTCTCGCGTTCACTTCCAAGGTGCTTACGGCGAAGTGGCTTTCGAATCTTTACGGCGCTTACAACGACAGTGGTGCGAGCAAGCACAAAATTGAAGAGTTCGTTTCCATGTTGGGCATCGACATCGCCGAATGTGAAAAAGACATTTCAGAATACGCATCCTTCAACGACTTTTTCGCACGGAAATTGAAGCCCGAAATGCGTCCGCTTGCCAAGGCACCCCAGGCCATTGCAAGCCCAGGGGATGGCCGTCTTCTTGTTTTTCCAAAACTCGACGAAACGACGCTCGCCTACGTGAAGTGGGCGCCGCTCAAGCTGTCCGAGCTCTTCAACAAGAACCAGAGCCTGGTGGAGCGCTTTCGCGACGGCGCCTGTGCGGTGTTGCGGCTGTGCCCTGCCGATTACCACCGGTTCCACTTTCCCGTGGCCGGGAAGGTGGGGATCACGAAAACAGTGCCGGGCCTGCTGCACAGCGTGAGCCCTTACGCGCTGGAGCAAAAAATCCCCGTGTATTGCATGAACAAAAGGACTCTGTGTGAAATCGAGTCCGACGAGTTTGGCAAGGTTCTGATGATGGAAGTGGGTGCGCTTTTCGTGGGAAGCATTGTGCAAACCTACCGCGCGGGCATGCATGTGCAGAAGGGCGACGAGAAAGGCTACTTCAAGTTTGGTGGCAGCACGTCCATTCTTTTCTTTGAAAAAGGCGCCATGCGGTTCGACGACGACCTTGTGGCGAATGCCAGCAAGGGGCTCGAGACCTACGTGAAAATGGGTGAGCACATTGGAACGCTCGCATCTGCCCCTTAATGTCCTCGGCCCTGACTATTTGGACGACGCCTTCCACGCGGAGGGGTATGCCTCAGGGCTTCCGCAGGTTTTTCATGAAGCGAACGCGCCATGGCGCTTTGCTGTAGACGCACAGGGAGCGCCTGTTCGCCATGGGGCTGAAGCGGCCGCCTTTTGCGCTGGATTTCCTTTTCTTTGGTGCACGCGCCGCCACGGCTTCGTGCGGGCACTGGGGCTTGGAAGCGTGGCCACCCGTCCTGGGTGCGAGGGCAAGGGTCTGGCGAGCCGGGCTCTTTTGAGAGCGCTCGACGCGGCGGCCCAGCGGAGTTTCGATGGTGTGTTTCTTTTCGCAGAAGGTGCAAAGGCTCAGCTTTACGAAAAAACAGGATTCCTTGCCGCATGCCAAGACGCCTTTGTTTTTTTGCACCCGCTGGCCACAGGCAAAGGGGCTGGCGAAAATGCACGCCGCATTGCACGTGCGCATGCGGATATGGTGAAGAAAGGCTTCGGGAAATCGCGTCGATTTCGGGAGGCCTCGGCGCAAGCAGTGGCCGAGTCTCTGCTCGGGGTGGCGCGTTTGTGGCAGGCTCTGTCACAGCTTTCCTGCCCGCGAGTCAGCATGCTCGGATGGTGGGAGTTTCAACAGCTCTTGACCATTCCGGGTCTGCGTTTGCGGTGGTTGGAGCGTGAGGGTGGTATTGAAGCCCTGTGCTTTTTGGGCAAAGGTGCCGACTTTCAAAATGTTCTGCATGGCCTTGTGGCTCGGTCGGAACGTGAAGCGCTGTTTCTTTTAGGAGAGTCGGCCGAAAGGTTTCCCGAATCGACCGTTACTTTGCTTGTTGATGGCGACCCCGCGCTTGTGTCGTCTCTTGTCGTTTCGTCGAGTGATGCCGTGCAGCTCATGACGAAAGCGTTGCCCGCCGGAGGGCGGACGGACGCGGCGTTTCAGGCGTTGTTTCACTCTGGGGTTCTTCGCGTTCGCGGATTGCAGAGCTGTTGAAAACAGTCGGTACAGTTCTAGCGGTTCGCGTTTCGTCCCTTATTTTTCTTTTAAACGAATTGGTGTTATGAGCTGTTCGACAGGGGGCCTATGCAAGAAGAATGCTCTTTGGCATGGGAAAAGAATCCCTATCACAGGGGGAATGACTTGTGAAAATTGTTGTCGGTATTGAGTCTGCAGAGAGAGCGAAGAGTGTTGGCAGTCTCGTGAAGTCGTTAGGCATTGAGAATGCGTCGATAGAGCTGCTGCATGTCCTTGAGCGCATCGCGGAGGACAAAATGCCCCCTCCTCCTGAAGCGTCTCCCGACCTTATCACCCGCTTTTTAAAAATGCAGGAAGAGGAAGCTCAGGGTGTTCTGGCAAGCGGGCACGCTGCGCTCACCCAGTTGGGCCTGGCAAGTACCACAAAGCTGATGACGGGTTTTGCCGGCAATCGCATTTTAGCGCGTTCGGAAGAAGGTGGCGCCGACCTACTTGCGTTGGGTTCTTCGGGCCGAGGTTTGCTCAATGGCGCCAAGCTGGGAAGTGTTGGCCGAAAAGCCCTCACAAGTGCAAAGTGCAGCGTGCTCATTGCCAAGAACGCACCCTCGCAGGGGCGTCCGCTCACGGCGGTCATTGCGACCGATCACTCTCAGTATGCAAACCGCTGTTTGGAAAAGCTCATGTCTTGGAATCCGAAAGGCATCGGCCGTGCCGTGGTGACCACCGTGTATCCGGAGCAATTGCTCAAATCGATGACGAGTCTCATGAATCACTTCAAAGCAGACGTGTCGAGCTGGGTGAAGGGCGAACTCGAACGCAATAATGCAGAGTTCATCCGGAAGTTCGCCAACGTTGTTCCCAACTGCACCGGACGCGTTGAGTCGGGCGATGTGGGAGACACTCTGGAACGGGTCATGAAGGAAGAAGGGGCCGATCTTCTTATTTTGGGTTCCCAGGGCCATGGGTTTCTTGAAAGGATGTTTGTGGGGAGCATTTCCCTCGATCAGGCCATGAGCCGGTCTTACTCCACTCTCGTCGTTCGCGCTTGAAGTCCTTAAGTTGTTCCTAAGTGTCGAGGACGGTGCCTCACCGCGTGTTCGTCTATCACCACGTCCACGGGGAGGTCGAAGCGTTCCGAGGGAAGGACGGGCACAAGAAAGCGCGCAGGCAGACAACACACGGTGAGCAAGTGCGCCCCATGGCGCGCAAGAAAACGGTCGAAAAAGCCTCCGCCATAGCCGAGGCGCACGTGAGAGGCGTCGCATGCAAGGGCAGGCACAACAACAACCCACGGTTTGCGTGCAGACGCGTCGCAAACAAAACACTCTTCCCGGGGCGCTTCCCGCACTCCAAAGGCTCCCGCCGACAAGCGCTCGAGCGACTCCCCCCGGCGAAACCAGAGGAGCTCGTGTGGGCCGTCGACGCGAGGGTACAGCCACTGGGGTGTGGCTTCCTGGTTGAGGTTGAATTCACTTCCTACGGGCAGGAAGCTTGCAATTTCAAAGCCCTGTGCGTCTGCGGGAAGGAGGGCCTTCGCATTGGCAAGGAAGGCAGCAAGGTGAGCATTCAGCGCGGTTTCGATGACTTTCGCCTCGGGCCGCAAGACAAAGGCGTCTCGTTCTTTGCGGAGCGCCGCTCGCAGAGTTTTTTTCGCTTCAGCAGTCATGCGCAAACGGCTCCTTGTGGAAAGGGAAAGCCCTGATATAGGTTCGGGTTGGTTTTGAAGAGAGAACCTTTCTTCTTTCTGCATTCGGACTGCATTGTACAGGAGCCTTCCCATGTCGCTTCCCTCGTCTCTCACCGAGAAAGCCTTTCACGTCGGCAACTACATGCTTCTGGACCTCGACTCGGTCCTCGAACTTTACAAAACAGCCGGCTACAATATCGACAACGAAGACGAAGAGGTGCCGAACGTTCTTCCCGTCGACGGCGTGGAGTGCTTCTTCACCGGCGACCTCGTGCGCCGTGGCGAGAAGTACTACGAGATTGTCATCGCGGCGAGCGGCTTCACCTGGGACGAGGTGGAAAGCGACCTCGACGACGAAGACGGCGACGAAGACTGAGGGTCCCTTGCGCCTATGAGTCGTATTGAGCTGTCTTGGCCTGGAAAGGCGTCTGCGAAAGCGGAAGCCGACTCCACCGAATTTTCGGAATTCCACCCCGTCAGCTCGCCCCTCCGGGGGGTCGTGGGCGCGCGCTTGTTCCCGTCGCCACCCCAGCTGCCTGGGCAGCGGCATGTGCTTTTGGAGGGCGACAACCTTCATGCCCTGCGCGCGCTGCACGCTGCAGGTGTCGACTACCATTTTATTTACATCGATCCGCCCTACAACTCGGGGCAGACGTTTACCTTCCGCGACTCTCAAGGAGGCGCCGACCCCGAAGCCGCCTGGCTCGGGTTTATGTATGCGCGTCTGGTGTGGGCCCGGCGGGTGCTTCGGCACGACGGCGTTTTGTTCGTTTCCATCGACGACCGTCAGCACGCTTCCTTGGCCCTTCTGCTGTCGGAAATCTTTGGAAAAGAAAACCACGTAGCGACGCTCAAATGGCGCAAAAAGCGGAAGCCCTCTTTTCTCGATTCCCATTGCGCGTCCATCATCGAATACATTCTTGTTTTTGCGCGCGATGCGAAGCAACTGCCTCGTTTTCGGGGTGAAGCGACCGAGGAAGTGACACGGCCCGTTCTGAATGCGGCCAATGGGGAATGTGTGCGGCTTTTGCGCCGAGGCACGGAGGCCCGCTGTCCCGATGGGCGGTACGCCAAAGGGGCGTACGTGAACCGGACGCTGGGGCTGGAGCTGCTCGACGACGCGCGCGTGGTGGGAGGGTGTTTGGCGAGCGAAGTGCGGGTGCGCGGGCGTTTCCGCGTGTCGCAAGACATCCTCGACAAAACGGTGTTCCTCACACCCCAGTTTGGCTTGCGTCGCCATGTGCTTCCCGAAGAACGCAGTTTTAAGCACATCACCGACGACTGCACCGACTGGCCTACAAACGAGGACGCGGAAGCGGAAATCCGGCGAATCTTTGGTGCGCGCGTGTTCGACTATGCCAAGCCTGTGGGCCTTGTGCGCAATCGTCTCGCCATGTGTCCGGTGAAGCCGGGGGCAGAATTCCGCTGCCTCGACTTTTTTGCGGGCAGTGGCACCCTCGCCGAAGCCGTGTTGGCCCAGAATGCGGCCGATGGGGGTGCACGCCTGTTCACTTGCGTTCAAAGCCCCGATCTTCTGGTTGCACCAAGCCCCGGGCTTGGCACCATTTTCGACATCACGCTGGCCCGGGCAAATTTTGCTCTGCGCGCTTCTGACGACATGCGCCCGCTCGACGTCTTTTCCTCAAGCCCGGCGCCTTCTGTGCCGCTCAAAGAGCGGAAGCACAATGCGAGGAGGGCGGGAGCTGATGCGGGCAATGTGGGCAACGACACCAAGGCGGATGCCGTGCGCCCTCGTGGGAGCGCTCGCTCTCGTGCTCACTCTCGCGCGGGGGCCGAACCCGGCGTTCGCGGCCGGTGAGCTGAAACCGGCGCTCGCGGCCGGTGAACTTGTCATCGAGGCTTCAGGCGAAGGTCCGGATCTTTCCGACATTCCCGCGGTGCCCTTCGTGTATGCGCCGTCTCCGCGCCATACAGGAGCTCACCCGGTGGAAAAGATCTTCGACACTCTGGTGAGCCCCCGCACGCTTTTAGGACTGCCCGAAGAAGCGCTCGAGGTGGAACTCGGTGGGGCGTTTCCGTACGTGCGCGATCCTCAGCTCGATTCTCAACTTTTGATGGACGATGAAGCGCCCTAGGAGCTACGGCAGCGCTCTTCGCGACAACAAGAAGGCGAAAGCGGCTTCGACGCGGCGTGCCCAGGAGTCTTCGTCGTGGGCACCTGCCGCGTCTTCCACGGTTTTGAGCGTGTCGGCATCGTAACCATAGTCTTCGCGAAGCAAAGACGCCATTTCGCGACCGCGCGCCGTGGCCAGAGCCTCAATGATGCTGTTGTGGGGGCCTCCCGTGCGCACGAGGCCCCAGTCCAAGTACATGCGCGGCAACACCTCCGCCCTTCGCAGTGAGGTGTCGAGCATGCGGACAAGGGTTGATCCGCGTAAGGAGCTTGGGAAGGGCAAGCCTCCCCCCAGCAGACTGTCGAGCCCAACCCAAAAAGAAGATGACATGGCCACGGCGCCGCCCACCCGATCGGGGTAACGAGCGGCGGTAAAAAAGGCGGCGAGTCCGCCATGGGACGCCCCCAGAGTGAACGTGTTCTGAACGTCGGGCCATGTGCGGTAATGGGTGTCGATGAAGGTTTTGACAGGCCCTGTAATGAAGGAGGCATAGGCTTCGAGGCCGCAACAGCCTGAGCGCCCTGCCACAGGCGCATGCGTGTACTCTTCGTTGCGGTTCACAGGAACGATGGCAACGGCAATGAGCCGAGAGTCGGGCCCGCGCTCCGCAAGCCGCTCGAGGGCTTCATGCAAACGCCAGTTTTTTCGCAAAGCGCCATCGGGGAAAAACGTGGTGTCGCCGTCGTTCACGTACACCACGGGGTAACGCGCATTGGACTGCGCGTACCCGCGCGGAAGAAACACATGCACTTTGTGCGCAGGGGCCTGCGTTCCTTCGGGGCGGAAGGCATCGAAGGTGTGGAACGATCCTCCCCGAAAACCGGGATCGTGCTGCCAACCCTGCTGGCCACCCACAACAATGGGGCTTGCCGCCAAGGCCCAAGGCGACGTTGCCATGTGCAGCAGGAAGGCAAGAAGAACGGAGATGCCTGAGTCTCGGCGCTTTGCGCCGTGGGTGCCGGGTCTCACAGGCACCTCGCAGGGTTCGACCAGTGCGCAATTTCCGCCGTGCGAGGGACTCGCATGAGGTCGAAGTCCCACGAGGAGCTTTGTGGAAGCGAGGTGGTGCTTTCTAAAGTGAACCAAAAATTCCCTTTGTCATCGCCTGGATTGTTGAGCCATTCACGCTCGCCGTTTTTGTAGTCGACGTAGAAAACGCCTTCGTAAAGAAACGGGGCCCGTACGCTTCCAAGGTAAAAAGTGAGCGAGTCTTCGCGCTGGCCGGGCCTTGAAGACACCGCGATGGCGGGTGTCTCGACCCACGCGTTCACGTCGCGGCATACTGCTGAAGTGCTGCCGCGGCATTGGTTCGAGGGGTCGCGCTTTTTAAACACGCCTCCCACTTCCGTCACCGGATTTTCGGGCGAGGAAGATGAGCGCAAAATGAAAAGAAGGTTTGAGGCCCCTTCATTGTTCACACGCAAAATGCGGTCGGGCCACACTGCGCAGGGCGCGGCGCTGGCTGTGGCGACGGGAATGGAGAGAGCCAGGGCCAAAACGCGGCCCGAAGGACCTCTGTTCTTGAAGGGCTTCATGATTGGAACCTCCTTGACAGGCACCGTGCAAGTTATACCCACACACCACCCTGTCAACCATTCTACTCTCTAGAAGTCGCGTGTTACGCGGATGCGTCGTTTTCCACGCGGACTTCGGAGTCGTTCATGTTGCACGAGATTTTTGGCCTCTTCCGAGCCCGTGAGCCCATTCCATTCCTCATCCTCGCGCTTGTCGCTGTGGGGTGGGTCATTATTTTTGAACGGTTTTTGCTCCTGCAGTTCCTCTACCGGGTGAACTTCAAGAAGTTCAATCATACGGTGAAGAACATGCTTTCGGCGGGCGACACCGAGCGCGCTCGCAATTATTGTTTGGCCACATC
>JADCJN010000042.1 GCA_020247005.1 Silvanigrellales bacterium
CGCTCTTCCGATCTAAGAGGCCCCCCAAGTCGCCTTGGCAGGTGTCGCCTCCGCCTCCCAGGGTTCCCGCGCAAAGGTGGGAATCGAGAAGTTCAGGATAGGCGCTTTGGCAGGTTCCCTTGGGAACAACGGGCACTTCGACGCTGCGCAGTTTTGAGGTGCCTGTCCAGCCGTAGGACAGGATGCCGCCGAAGCCGAGTGCCGTGACTTTGTCAAAGGAGCTGGGGTCGTCGGAGGGGCATGGGGGAAGAGCCTCCGTGTTTTTGGGGAGAGCTCATTTTAGCATGGGACTCTTTAGCCTGGGAGCTTCACGAAGATGCAACGGTCGCGTCCTTCTCCGCGGCTTTCCGTTGTCGCGCCCATTTCAGTGAGCAGAGAGTGCTGCTGACGGCGAATAAAGCTGTTGCTGGGGCGCAAACCAATTTCGCTCAAAGAAGGGTTCGCGCGAAGCTGTTCTACGGCCAAACGGGCTTCGTCGAGCCAGGGCTGCAGGTCATCGTCGCTTTGGATAAAGGGGTCGTTTCGCAGATGGGCTCCCGATTCCGCACGTCCACCACGGCTGTCGGAGCGTTCAGGTCGAGGGCCACGAGGGCCGCGTTCAGGACGATCCGTTCGTTCGGGGCGAGGACCGCGTTCCGGCCGTTCGCTCCCACGGGTGTCCACTCGTGGGTCCGCTTGCATTTCCGAGCGGGGTTCGCCGCGAAGCTGTTCGCCACGAGACTCCGAACGTTCGGGCCTTGGGCCTCGGTTCTGGGTGTCCCGTCCTCGGTTTCCATGGTCTCGACCACCGTCGCGCCCTGCGGGCCGACCGCCGTAACTCGCTCCCGCGCGGGGGCCGCCCCGTCCGCGAAAGGCTTTTGCGAAAAGGTCGCCCACGGGCGGACGGATGCGCCAATCGATCTCTTCGCCGCGTTCCTCGGTTTTGTACTTCCAAGACGCAAAACTCATGATGGCGGGAGCATGTTCTGGGAAAATGGTGAAAATGCCGTCGGAAATGATGTCCCATATTTCTGCTGCAAATTCGGCCTGCTGAACCTGAATGTCGGCTAGAGACGTGTGTTCGTCAACGGAAAAGGGGTCAAAGGTTTCTCGCTCGGCGTCTTCGTCGTTCGGTTCGTCTTTCAAGGAGGCTGAGTAAAGTTCAATCACTCTTCTGAGCTGAGGAAAGCTGTCCGAGTATTCGGTGTCGTGGGAGGGAATACGCGGCAGTTCGAGGCCCGTGTATGCCCGAAAAAGACTCCCCAAGTCTGCGAAGAGCGTAGCAATGGCGAGTGTAAAGTAGGAAATGGTGTCGAGGTCGACGTCGAGGTCTTTGCGGAACTGCGGGGAGGCATCGAAGTGGTGCTTGAGGATGGTCTGAATTTCTTTTTTCAGAGTCCGCGGGTCCGGCGAGGCCGGACGGGAGTAGGTGTTCATCAGGAAGGGGTCGAAGCGCAGATGGGAATTGAAAGTCCCATCACGACGCAGGCGTGCGCTGTCGGCGGTGTGGCAGGCAAACAAGAAGGCGTCGGGCTTAAGGCTGACGCGGGGGATCATAAGGGTCACGAACGAAGTCCTCCAGGTGGACATTTCAGCCAACCGAGACCTAATATCTGGGCCTAACTCAGCATAACAGCACGGAAGGGGACGCGCACCTTGACAGACCGCGGGCTACCAACCGACCGAATCGAATACTTGCGTAGCAAATTGGGTCTCGTTCCGCAAAGCCCTGGTGTCTACATCCACAAAGACGACCAGGGAAAGATTCTTTACGTGGGAAAAGCGCGAAATCTGCAGAATCGTTTGCGAAGCTATTTCACCGGCCTCGAGCGTCACGCTCCCAAAACCCGCGCCTTGGTCTCGAAGATAACCGACTTCGAGGTCATGGTCGTAGGCAACGAAAACGAATCCCTTCTGCTCGAAAACAACCTCATTAAGCACAACAAACCGCCCTACAACATTTTGTTGAGGGACGACAAAACCTACCCGTACCTGAAACTCGACCTCGCTGATCCTTGGCCTCGGCTCGTGCACACCCGCCGCCGGAGAAACGATGGCGCTCTGTACTTTGGACCCTACGCGAGCAGTGCCGAACTCCAGAAGGTGCTCGGGGTCATTCAGCGGTTCTTTCCACTCGTCAAATGCCCTCCGTCACAGTTTCGCACGGTCACGAGACCCTGCAATTACTACGACATCAAGCGCTGTTTGGGCCCCTGCAAGCTTCCCGTGGAACGAGCGACTTATTTGGAGCACGTCGACAAGGTGGTGGCCATTCTCCGGGGGCGCACTCGGGAAGTCATTGAAAGGCTTCGCAAGGAAATGAGCGTTGCAGCCGAGGTGACCGAGTTCGAGAAAGCCGCTGCGCTTCGCGACCAGATTCGCGCACTCGAAAACCTTTCCGACAAAAGAGCCGTCTCGCTTCAGCCCGGGTTTCACGCCGACGTCACGTGCGTTTATATGCATGCGGAAAAGGTGTCGTTCTACACATCCATCGTTCGAGATGGAAAGCTTGTGGGAGGCGAGAACCACGTCGTCGACGCCACCGTGGAAGTCCCCGACGACGGCAACGATGTGCGCGAGTCGGGAGATGCTCGGAGCGCAAGCCATATTTCTCGGGCTGAAATGCTGAGCCAATATTTGGGTCAGTTCTATTCACGCCGCGAAGTGCCCGACCACGTGTGCCTCCCCGACGCACGAGGGCTCTTCTCGCCCGAGGAAATTGGCGCGCTCGAGCACTTTTTTGGCGAGATGAAAAAACAGCGCGGCGGAGGAGACGCGTCGCGCACCCGACTGCACGCGGGGCGGGAGCTTCCCGATGCCCGAGCGTCCGGCTCGAAGGGCGAGGCCTTGCGCATTCTGCGCGATGGTTACGAAGGTCTCTTGGAAACCTGCGAAGAAAACGCGCGCAATCGCCTTCTTGAAAATATACGCATCGACGAAAAATCGCAGGCAATGCTCACCGGCCTGCAAAAGTTCCTCGGTCTCGAAAAGCTGCCTTCGTGGCTCGAATGTTACGATATATCCACGTTTCAAGGAGCCGAAACTGTGGCATCGGGGGTTGTGTTCCGCGAAGGCAAGCCCAGCAAGAGCGAATATCGGCGTTACATTGTGAAAGAAGTTTTGAAACAGGACGACTTCGCTTCGTTGCGAGAAGTCATTCGACGTCGGTTCAAAGAAGAAAGAAGGCACGAAACGCCCGACGTCTTGTTCGTTGATGGGGGCGAGCCGCAGGTGCGTGAAGTGGGCTATGTGCTTCAAAGCCTCGGACTCGACAACGTGTGCCTTTTTGGCATCGCAAAGTCTCGCACCGAGAGTGCTTTTCGACAAACGGCAGTGAAGGCGAGCAGTGAACGCGTCGTGATTCCCATGCGAGAAAATGGCCTGCTGAGGCCTGAAGCTCAGCCTCAAACGCGAATATTGACGCCGGGATCTCCGGAGTTCCGTTTGGTGACTCAGCTGCGTGATGAGGCCCACCGCTTCGCCATCACTTTTCACCGTTCTAGGCGCGACAAAACGTCGCAGAAATCGATATTGCAGACGATCAAAGGCCTTGGCCCGAAAGGCCGCCGTGCGCTGATAGACGCTTTCGGTTCCGTGTCGGGAGTGCGCGCGGCCACCCCCGAAGACCTCGTCGCCAAGGCGGGCCTGAAGGCTTCCGTTGCGGAGGCGGTGCTTGCGGCCTTGGTGAAGCCGGAGTGAGGTTTATTTGTTCCGTTTGCGAAAGTCTTTGGGGCTTTGGTAGTTGGTGAGCGCCCACACACCTTTGCGTGCCGCCTTCGCTTCCGCTTCCGCACGGGCGTAGGCCCCCGCGTCAAGACCTTTGGGCGGTTTGCCTTGGTACACCTCGGCGAGGCCGGCACGAACGATTTCAAGGTTGACGTTAGTTTCGCCTATGTAAATTTCGGCGAGCGAGCGATTGTACGCGTCGCTACCTAGGGCATTGAGCGTCACGCTTTTGCCCTGAACAAGTTCGTTGATGAATGATTTGCTTTCCGACGAAAGGGGCTGGCCTTTTTTCTTTTTTCCGCCGAATTCAGGTGCGTCGATCCCTACCAGTCGCACCTTCAAAGTGACGTTGTCGGGTGACTTCAGTCGACACGTGTCGCCGTCATTGCAGCTGACCACAATATAGGTGCGCGGAGAAACGTTTGCGCTGTTCGCGCCACTCAAGCCATCCGAGCCATTCGAACTTTTCGAACTCGTCTCGACATTCGCAAGCGCGAAAGGCGAAACGATGGCGATGCCACAAAGCAAAAAAAGGGGCAAAAGTGCGGGAGCGAACGTTCGAATGGAGGCGGGTGTCTTCATGGAGAATAGGCTCCCCTGTGGAGGTCTTCGAGGTACGTGAGTGCTGCAAGGGTCGAAACGCCGTACCAGGAAAGGAGCCGGCCATCCACCTTGCGAGCGGTTCCGAGAGTGTGAGTGTCTGAAATGTCTTCGCGGGGCCACGCGGCAGAACGCGCCGCAAGGAACTCGTCGATGTGTCGATGGCGAAAAGGAAAGGGCTCTGACGAGAAGAAGAGCAACAGGCGCGGGTTGGCAAAAGCGGCGTTCCCCGGCAGCACTGCAGGGTAGCGTTGCCGTGGTTCGTCGGAAGTCGAGAAGGCGTTGTGGAAGCCCGCCTCCGCCAGGAGCCGTGAAATATAGGTTCGATTGCCTGCCACCATCCAGGGGTCGCGCCAAATGAAATAGGCGAAACGAGCAGCCTCGATGCCCCGTTGGCGGCGTGTTTCATCGAGATCATGCACACGCCCCAAAGCCTCAATGCATTGGGCGCGCCAGGTGCTTGCGGCTGCCGTAAAGCCCAGAAGGTCTCCGAGATTCTCCACGAGCTCAAGCGCGTCGTTGAGTTCGCGTGGGTAACTGATGTGAACTTGGAAGCCGTCGCGTATGGACGCTTCCTGGAGCATAGCCACAAGCGGCAGAGAGTTTTCTTCCTCGTTCACGAAAACGTGCGTGGGTTTTAGCGCCAGGATGTCTTCGAGCCTGGCGTCTTTTGTTCCTCCCACACTCGAGGCGCTGTGTCGCAAAGACGACGGATGCGTGCAAAAGGAGGTGCAGCCAACCACTTCGTGTTGCAGACCAAACGCGCAGAGGGTTTCCGTGATGCTCGGAACGAGCGAAACCAAGCGACGCATGTTCGCTAAACTCCGTCACACGTAGATGCGTTGCATGGGGGGCTGCGCCGGCAAACGTGAAAGCTTCTTGTCCACCATCCACTGCAGAACCGCGCGGCGGGTGTACCGAATATTGAAGGCTTTGAGGCAGACGTAGAGTGCGTACATGAAGTCACGCGGCGTGGGGTAGCGCTTCTGCGGCCTGTAGGCAAGCGATGTCGACAAAAGGGTTTTCAGGTGTTTGTCGAAGTCCTTGTGGCCGGTATTTATCCAGTCGAACTTCAGCGACTGCATCCTTTTTTTCGTTTCGGCGTCGTTCATGTTCATGAAGAGGCGTTCGCCGCGCAGCATCTCGTGGAAAATGATGCCGGCCCCATAAATATCGGCAAGGGTCGTGATGGGAGCATGCTCTAGGCGCTCGGGGGCTTGGTAGCCCGGGGTGCCCACGGTCATGCCCTCGTAGTTTTCGAATTCCTGTTCGCTGGAAAGTCCGAAGTCGGCCAGCAGCACACGCCCCGTGTGCTCCACCATAATATTTGATGGCGTGAGGTCGGAGTGGACAATGTCGAGGCAATGAAGGTGTTCGAGGCCTTGGAGCATATCGAGCATAATGCAACAGGCCACCAGGGGAGCAATGGCTCCTGCTTCGCGGATGAGGTTGTGGCAGTTGTTGCCTTCAATGAATTCCGTGACGATGTGCGCGTTGGGCGGGGTGAGATCGGCGCCAATGAAACCCACGCAGTGTTTGTGGGAAACGCGGGAATGGATCATGATCTCTTTGTGGAACAAACCAAGGAGTTTCTTATTCGTTTGGTATCGCTCATGAAGGCGCTTCAGGGCGACGACTTGGCCGGTTTTCGAGTTCTTGGCCTTGAAGACCTCTCCCAGGCCGCCGCTGCCAACAAGCTCCACCAATTCGTACCCGCCAATGGATTTGAGTTCGAGGCTGTCCGTCATGTTCCCTCGGCCGTCTTTTGAAGCTTGCGGCGCGGTTTGCGCAGAGCTTTGTCCGCGCGCGCGAATCGTTCCAGCGAATGAAGCGACGAGTAGCCCGCGAGGTCTGCAACGCGTTGTGCCGTCAGCCCTTGGTCGAGCCAACGGAGAATCGCATGGTTGCGGAGACTCTCCGAATTATACGGTATGCGGAGGATTTCTTCGCAAGTCTCGTACACCACAAATTTGATGCCGTGCCTGTGCAGCGATGGTGTTCGCGTGCGCCGGCTGACGTTGAGGTAACCAAAGAATAGTTTTGAACGTGGGCCATCGTCCAGATCCAGCCTCGCTCGGAGGTCTTTGAGAGCGACAAGAGCGTCTCTCGTGTCGCGAGACAAGGGAACAAGGCGCTCACCGGCCCCCGGGACACGAAGTGTTCCCCCTTCCCCTTCGCCTCCCGTCATGACGTCGGCCCAGCACACTTGAGCGGCCTCGCTCGCCTTGAGCCCGCAGAGACCTAAGACGAGAACAAGAGCGAGGTCGCGCACTGCCTTTTCATCTCCTTCCCCTGCTCTTTTGTGAAGTTCGTTTGCCAACGAACGGAACTGCGCAGGCAAGCAGCGCATGAGGTCGTGGGAGGGTTGCTTTGGAGATTTCACCTCCAAGAGCGGCGAACCGTCGATATACCCTTCGGAAATCAGGAAGTGCAGGAAGGTCCGGACGCTCATGAAGGCGCGCCGCACGCTGGCGGGGGAATTCCGACCGTTGGCGTGAAGAAAATGGTCCCACTCTTCTTGAAGATTCACGCCGTGGCTGCGCGGATCAAACCCCTTTTCAAGAAGGAACTCCGAGAAGAGGTTGAGATCGTTGCGGTACGCGGAAATGGTGTGTGAAGACTTTCCCGACGATTTGAGCCGGTTCAGGAACCGCAGGAGGTAGGTGGAGAGTTTGTCGGCTTGGAACCCCGCAGGGGGCGGCGCGGCGGGCAATCGGTGTTCGCGCTCGGGTTGTGGTGAGTCCATCGCGGCGTGGCCTCCTATCAATTATCTCCCTGACATCATTCCCTATTCACTATAACCATACAATGGTGGTGAGTCTGAACTTGTTCGAACCCTGACACGATGTTAGGCGTTTGGCTCCGTTGTCTGGGCGGAAGCTGGTTTTGGCGACTTCCGTCTTTACTGGCGCCAGCCCGAATACCCTCAAGAGGTTGTTTTCATGCTGAGTTCTGAAACCCGCGTTGCCATCGTCAAGAAGCACCAAACCCACGGAACCGACACGGGTTCTGCTGAAGTGCAAATCGCCCTCATGACTGAGCGCATCAACACACTTACGGAACACTTCAAGCTGCACAAAAAAGACTTCGCGGGCCGCCGCGGTCTGCTCGCCATCGTCAGCCGCCGCCGTTCGCTCCTCGACTACGTTCGTCGCGAGAGCGAAGAGCGCTACGCGAAGCTCATTGCCGCCCTGAACATCCGCAAATAAGCCGGCTCTGGCATCCCAAAACCCTCGGAGTGTTCCCGGGGGTTTTTTTTCGTTTGAAGACTTGGCAGCCTTCCGCAGAAATTTAAAGACACGAGAGAATTTCGTCTTCCAATTGGGTGACGAGTTCAGAAAGCAGGCTATCCGAGAACTCGAGGCGCAACTCTGATGCCGCAAAGAGCTCTGGCAAACTGCGTTGGGCTCCCAAAGACACACCGGTGATGTAGTCGGTGATGGCTTGGGAGTAGTCGTGCTGAGCACGGCTCCACAGCTGAATGGCTCCGAGCTGAGCGATGCCATAGTCGATGTAATAGAAAGGCGAGGTAAAGAGATGTGGTCGCGAGAACCAGCCCAGCTCTTCGAAGCGCTCGTAACCCGTCCAGTCGACATGGGGCTTGTAGCGCCTGGAGAGTTCGAGCCAAATGCGATTGCGTGACTCCGGAGTGGAGCCTGGGTCAGCATACACGGCGTGCTGAAAGCCGTCGATCATCGCCATGAAGGGCCAAAACTGAAGCGCCGCGAAGAGCTGAAAACCCAATGCCCTTTTGGCCTCGGCAGGGTGCGGCCACCACTCGTTAAAGTGACGTGCCGCGAGCATTTCGAGTCCCATCGATGCGACCTCGCAAAATTCGAGGCCAGGGTGGCGCAAAAGAACATTTGGAATTGTGCTTGTGGCGTAGCCGTGAATGGCGTGGCCAAATTCGTGCACCAACGTCATCGCATCTTTGAAGGTGCCTGCAAAATTCCCAAAGATGAAAGGCATCCGAGATTCCTGGAACGTGACGCAAAAGGCGCCTGGACTCTTGCGCGCGCGCGGAGCAACGTCAACAAGACCACTTTCGAGCATGGTGGCAAAGAGCGAACCAAACGCAGGATGAATATTTGAAGAAATGCGCTTCATGCCAAGAAGGATCTCGGTGAGAGATCCGTTTGCGGGCGGGGTGGCTGGCGCGAGCCCTGGCCATGCCTGAGCATCCCAAGGCTTCACGGTAGAGGTGCGAAGAGCCTCGGCTTGCCTCATTCCCAAACGCGACGCCACGGGCACGACGGTGCGCTCGATGCTTTCGCGAAACTGAGCACATTCACGAGGGCCATAGTCAAGCCGGCCCAGCTCAGCAAAGGCAAAAGGAACAAAGGATTCGATTTTGAGCGCCGAGGCTTGGGCGTTTCTGTTTTCTAGAAGCTTCTGGAAGAGATCCTGCAGGGTGTCTTCTTGTTCCTCAACAAATCCCCAGTAGGCGAGGAAGGCTTCCTTGCGCGAGGCGGAGTCGGTGTCATTCATGCGGCCGATGATGACTGAGACGGGAGTCTGACGCCCTTGAAAGCGGGCTTCCGCCGCATTCATGAACTGCCGGTAGTCGCGGACAAGCTGATTTTCGGCGAGTTGGAGTTCGATAATTTCGGCGGCGGCGAATCGGCGCCGGCTTCGAAAGTCGAGTGCCACGCGCCCGCGGTCGTCGGGGTGCATGGCGAATTTCCAGGGCGACGCTAAATAGACGTCCATGAGGTGGCCGCGGATTTTCAGCATTTGAGAAAGAATATTTTCGTCGAAAAGCTTCAGGCGTCGCTCTGTTTCTTTGTCGGCGGAATTCAAGTGCAAAGAGAGCTCGAGGTGCGTGTGAAGCTCAGAAATAGCACTGGATGCTTCCTGGAAAAGCGCGAACCAGGCATGAGCTGAACGGAAGTCACCTGGTGTTTCGTCCGCAAGGCGGAGGAGCACTTCTTGGACGTGCACTGCGTTGGAGGCGTCGAAGTCCTCACGCAGAAAACGTCGTGGAGGTCGGGCTGGCAGTGTGAACGATGGCATTTTTCCACCTTCTGACGTGGCCCATGCGGACCAGCCCTTCGCTCCATGGAATCGAGAGGGCCTACGATCGCGCCCGAATGGCGCACGAAGTGATGGTTGTACCTGATTCCAGATTTTTTTCACCCGTGCGCCGTGTCATGAACAGGACATCGGCGCCATCGGGACCTGCGCCCTCCGCGATTCCGAGAATGCGGCCCTCTCTTTCGGAAGCGAAGACGCCCGAGGTCACAGGGCGCAGTTTCTTGCGAGGCTTTCCTGCGCTGTCATAGCCGTCGTCGACGGACAATTCAGGGGGCTGCGGGGAAATGGGCGTCACGAAGTAAGCTGAGTCTTCGTCGGAGGCCGTCCACCACGCGATGGCAAGGGTCCCTGTGCGGAGCGTGCGCATGCGCAGCCTTGCGGGGTCGCGCGCCACCTCGAGCGACTTGGGTGCAAGGCGCGGGGGTGTCTTTTTCAACGACGCGAAGCCTGCATCGGTGGCGTCGAAGCGCAAGGGCGACCACTGCACGAGAGTGTTGGCACCGCCTGTGGGTTCCTGGATCCACGAGAGGACAGCGTTGCCTGCGGAACTGGCTTTTGGTGCGAGCCCAAGGGTGAGGTTTGCAAGGGGCGTTGCCGATTCATAGAGCGTGACCTCATCTTTCGCTCGGGTGAAAAGGCGTTTCGCGACGATGCGAAAAGAAGAACGCTGGAATTTCGGATCTGCCGCTTCGAAGTCTTGGCTGCGGCTGACGATGGAAAAGGCAACGGGTTCAAAAGTCTTCGCCAAAGGAACAAAACGGGTGCTCGACAGAACTTGAGAGTTGGCGCGAAATTCGCCGGCAATTTTAGCTTGATTGCGCGCAGGGGTGACAGCGTACCATCGGAATATCGTGACTTCCTCGCCAGACTCCGAAAACGGGTTCACGCGGACCACGACACTGGCGACGCCCGCCGAGGACGTGGGAAGGAGCCAGACTTCCTGCACCGACTCGCGAGCGCTCGTAGGAATGCGGATGCGGTGAAGCGCGCTTGTCGCTTTGGTTCCTTTCGAGGGAAGAAACTCGATGAAGGAAGAGTAAAGCTCACTTCCCTGACGCTTGGCCCGGTAAGTGATCCAGCTGTTCCGTTGATTGTCGTGCTGCACTCTGAAGTCAGAAATGAGTGGAAGATTTTTTTGGCCAACGACGATGCCGTCTCCATTCAGGGCTAGATTGGCCCGCAAGGGTTGCCACACCGTCCGGGGGCCATTTCGCATCATCGTTTCGTAGACAAGCACCCATTGGTCGTCGTTCCGGAAGACCTCGAGGGACTGGGCATTCCCTTCGAGTTCCCACGAGTGGCCAAAGGGCTCACAGACTTCCAAGCGGGTGGCCTCGAGCTCGGGCCGTTCGGAGTTTTGAGAAGCGTCCCCTTTTGCCCCGAATGTGGCACATCCCTGTGAGGCTGTGACAAGCCCGAAAGCCAAGCTGAAGACGACGAGGCCCCTGTTGCTCCGAAGAGCGGGTCGGAAAAATGACGTCTGCATGGGCACCTTTCGCTTTCAAGCTGTGCGCACAGGAGTCCGAAACCCCTGGGGTATCCCGAAGTGGAGTTCGATTATGACACCATGGCGCGAACGCTCAAACCTACACTGTTCACGGCGCAGGCGAATTGTCGCCTCCTTGTGGGGCATGATGCGCTGTGCGCTCGTCGTTTTCTTTCTCGCTTCGGCTTCCGGTTGCGCCATCGTCCCTGAAAAACGCAAGGACTTCGGCATCACGGTGACCCTTCCGTTCATGCGTATGGAGGCGGGAGAGTGTTACTTTATTGACGATTTCATGCCAACCCCCGACAATCTCGTGAGTGGCCGGAGTGGCGGACTCTGGTTGAGGTACTATACCTACAGGTCTGCCGTTTATAAGGTGTGGGACGAAGAAAAGGTCATGCTCGCCTTTTATAGTCGAGACAACCGTTGCTGGTCTCTTTTCGAAGAATACGCCGCCGGCCGCCTGTGAACCTGAGGCTCGTGATCGCTCTTCGCCACTGGCCACCCTTCTTCCGGAGCCCCGATGGCCCGTCTCCTTCTCGTGGACAGTTCTGTCGACCTGCTCCAAACCGTGCAGCGTCGCCTGCAGGCGCTCGGTCATGAGGTTGTGACGTGTTCCTCCGGGAAACAAGCATTGTCTCAAATGGAAGAAACACGGTTTGACGTGTTCATCCTCGATCTCAACGTGGGCGATGTCACAGCGTTCGACCTGACGGCCAAAATGACTTCTAACGCGCTGAATTGGGCGTCTCCCATTATTGTGACCACGGCGAGCCCTGAAACAGATGCGCTTTTCAAAGTCCTCAATGCGGGGGCTTCCTTCGTATTGGCGAAACCTTTTGCCTTCGAAACCTTGGCGGAAAAAGTGCATCAGCTCTTGAGTCCTCGGGTGGCTCTGAAAGGAGCTTTTGACCCCGCGTTCGTGCGCAGCTTCCTCGACGCCACTGCCCACGTTGTGGGGCGTCTGGGAGGTGTCCCAGTGGTGGCCGGAAAGCCTTTTCTCAAAAACGACACCCTCGCCCTGTGCGATGCCAACGTCCTTGTTGACGTCCGAGGCGGTGGCGTGCGGGGTTCGCTCTGCTTCTCTTTCCACACCGATACGGTGGAAACCCTTTTGACCTCTCTCTTTGCATACGACAGCGAAGAAAGGTTCACCGCCGCTTTGCGGCGCGACGCGATGATTGAGGTCATGAGTCTCGTGTTAGGCCACGCGGGGCGCACTCTGAGGCGTGAAAAGGGACTGGTTTTAACGTCGTCTGGCGAGCGATTTTTGCAGGGCACAGGGGTGGGCATCCCTTATGCCACCAAGGCCCCGGTTCTGGTCGTGCCCTTCACGGTCCGCACCTCTTGGCCATTTTATCTTGAATTTTCGCTTTTATTGGGAGAGAACCAGGCCGTCATTCCCGCGGAAAGCCCTGCCCGGAGCGTATACGAACTCGGTGAAATCGTGTTCCTCTAGCATGCTTTCGGGGCGCTCAGGTTTGAAGTCGCGGTCACGCCTTCCCTTGCCGTGGGTTACTGTCATGTCCATGTTCGCCAATCGCCTGAAGAAGAACGCCAACCATTTGCGCAAATGGGCGCGACGCGTGGGCACTGAAGCCTACCGTGTCTATGACAAAGACATCCCAGAGTATGCCTTTTCCGTCGACCTCTATGGGCCGAATGCGGTGGTCTACGAATACGAAGGACCTGAAGACGTGCCCAGCAAAGCAGACGAGGTGCTAGAGGCCGTGCATTTGTTCCTCGAAATCCCCGAGTCGCGCATCTTCCACAAAGTCCGCAGACGCATTGTGCTGCGAGAGGAACAATACACCCGGAGCGAGGAGCGCAGTTTCGAAACTGTTGTCATGGAACAAGGTCAACGTTTTAAAGTGGTGCTTGGAGCCTACCTCGACTCTGGGCTTTTCCTCGACCATCGCAAAAGCCGAGCCTTTGTGCGCGCGAATGCAGCCGGAAAGCGGTTCCTGAATTTGTATTGCTACACCGGCGCTGCCACGGTTTATGCCGCAGCGGGAGGTGCAACCGAAACCGTGTCGGTTGATTTGAGCAACACTTACCTTGAGTGGGCGCGAGAAAATATGCGCATGAACGGTTTCGATCCGGAAAATGGGATTCACTCTTTTTTGCGTGAAGATGCCATGCGGGCCTTGTCGGATCTCAAGTTTCAGGGTCGGAAGTTTGACCTTCTTTTCGTCGATCCACCCTCGTTCTCGAATTCAAAGAAAATGGTGGGGCATTTCGATGTGCAAGAACATCATGCTGACCTCTTGCTCGCCTGCAGCAAGGTTCTTTCCGAAGATGGTATCATTTTCTTTTCGAACAACAACCGGAAGTTCAAACTCGACGAAAACGCTCTTTCGGGAATTTTTTCGTACGAGTCGATGACGGAAAAAACACTTCCAGATGACTTTCGCAGTAGGCGCATTCACAACAGCTGGCTACTTCGCAAAAAAACCAGCATCGCCTGAATCTGCTCTTCAGTTGTTCAGCGGAAAATCGTCTGCCTTTTCAAGCGAAGCAGCAAGGTTCGGATCTCCCACGCCGTAAATGGCGCGGATGCGATCCACATCGCCTTCGCTCAGGCGCCTGGTCATCATACCCTCGCCAATGAAGAGTGAGGGGTTCATGACGCTGTAGCGATCTTCTCGCTCAGACACGTGCGCGAGGCCAAGGAGGTGCCCGATTTCGTGCAGGGCAAGGCTCTCCATGTCGACAATGGTCCGTTTCCCTTCCGAAAAGTCTTTCAGCGCGTCTCCGAAAATGTAGAACTCAGCATTGTAACGAATGTCTCCTTTCACAATGCGGGCAGGTTCTTGAGGATCATTTTCCCAAATCGTCGTGGCAAGGACACTGGCCGGTTTGCCAGTTGCTTTATTCCAATTGAAGTCGAAGTAGTGGCCGTTTTGAGTGTCATTGAGAGGTTCGTAGAGCTCTTTAAACGCAGAGCCCTCGCGCTCCTCAACGCCTTCGTAAAGGAACATTTTTTTACCGACCGCGGTTTCCCATGTCTCCATGGCTTTTCGGAGTTGGTCCACAACCCCCTTGGGCATCTCATTGGTCACCCGGAACGCGATGGGAAGGGTCCTCGACCACCCCGCGGCGCTGTGGACACCCGCAAGGTTCACGCCGCTGGCATTCGCCACGCTCGCCGTGCCACTCTGCCCTGTGTTCGCGCGGGAGGGCGCTGGCTCGTCGGTTCCGTGCACAGGAACACGGTACTTCTGAGCGCCGCACGCCACGTAACCACCCAAAGTTGTGGCTACGAGAGTCATGACTCCAAGATAACCCACTATCACTTGCCTGTGTCTGGCCATGCCGTTGTCCTCCTTGGGACTCACAGCTTGCATCGGTGGCCTGACAAAAACGCTTTAGAACTTTTTCATATAAATGAATAAAATAACAACAGTTTCAATATTTTGAGTTATGGCGGGGCGGTGGTCGTCGGACTCTTCCATACGTACGTCTGAAACGGTGCGTTTGGAGACGTCGAGAAATACAAGGAAACAGAGAGGATGCGGTCGACGGGTGCTTTGAAGGCGAAGGCGGTGGGCCGAAGTCGGGCGAAGCGAACGATTTGTCCACCACGGCACCCCGGCTTGGGTTCTGTGGAGCCGCCCTGGGTGGAGCTAACGGCCAGAGTCGCTGGAAAGGGTTCATAGGTTGTGGCGCCGCCCTCCCCCCGGAGCGCGGCCACTGCACACACTCGGCCGAACAGGGGGTGAGACGGCGCGCCATTCACAAGCTGAAAGGAGACCACTGTCCGTGTTGCGGGTGGCGAGGGCGATGCGCCAGGAAAGGGGGAGTTTGAGCCGTCCGCTTTGGGGTTGGGTGCTGCCTCGTTCGTTGCCTCAGCCACTTCGACATTCTCGAAATGAACAGCATTGCCCCCCGCCAGCTCGACACCCTTCGACCCTGGCAGAGCTTGAGTGCCTAACTGTGACGCGGCGGCACCCGTCGCGGTTTTTGGAACAACCGTGTCGCTCGTGCTTCGTCTCAGCGGGGGCAGAGGCGAGGGCGAAGGCAAAGGTTTGGTCTTCGCCGAAAGGTTCACACCAGCCGAGGCGTCCAATGCTCCAGGGTCCGCGGCCAGTTCGCCCTCCTGCCCTGCGCCCGCCGCAACGAGGTTTAAGGTTGCGTTGTCGAGATTGGTGAGGCTGTTGCTCACTTTTCCCAGAGCCGCTGCCTCTTCTCCATTGCGGGTTTCCAGGCGCACAGCCGATTTGCCCAGATCCGCAATCTCTTTTTCTACAATCCGTGTTCTTGCCGCCAGGCCGTTTCTTTCCTCTTCACGTTCTGAAGCTGTGATTGCATGTTCATACACCATGGCTTGCGCAAGAATGCCGGTTTTGAGTTCCTTGATGTGCTCAGCAGACAGCCGGAGGCTGCGAACCTCGTCGGCATAAAGAAACAACGCCGCACCCGCCGCCGAGAAGAACAGGACCCCCGCCAAACCGGCGAATGCCAAGGCGCGCAAACTAAAACTCGTGCTTTTTGTTTGCGAAGCATCGACGAACCAAACGAAATGTATTCGCTTGTTTCTTTTCGTTTTTGGATTTGCCTGTTGCATCGTCGACTCACCGCGCTACTGGGACTTTGAATGAGCCTTCACATGGCCCTATTCACTGGTTTGAAGCTTCGCTCCGCTGTCGAAGTTTTTTTTTCCCGGTACCACTTCTCGGCAATGATGCGGTACCTGTCGCCTTCCCACTGGAGGTAAAGAAACTTACGACCATAGTCATTGTGCACTTTGCTTGAGTAGTCTTGCTGGAACACGACGAGAAGTTGGTCTTCGAAGGCGAGGATCTTTGGTTCCGAGATCTCGACTTTGATGTCGCCCTTGCGGGTGCTCGAAATCGACTGTTTGTATTTTTGCCAACCTTCTTTCGACTTGCCGAGCGAACGAAAATTCTTGGAGTAGAACCCCATGTAGTCTTCGAAATTCGAATTTTCCCAGGCTTGGCGCCAAGCCTCAATCATTTCGTTGGCCTTCGCACGCGGCGTTTCGATGTCTTTGTCGTCAACGCGAACCATTTCTTTCGTAATGACAATCGGGACCTCAAAAGCCCCCAGAAACCGTTCGAGCTCGAGGAGGTCTTCGTTGCTCACCACCACGCAGCCTTCGGTGTCGAAAGGGTTGAGGAGTCGTTTCGGATCGTCGGTGGCGTGCACCCAAATCCCGTAGCCCGATTTCCTTTGCCTCTGGTCGAAAATATTCGGATAGTCGAGGGTGAACGCAGCACGCCCATATTTTGCCGGAAGATCTTTGTCGTCGATGCGGCCCGTCACAAAGTAGATGCCTTCTGGTGTGCGCAGGTCGCCCACCGTTTTCTTGTCTTCCGGGTCTTTTCCTGTAATCGCCCGATACGTTTTCAAGACCTCGTATTTGCCGTCTTCGCGCAGGCGGAACAGGCTCAGGCGGTGGTGGAGCTTTTCGACAACGATGCCGAATGCTGGGGAAACGCCGCCCAAGCTTACAAACGACTTTGGCGTTCCGTCGAATTTGGTGGGAGCACTGAACCCATAATTTCCACCGACGAGAGGGGGAAGCGCGCCCTGCGCACTTGCGCCGGCTCCGGTTGTGGGATCGCCCGGAACTCCGCCTGCCGCATGGGAAGAACCTGCGCCGCTGATGGAGTTGTTTCCATTCGCCATGGAAGAACTGCTCGCAATATTCACGCTCGTTGAGGCGCGAAGGTTGCGGCTGGGCTTCGCAGGACGCTTGCGCACATCGTTGGCGCGCGTCACTAGGTCGTCGAGGCGCTTGCGCACTTCTGGGCTTTTGAAGGAGGGTCCGATGGGCTCACTGGGACCAATGGAAGCCGAGGCCTGAAAGTCTGAGGTGGGAGCTAAAGCAGACTCAGCGAGGGAACGGGACGCAGGGGCAACCCAAAAGAGGGCCGCCATGAGGGGGAGGACTGCTCGAAAGCGGCCTCGGGTGCGTTTCGTACGCCCGCGAGAAAGACACTTCGCCATAAAATTCCGGGCCCTCCGCGAACTCCTTTTACATTTCTCTCGGGATCGCTTACGTCAGCCTAACAAGCGCCTCGCCTTCACGCAAAAACCACTCTTTTCCGAGGTGTCAAAACCTTGGAAGACAAGGAAAAGGTGAACACGCGCATGGGCACGAACCCAACCTTTGTGAGCACCTCCGCGTCCAGCCGTTTCGCGGCATGGCTTGAAGCATTGCGCGGCAGACACGGGCACGGCATGTGGAAAGTCCGGACGGATTCTTCCGCACTCGACATCCTTGCGCGGAATTTGCCGTGCCAGAAGTCTGACGGAAAACCCACCGAAACACAGCCATGCCCCGGAGTCGTCGCCGCACGCCTTGGAGGAGAACGCGCACAACCGTTTTCTTTTCTGTGCCCTTGTAAGCTCTACGAGAGCACCCTGTCAAAATACGACGCCCTGGCCCTCGTGGGGCTCCCTTGGGAGTCGGTGGAGAGGGAGGGTGCCACTCCTGCGCCTGGTGCCGTTCGTTTGCGCATTCCCAAGGACGCCCCCTGGACAGTGTGTGGTGAAGAGGATGTGTTGGTTATCACAGCCGCGAAGGCCTTTCAGCGGTACGCCTCTCGCGCCTTGGCACCTGAACCCTCTCCTTTCGACACGGTGCGAGAGGCTCTGGACGAACGCCAACGCGGCAGTGCGCGCGAACTGGCTGGGGTGGCGCGCGCGGCGAGGCTTGTGCGTGATGCCGATCATGTTGTTGTGCTTTGGTCGCTTATTAAAGACGCCTATTTGGCAGAATTTGGCACAGCCGCACCTGCTCCTTACATTAACAAAAAAACGTTTCTCGATGCTGTTCCTGCACACGCCCATCTTCTCGTGGCCTTCGATGCGCTCGCATTGAAGGCCTACGGAACGCGTTCGCCTGAAGCGTCGGCACTCGCTGCCTTTCTTGCGGACATCTTTGACCGTGGGTGCTCTCTCGAATGTTTTTCGAGGTACCCTCTTGTGGGCGTCCCGTCGACCGATCCCTTTGAAGGCTTCGACGAAGGCCGGCGCACCTTTCGCGACGAGCGCGGAAAGCTTCGCTCCGTGCGACGAAAGAAGGAAACCTCAGGTGCGGTGAGTTTTGAGGCCGCACTCGATCGCGGTGACTTTGAGAGGCTTGTCCAAATGCTCCGCGATGGGAAACGGCGAAGGGGGGGGGCGTGACGCCCACAAGCGAAAATGCGAAGGCCCTGAGTGCCGAATACTACCGGCGTCGTAGCCAACTCGTGCGTGCTCGTTGGCTTTTGGCCACACTCATTCCTTTTTCCATCGGACTTTTGGTGGTGTTTTCACTGGCCGAAGGGTGGGTGGTGCGTTGGCTGCTGTCGTCGAATCTTGGCCTCGGGGGGCTTGCCGCAACATTTATAGCCATTGTGGCGTTCCTGGCTATCTACTGCGTGGGCATGGCTCGGGTCACACTGCACATGGTTTATCATATCGAGCACGCGGGTGTGGCGCGCACGGCGGTGATTGGTGCCTTCCTTGTGGCCTATGTTTTCGTGTTCACAAAGCTTCCGAGCCCGCAAACCGTGTTCCCGCTCGCCGCTGGAAAGCTTTTTTCCATTTTTTTGTTTTTTCGTTTCTGGCAAAGTCAACTTGCGGAAACCCGCCTCCGTGCGCGGACGCTCACGTCTCCTCGCGTGTTCATTGTCAGCTTTCGCGCTTTCCTCGTGAGTGTCTGGGTGGTTATTGCGTGTTTTTTGCTTTGCGCGCTTGGTTTTGCTCTGGCACTGGCTTCTATGCATCCGGTCATCGACCTTGATGGCTGGGAAGGGCTCATGCTCTTGGCCACATTTTATTTTCTGTTCCGAATTTTTGTACGAAACCCAAACGCACATGCCCTTCCGTCGTTTATTTTTCCCAGATGGCGGCGAAGTAAGCCGTTTCGCCTACGCCGTAGCCGCTGACTTTTTTCAATGCGTACCCCTGCGCGGCAAAGTCGTTGAAGGCCAGTTGGTTTTGCTTAGAATTCAATCCATGGCGGGCCACCCACCCCAAGGAGGCCGATTTTTCCCAGATGGCGGCGTAACGAGCCTGACCGCCCAGGGTGTCGCCGTTCACCTGAATAAGAGTGTAACCTTGCCCGCCTGCATTGTCGTCGAACGTCGCCTGGTATTCGCTCGACGTCATGTGTGGCACGCTCTCTAAGCGAACGCGATGAAAAGTACCGCGGTTTCAGCGTTTCAGTGCGCACGTCTGCGGGAGGTCATCACTCCGTTCGCGCGCTCATGCTATGGCGACAGAAGTTGAACCGATTTTTCGGGCGTTTCCTTCATTCACGTTTCGAATTTCTACCCGTCTCACGAAAGGGCTCCTGTTTTTTTGGCTTCGGGTTTCCGAATTTCTATCCTTTCTTCCGCGAATAAAATCTCACCCTTATTGCACATGAATGGAAAAGATTTTAAATCGGATTTTAAGGCAAGGTGCATTTCGCAGAGAACTCTTCCCAATGTTACGACACATCGTCCCGAGCTTTTTTCCATACATCGGGGCGTGGGCCACAAGCGTTCGTGGAGGTCTCTTATGAAACGGATCATTTCGACAGCGGTCTTGGCGATTTTTGTCGCTGCAACGGGTGCGACCATGACAGCGTGTGATGACGATGATGTCGCGGCAGGCGTGGTCGGTGCTGTTGTTGGCGCTGGCATCGCAACGGTCATTTATGACAACAATCGTTGTGATTCCGGATACCGCACCGTGTGTTCAAACTACTACGACTATTATGGAAATCTGCGTCGCGAATGCCGCCAAGTCTACCATCAGTGTCGCTACGACCGTTTAAACGTGCCTGCGACTGAAAGTGCTTTGGCTCTTGCTGCGGGTGAAGAACGCATTCAGGTTCGGCAGCATGCCGCTGCCAACGGCCTGACCGTGGAAGCCTTCGCAAAAGAATATTGGATGTCGTTTGAAAAAGCTGAACTTTACTGGACTGCGCTTGATGCTGCAGACCAAGGAAATGCGGCCCCACTTCGCGCGCTTGGGCTCTCCAGCGAAGACATTCAGCTGATTGGCCACATGCAACTTCCCACGCAAGCAGGCATTGATGCACTTGCGAAGTCTCTCGATCAACGCGCTGACATGACCACCGCGATGATCAACCGCGTGCGCGCATGGTCAATGAGCGAAAAGAATCGGATTTGCTCCAAGCCTACGTTCTCTATGAGCGGAGACGAAAAGAAGCTTTGCAATGTGCAAAATGATTGAGATTCAAGGGTTGGGGTCGCACTCGTAAGTTGTGAAGGTCATCTTCAGGGAGCCCAGAGTGGCTCCTCTTTCATTTCCGTAGAGCCGCCAAGTTACTTAGGGGTGTTGATTTTTCGTCGATGCCGTACTGCGTTGTCCGCAGAAGGTTCGTGTTGAGCTCTGCTGTGTCCGGCTCAAACGGGGAGCACTACACACCAAGCACTTGAGAAATAGCCTTCAAGGCAAATCCTCCAGACCTGGCAAGGGCTCGCGCGATATTAGTTTTTTTCGCGTCCAACCTTTACGGCTTCCTTGAGGAGCTCAACTTCCATGGTTTTGCGGCCCAGGAGTCTCTCCAGCTCGCGGACTTTCTTTTCCATGGCCCGCTTTTCGGACTCCGGAAACACGTTCTCTTCCTTGTCCACTGCGCTGAGTTGCCCTTGTGTCATGCACTTTCTCCACGTGTAGAGTTGCGCAGGATGAATACCATATTTCCGCGCTGCTTGGCTCGCGGAACCTTGGGCGGAAAAGGCTTCGTCAACAATCCGGACCTTCTGCTCGGGTGTGAACCGGCTTCTGCGCTCGGTTTCCAAGATAATTTCAGTCTTATGACTCGTCGTACTCACAGTCCTTCGTTCCCCCTGTCAAGCGACATAAAGAATTCCCCAGTTCGCGCCAAAAAGAATCCCCACCTCCACCGTCACATTGGGGTTGAGGCCTCGGCAGACACCGCGTCCACCGAAGAAGTCTTGATCAGGCCAGAGCGACGTTTCTCCTTGAGCCTATTGCTCTGCCCTTTGATGGTCACGACGTGGCTATGGTGCAGCAGCCGGTCGAGGATCGCGGTGACCAGAACTGCGTCGCCGAAAACTTGGTCCCACTCCGAAACCGGGCGGTTCGAAGTCAGGATCATGCTGCCTTTCTCGTAGCGCTTCGCCACGAGCTGAAAAAACAAATGAGCGGCGCGTTTCTCGAACGGCATGTACCCGACCTCGTCGACCACCAGAAGCTTCGGTTTTCCCAGCTGCGCGAGTTTGTCGTCGAGCCGGCCTTCGTCTTGGGCCTTCACCAGGTTCGCAACCAAGGCCTGTGCGGAAAGGAACAACACCGCGTAACCTTGCTCGACGGCCTTGCGCCCGAGTCCCACGGCGATATGTGTCTTGCCAGCGCCCGGCGGGCCGAGCAGTACAATGTTCTCGGCGTTGCCCACGAATCGACAGGTCGAGAGCTCTCGGATCTGCTTGGGGTCCACGGAGGGCTGTGAGGCAAAATCGAAATCGTCTAGGCTGCGCTTGAATGGGAACCTCGCCATTGTCGTACCCATGACGACCCGTCTGCCGCGCTTGCTGCCCAACTCTTCGTTGACCAGAAATGCGATCAGTTCGCTGTTGGTAAGGTTGTTGCGCGTCGCCTCGTCGAGCAGGTTGTCGAGCTTGTCGGGGATGCTCGTCAGGCGGAGTTCTCCGAGCAGTTCTTCGAGATCGTCGGTTTTCACGCGTCACCTCCAGCGCACAATGCGTCGTATTCCTCGAGAGGCCGCAACAACGCTGAATGCCCGGGACGCAGCGCGCCGATAGGCGCGCTGGGATCGTCATTCTCCTCCCCACGGCGTTGCAAACGAATGACGTCCTTGAGGTGTCCGGCGTCAACGACCCGCTGCGCGGATCGGCCTGGCGCAAGAGTATGCTGGGCGACTTGTTTGCCCTTATCCCACACCAGCAGGACGCCACCCTCGACGACGAGTTCAACCTCCCGCCCGATGAGCTTCCACGGAACGGAATAAGAATTGCCTTCGTAGGCCACGGAGCAGCCGTTCTGAACGCGCCTGCGAACGATACGCCGCCGCAATTAACGCGGTTGCCCACGCAGCGGCGCAAGCGCATTGCGCTCTTCCGCAAACCGCGTGGTGGGTGGAACGCGAGTCGTGCCGTGAACGCGTGCGTCGGCAACCTCTCGAGTCCACGTGTCCAGGTGCGCATTCAGCGCATCCCACGAGGCGAACTCGCGGCCCGCCAGCGCGTTGCGCTTGACGTATTTGACCATGCTCTCGTCCTTACCCTTGGTGCGGGCGCGGTAAGGTCGACAGGCCCGCGGCTTGGTGCCCCAGTGCTCGCAGAACGCAAGGAACTCGGCGTTGATCTCGACTGTTTCTTTACCGTCGTTCTTCTTCACGAGTGCCTTGGCGTTGTCCACGAGCAGTTCCTCGGGCACGCCGCCGAAGGCGAGGAAAGCCTCCTCGAACGTGGTGAACCAGTGCGCCTGTTTCTCGGCCTGCCATGCCCGTACGAATATCTTGCGCGACCATCCTAGCGTCAGGACGCATACGTGGACCTTGGTTTTTTCGACGCCGACCGTGACTGTTTTCGAGCCGAAATCGACCTGCAGCTGCTTGCCCGGCGGCGTCTCGAAGCGCACCGTGGCGAGCTGTTCTGCACGCAGCTCCTGCCGAAAATCCTTGACGTTACGCTGGACAGTCCGCAGCGAAACGGACTTTCCGGTCTTGGCCTTGACGTCCTGCCTCACGACGTCGGCGTTTCCAGCGTGCGCCTCAAAACGCTCTTTGAGCCATTGCGGCTCTAAGGTAGCCAACACGCTTGGCGGCCTGCCCAGGCGCTTTCCCTCGGCCTCGATGGCGGCCACTGGCGAGGTCGTGAGCAGCCCTGACTTCCAGCGTTTGACCCATGTCCGCACGGTCTTCCTGTCGTGGTCGAACTCGGCGGCCATGCCGCTTATGGTCCATCCCTTCTGCCAAAGCTGAAACATTGTAGAAACTTGGCTTTCTGCGAGCATCCCCGGCGTACTCCCTCCCACAAGACCTGTGAGAGAAAGTGCCTGCATCAAAGGCGAAGTCATCCGGAATCCTCTGACGAGGGGTGGGGATTCTTTATGTCGTCAGGTGGGGATTTATTATGTCGCCCAACACCCCCGTTGGGTCCTGGGGGGTGATCCCTCTTTGGCGGGGCTACATCACTCATGAGCATCATCGCGACGGTCATTGCCAACGGTCTCAATCCGATTGCCTACCTCAACGAAGCACTCACAAACCCGCCACAGCCAAAAGCCAATGCATCGTTGTTTTAGATCTGATTCTTGGAGTCACGCGCCGCTGCTGCGGGGACACAACAATTCAAGGTTTCGCCAGTCCAAGAAAGGCCGTGTTGCCTTTGATGTCCTTCGCAAGATGCAGCTTTTCTGCACAGGCGCTCAGGTACCGCTTCTCGAGTGCATGAAATGGATTCTAGTGAATCAGGGCCAAGCCAGCCAAGAGCCGGAGCAGTGGACTCCTTACGCGTACAGCCTCAAAGGCCGTGTCCCCGCAGGAACTGCGCGTGACCCGTCACGACGCTAGGAGCTAAGAACAAATCCTCATGTAGAGGATTGTTTATGAGGAATGAGCCGCTCGAGGAACTCAGAGTCCAAATTGCCGCTTGGCGAAAAACGAAGAAGCACGGAGACCGCATTCCCGAGGCTGTGTGGGATAGGATCGTCGCAATAGGTCGGTCCTACCCGACGTCGATCATCGCCAAACGTCTGAACATCGATTTTTACCAGCTCAAGCAGCGGTTGGCTGTCGTTTCTGTTCCTGAGACAAGTCTCACTTGTTCTCGGATCGTGAGTGTTGCTGCCCCCGCTCCAGCCCCGAAAGTACACCACGCAAATGTGCACCCTCTCTGCGAGGGTGAGCCCTCGGTGAGTTTCCTGGAAACACCAGGGAGGGCCACGTAGCCTCCGTTTCAAATTGAACGGAGGAATCCATGGATCCAAAGCTCAAAGAGCTTGCAAAAGAATATCAGGGTCTTCTTCAGGGTCGTAGCAGA
>JADCJN010000043.1 GCA_020247005.1 Silvanigrellales bacterium
GATTCTTTTGAGCCCACCAGGGGGGCGAGCACAAACGTTCCAAGCACGATGCAAAGAAGAAGGCAGAGAAGAAGCACAATCCACATGATTATTGGCCTCCTTTGCCGGAAGTGTTCGGGGAGGTCGCTTGTGCCTGAAGGAAGGCGCGGAGCTCGGCAACGAGTTCGGCACGGTCTTTTGCGGCACGCGTACGTGAGCGCCGGAGCGCCAAGAGAAGAGCCGCTGGGCCGATGAGGAGTCCGGCCACGGGTATGGCCCAAATCCAGAATCCGACGCCCGAGCGGGAGTCGGGCTCGCGCAATATCCACTCGCCGTATCGCTCTTTAAAGAAGTCGAGAATTTCTTGTTTGCTTTTTCCAGCGAGGAGTTGTTTTTCGATCTCCGCCTTCATCGCAACGCTTTGGGGAGTCTCGCTTTCCAGCACACTGATGCCTTGACACGTTGGGCACCGAAGCTCTTCGCCAATTTCTCGTACCTGAGGATTCATTTGAATGACGGGCGCTTTTTGGGGCGCCAAGGCTGTTGTGGCACCGCCCGAGTCCACATCGTCTTGTGCCCACGCGACACCTGAGAATCCGAAAACAGACAAAAGGATGGCGAAAGCGACGATGCCCATGCTCATGGCGAAGCCCTCCGGTTTTCGAGAGCCTTTGCCCGCACCTGAAACTGAATTGCCCAGTCGAAAGGGGTCTTTTTCAAGGATGTCTTCGAGAAGGTCCTCCATGCCTTCCGTCACGGATTCCAACGCGAGTCCTGTTGGCGAAATGTCGATGGAACGGCGCCGGATGCGGTGGGAAAGTCCGACGATGGCGCCTATCACCATAATGACGAGGCTTGTCCACACGAGTTTCACCGTGGGGTTGATGTGCATTTTCAAAGCGACCTGCTGGGTGCGGGAGTCGAAAGAGGCAAGCACAAGGTACACGTCGTGCCAAAAAGTGGAGTAGACGCCAATTTCGTTGAGCCACTCTTCCTTGTTTGTGTACTTGCTGCGGGTGGGTTCGATGAGGGTGGTGTTGCCTTTTGAGTCCACGGCCTCGATGCGCGCTTTGGCAAGTTGGTAGTTGTAGGCGCCTGAAAAACCGATGCCGCGATTCGTGAGAGTGTAGCCATGGAACTCCGTCGATTGACCGACGTCGAGCGTGGTTTGTTGCTCGATGCCCCGGTACGCTCCCAAGAAACCGGCAATGGCCACAAGAAAACCCATGTGGGCTATCCATGCGCCCAAATAGGGACGGTTGAATTTGAGGAAGGCTTTGCCGTTCCAGCGGATGGCGCGGAGCTTAAAGACCAGGTCCATGACGAGGCTACCGGCGGACCACAGAATGAGAAAGAATCCGATGGCGATGCGAACATCAAGGCCTTTGCGCGTCACCAAAATAGCCGTGAGAGGAAGCGCCCACGCGAGGGGAAAGAGGAGAGACGCGACAGGGTCGTCCATCTTTCCGTTTCGCCAGCGCATGAGGTTTCCGAGGCCAAGAATGGACACAAGGCCCACCGCTATCCAAGGAGCAAAGGCGTTGAAGAACGGCTGCTGAATGGAAATCTTCACGCCGCGAACGGCTTCCACAATGAGCGGCAGAAGCGTGCCGGTGGCGACGAGTGCCAGCAGGAAAAGGAGGAAGAAGTCGGTGAAAAGGAGCGTGCTTTCCTTCGACAGCACCCACGTGTTCGACTTGCCCGCCCCCTGAAGAAGCGAGCCCCGCGAGAAAACGAGCCCAATGGCCAGAAACATGAGCAGGACGACGTAGGTGAGGTACGCCGGGCCAATGTTGCTTTCTGCGAAAGAGTGGACGCTGCTAATGACACCCGATCGAGTGATGAACGTTCCAAGGAAGGTAAGAATAAAACCGAGCATGCAAAGAAACGTCGTGAGACGCGGAAGGCGACCCGTTTTGTCGAGCACGAGCATGGTGTGCAGGGCCGCGGTGAGCGCGAGCCAGGGCAGAAAAGAGCTGTTTTCCACAGGGTCCCATGCCCAATAGCCAGCCCAACCGAGTTCCACGTAGGCCCATTTGCCGCCCAGAAAGATCCCCACTGAAAGGACGGCCCAGCCGAAGAGTGACCAGCGTCGGACTGTGACAAGCCAGTCCGGAGAAAAACTCCCACGCAACAGGGCGGCCACGCTGTATGCAAAAGGAACAACCAAAGCGCAGTACCCCAAAAACAAGGACGGGGGGTGCGCCGCCATGTAAGGGTTTTGCAAGAGTGCGTTCATCCCGGCGCCATACTGCCCCAGAGGAAACATGCGTTCGAGAGGCGACGAGGCCCACACATTCAACAGCAGCATGAACGTCAGCGACAAGCCGAATGCCACGTTGAGCCCAGGCAAAAGGGGGAGGTTTCTTTCCCGCACCGTCGAGAGCGCAAGGGCGGAAACGACGCTCAGAATCAGAGTCCACAGGAGGTGGCTTCCTTCGAGTGAACTCCAAAACGCCGTCAAGAGGTAAACGGGCGGCATGTCGACGCTTGAATTCCGGAAAACATAACGCACTGAGAAATCGTGCGTGACAAGCGCGTACCAAAGCACTCCTGCGCCAAGGCAAACCGTGACACTCACGGCAATGAGCGCATTTCGCGCGCTGAACGCAACACCCTGCGAAGGCCGAAAGAGGCCCGCAACCCCCAGACCTAAACCGTAGACAGCGAGGCAGAAGCCCGCAAGAAGGGAGAAATATCCAAACTCGACCATGAAGTGTCCTTTATCGAAGGGACAGGAGCGCGCTACACAGGAAAAGTGGCTCGCCGGTCACCACTTCACGACGGGTGGCAGGGAGGCAAGGATGGCTTCCGTGTTTCCACCCGACATCAGCCCAAACCGCGTGCCGCGATCGTAGACGAGGTTGAACTCTGCGTAACGACCTCGCCAGTGAAGGTGCCTCTCCTTCAGGTCGGCATCGTAGGGCATTTCCACTCGGCGCGCGAGGATGGTGCCGTAGACCCGTGCGAAGGCTTGCCCGAGGTCAAGCAGGATGGCGCATTCATCCACATGACCGATGTGCACGTAGTCGAAAAAAATTCCTCCCACCCCACGGGTGTCACCTCGGTGAGGAATGAAGAAATATTCGTCGCACCAAGCTTTGTAGCGATCGTAGTCCGCCTTCTTGTCGCGCTCGCAAACGTCGCGCATTGCCGCATGGAACTCCGCGGTGTCTTCTTCAAAGCGCACCATGGGCGTGAGGTCGGCGCCCCCGCCTATCCATGTCACGGTGTCCTGACCTTCTCCGACGCGCAGGCTTCGCACATTCATGTGTGCAATAGGAGCATTTGGATTAAAAGGGTGGCAGATGAGGCTCACGCCAGCCGCTGCAAAAGGTTTTCCGGCGTAGTCTTTTTCAATAGACGGGTAAGAGTCGCCCCACACCACCGACATGTTCACCGCTGCTTTTTCAAGGACCTCACCCCGGTGGACGCTCATGACACCCCCGCCTTGGTGCTCTCCGGCTTTGCCTTGCTTGCGCCAGTCTTTCGCCTCGTATGCTTGTGTGCCTTCTAGCGCCGTGAAGAGGTTGCGGTTGGTTTCCCGGACGGCGAGCAACATGTCGAGGTAGCGGGCGTCGAAAGCGGGGGCATCACCCTTCAGAGCGATGTCATGGATGATGTCGCGCTTGGCGCCTCCGAGAAGGGGGGACTGCCCAACGGAACCGATGTGGAGCGCGGGGTGTTGCGTGAGAAATGCCGACATGCGGTGGGCGGCTTCCCCTGGAATGCCAGGGGTGTGGACGTTGGCGTTCATGGGAAGGCTCCTTGGACACGTAGGGAAGGGGTCGGCACGACCCTACCGGAACGAGCGGAGCGCGAGCAAGGAGAGGCCCCCGAGGAAACCAAGAGAAAGCACGAGGACACTCGTGTTCGCGGACGCCGGTGTGAACCGAAGCCCCTTTTCAGAAGAATCGGATTTCACCATCCATCGCCACGCGGCGATGAAATTTTTCAAGGTCAAAGCGAAAAAGGCGTGGTGGGCGGTAAGCCATGCCTCGGGGCTTGGTGGACGATTCCACGAGGATATCGAGCGATTCGATTTTCTTGCGGAAATTTCGGACATCAATGGTTTTTCCGAGAATAGCTTCGAAAACCCTTTGCAATTCTGACAGGGAAAATTCCTGGTCGAGGAAGTCGAACGCCACCGACTCGAATCGGGCCTTTTGCCTCAGGGACGAGAGCGCTCCATCCACCCGGGGGCGGACGACGGACGTCATTGACTCGAGACGGCTCAGCGGGATCCATGTCGCACCTGACGACAACTTGAGGCCGGGCGATTCTGCGGGTTTGTCGCCGCGAGCGATGCTCGCCAGAGGCTTACACACCGACAGGGTCACAAGTTCGAGTGAGGCATCGGAAGTTTTTGCAGGCTCGAAGGCATCGACATGTTTGAGACCCCTGAAGCCTTGAACTCCCATATCGGCGAGACTTTCCGCGGCCACGTCGTGAATGGAGCGGTGGGCCAGATAGGGCCGGATGGGGAGGCTTGGGGGATGCCCCCCTTCGGACTCGCGGAGCAGCACGCAGAGCTGCTGACCGTCGAAACACAAGGCCACCGCCGATACGGAGACCTTCATGCTCGATGCAAAGGGGAGAGGCTCGACGTTCGTCCTGCTCATCATGTGTCCTAATGTCATTCAAAGACCTCGTTCTTGGGTTCGAAATCAGCCTCGACCCAAGTCAGTGTTCCGGGCTCATGAGTCAATGTTGTGCATACAAGCGGTTGTACAAACTCAATACCTGACTTCAGCCCGAATTTAGAAGCTCTGTTGACACCAAGTGTGGAGCCAGTGGCGCCTTTGTACAAGGTAAGGTCGAGTTCAAATGGAGGAAGAAGCCCCCTTGCACTGAATCTTTGCGTCTTGCTTGGACGTCGTGGTAAAAGCCCCTATACATTTCTCCGAAAAATCGGTCTGAGGGTCTTGAACATGTTGAGGACAGCCTGGCTTGTTTCCTTACTTGTCTCTTCCCCAAATGCTTTCGGGTTTTCAGAAACACAATTTCCAAAAGAGTATGAGAGCGTCATTGCTCCCTATTTAGCGCGCCATGCCACTGACGGTGCCTTTCACGAGACTGGGGCCCGTCTGAGCTATCGCAAAGTCGAGCCTGCTTCTGCGGTTGGCACGGCTGTCATTGTGCCGGGTGCTGCGGAGTCGTACCTCCTTTACGGAGAGCTCATGTACGACTTTGCCCAAGCAGGTCTGCGCGTCTACGCACTCGACCCCCGCGGCCAAGGGCTGTCGAGGTCGCAAGGCGACATGAGTCCACTGCTCAACATCGACACCTTCGAAACTCACGTTTCCGATCTCGAAGCTTTTGTCGAAAAAGTCGTCAAGGCCGACGGTTCCCAACCTCTCCTCGTTTTTGGAGGTTCTTCGGGGGGTGTCGTTGCCGGTCTGTTTGCCGCTCGGAACCCGACGCTCGTCAAGCGGCTTGCGCTTTCAAGTCCGCTCATGGAGTTGCGCCTGTCGGTGGGTGTGCAAAACTCCGCCGCGTCCTTCGCGTTTTTATCGGGTCAAATTCTCCTTGGCAAAGCGCTCCAGGCGGCTCCCGTGAGTCACTTTTCTTTGGAAAGCTGGGAGGCCGCCGACAGTCCAATGACCTCCAGTGTCTCGCGCCGCACCCTCGTTTCCAAAGTCCTCCGAAGCTCGGAGGGCCTTCCTCGCGCGGGCGTCACGAACCTCTGGGCAAAAAGTCTTGCGGACGCTGCGTTTCGGCTGGAATCGGAAGCCTATAAAATCAAAAGCCCCGTGTTGGTTTTCCAGCCTGGGAGCGATGCCATTGCAAGAAAACGGCCTCAAGCAAGCCTTTGCCTGCGAATTGCCCGCTGCGTGCTCATAAAAATTCAAGGTGCAAAGCACAAAGTCTTTTTTGAAGAGGATGCCCTTCGTCAGCCCGCCCTCGACCACCTTCTCCGATTTTTCGACGTTCAAAAGGTCTTGAGTGCGGAGTCGATGGCTCAAGGGGCGTCACAGACGCTTTGAATCAAGAGACGCTCGCGCGTGCGCGTCTTACTTGCTTTTGCGCTTGCCTTTTCCGCTCTGCCCCTGCAAGAGCTGTGCGGCGAAGTCGTGCTTAATGCTAGCCGAGTAACAGAGTGTTCCGTCTTGAACTGCTGCAAGGCACGCTTGGACGAAAGTCTGGTTGAACGGGCCAACCACATGATCGCCTTCTTTGCACAGGAGTGTTTCCTTGTCGACGATGCTGCCGGCGGGGCAGACGTCACTGCCGCGGTACGTTTTGAACTTGGGAACGTCCCATTTGTCGGCGGAGCACTCCGACCAACCTTGCGCGCTGGCGCAGAACTGCATCATCGAGTTTGTGACTGACCCTTGCTGCACGGTGTTCGAATCGGTGCAGACGTAGCCCTTGCCTTGCGCAATGTCGAATTCCTGCAGAGTGAGGCCTTGCTGGCAGACATACTGTCCTGGGTTCCCAACGGGAGGAACCGGAGGCTGGGGTTGAGGCGCGAAAGTGGGACGCACTGTGGGCATTGCTGTTGGTCTCGCGGTGGGCCCTGCCGTGGGTGCTGCGGTCGGGCCGGCCGTGGGTCCAACTGTTGGCAACACGGTGGGTTGGGGAACAGGCGTTTGCCCACCCGTCGATTGCGAGTAAATAGCCTCAAGCTTTTGCCAATAGCCGCGGAATACAGGGCGCTCTTGTGTCCAGACGAAATCGGGTCTTTCGTCCGAGATCCACTCGCCGCCAATAATTTCGTCGTTGGAATTCAACTCGAGGCGGTATTGGTATGTTTTTTGGGTGTCCGCATGCCCGCTCGTGCCGAGGAGAGAATAATAGTTTGGCGCAACTTCTACCGTGTAACGCATGGTGGTTTGGACGACGGCCTCACGGACGGTGCCAGCGGCCGCTCCGGCGGAGGGAGACTGGTAACCCAGCACGCGGGTCGTGAAAGCGTGTACGGGCTGATTCCACACTTCCAAGTCTTGCGTGACGTCGGCGATAAAAGATTTCTTCATCAGGCCAATTTGATTCGTCAGAACCACGTGGAAGGAACCTGCGTTCGTGTCACGGCATTCAGGATTGTTGCGAGCGCCCGGGCTCCGAGCAAGGTCGGCATTGCAGCGCGCGCCCAGAAGCTTCGCAGGGGCCTGCGCGATGTTTCCTTGGTACAACGTCAGGAGGGCTTTGACGTCGGAAGAGCCAAATGGGATCTTCAGGCCACCGGGTCCGTCGACGACAATGGGTTGCGGTTCGCTGAAGTTCACGGCAGCAGGAGCCCAGCCGTGGCAAAGGCCTTCCCAATTGGCCGCATTGGGGTTTGTCCGTGCACGCTCGGCCTGCACCGTTGGGTAGTCGAAGCGGCCATTAACGATGTCGTACTTCTCGGCCGGTGAAAGGCGGCGGAGCTCTTCAATGGTCATTTGGCGGAGCTGGGCTTCCGAGTAAGTGACGTAACTAAACGCAGAAGGGTTCTGGCCAAACCAACGCTGCGCGATGCCGCCGTCTTGCGTGGGCCAGTAGGAGTCTGACCAAGGTTTTGTGGCGAGCTGGCCTTGAGTAGGAAGACGCGCGAGGGAACGTTGGTAACTGTTCTCGAGGCGAAGAGGATCGTTGATGGGATTCCAGGCCTCGCGGACAACACCGCTGTCTTTGCCGCAAGATGCGATGGCGACCAGTGTGAGGGAGGCGAACAGGGGAAGGATCTTGTTCATGCCGCGAGACTCCTCGAAGGGTTGAATGCCTTGTTTCTTTAGAGGCGAACATACTCAGTGGCAGTGGGTAGGGACGATTGCAAAGCCCGTCAACCTGTATTTCGCGGCGTTTTTGCGGACAAAAAAAACGAGCGAAAGCAAGACGAGAGGCCATTTGACCTCTCGTCTTGCTTTCGCTCTATTCAGCTCATCTACCTGAAATAATTAATATTAACTGTGATTTGGAGATAGAAGTTGGCGCAGGGCCTCGGTGGTTTTCTTGGGGTCGTGTTTCGCAAGGTAAAGAATTTGTTCCTTTGACGAGAGTTTCTCAAAAGGAATTTCTTCCTGTACCTGCACACGTTTTGCTGAGTTTCCAGTGCGTTCCAGTTCGTAGTCGACGACGCCAAACCCTTCGGCAGAGCGTTTCTCAGGGTCGAACGTCAGCCAGCGGAAGTAGGGTTTCAAGAGCGCAAAGTAGAGGAAAATCATGGCAGCTATCGAAACGCTGGCAATAATCCCAGTTTGAATGAGGGACGTTTTTCGCTGCGTGAGAGAAGCTTGTTCCGCCAGGGCGAATTCGTCGAGCTCAAACTGTGCGTTTTCAACTGTAATTGAGTCGCGACCTTCCTGATATCCAATGGCATTCTTCACGAGTTTGTTGATCATGGCGAGCTCGTCGGTTGACCGCTGCGCGTAGATGCCATTCACCATCTTGCCGTCCACCAGTACGGCTGTGCTCGTCTTTTTGACCGTCCCAATGGGCTCCACGATGCGGCTCAGGGTCTTTTTGACCTCGAAGTTGAGCGTTTCGTTGTTTGCCTTGCTCTGGGTCGACGAGCCCCCTCCGCCCGCGGCGTCTTCGCGTTCACCAGGCAAGTTGCTCTTGGCTCCCGGAACGCCCGTCGGGTTCATTCCATTTCCCGATGTGCTCTGCTCACTGCGTTGGGAACTGACCACGGCGGAGCGTTCAGGATCGACGTCTTGAATCGTGGTTTCGACTTTCTTGAATTCCACTTCGGCCTGAACCTTTGCCACCACCTTGTCGTGGCCCACCACGCGGGTGAGGATTTCCTGGATTTTGCTCTCCATTTCGCGCTCGACGCGTCGTTGGTATTCACGCTGGGCCGATGTCACGCGGTCGATGCCGCCGTCTTCTTCGTCGGGTCGGGTCAAGAGGTTTCCCAGTTGGTCGACAATTGTGATGTTTTTCGGATCCAGACCCTCCACGGCTCGGGCCGTGAGGTGCAAGATGCCCTGGACCTGCTGCTGCGAGAGTGACTTGCCACCTTTGAGCTTCAAAAAGACGCTTGCGGTGGTCTCCTTTTTTTCGTCGGCGAAGATGGCTGCATCGGGCATCACGATATGCACTCGGCTGCTTTGCACCGGGTCTAGTTTGTTTATCGTCCGACTGACTTCACCTTGAATTGCGCGAAGCTTGTTTACCCTTTGGTCGAAGTCGGTCATGCCAAAGGCGCGCTCGTCGAATTTCTCCCATCCGACGCCAACGCCACTATTGGGCAGACCTTCTTCGGCAAGACGCATTTTCACGTCAAGCGCTTCCTCAGCGGGAAAGGCGAGACTGTCGCCATCCATTTTGAAGTCCTTCACATTATTTTGACGAAGGAACTTCAAGATGGAGGACTTGTCTTCTTGCGAAAGGTTCACGTACACGGTTTCGTATTGACGCTCAGGTCGCCACATGGCAACGGCGAGAAGAGCAACGAGCACAAAGACCGCGCTCGCGAGAAGGGCGATTTTACGTCCTTTCGTGAGCCCGGCGTAAAACACCTTTGACTGCGAAGAAAATTGCGTGAGAAAAGATCTTACTCGCTCAACCATCTCTTACACCTGCATCCGCATGACATCCTGGTAAGCCTCGATGGCCTTATTCCTCAGCTGCACGAGCATATTGAATCCGAGCTCCGCTTTCGTAACAGAGATCATCGTTTCGTGGATGTTCGAGCTCTTGCCCGATGCAAGGTCCATAGAGGCCTGGTCGCTTTCCTTCACGGTGCTGTTTACTTCCTTAATTCCCTTGGCAAGCATGTCGCCGAAGGAACCCTCCGTGCCCACTCCGCTCGTTCCCGCTGCGCTTCCAAGCGCTGAGGTGACGCCTTCGCTTGAAGCGGCGCCTTCAGAGGCGCTGGACTGTTTCAGGCTCCGTTCCAGCTGTGAAAAATCGAGCCCTCTTGCCGACACGTTGCGCACCATGTTTTGTCCTTTCGTTGCGTTCCGTTCCGCATTCAAGCATCGAGTTTACAAGCACGCTTAAATTCCGAACCTTGCCAGGTCAGCCGCGGCCAATGGTGATGGCTGTCATTGCCATCGATTTCGTTGAATTCAGGGCCGTCGTATTCGCTTCAAAGGCTCGCGTCGCCGTTATCATGTTCACCATCTCTTCCATCACCGAGATGTTGGGCATGGCCACGTAGCCTTCACCGTTCGCGTCGGGGTGTCCCGGATTGTAGACAAGCTTTGGGGCTTTTTTGTCTTCCACGATGTTGTCGACCTTCACCTCTTTCAGGTTGGGGTCGGTCGCTTGGCGCATGAGGGCATCGAACGTCAGACCGCTGTCGCGCGCCGTGAACACGACGTCTTTGCGCTTGTAGGGGCCTTCGCGACCCTCCACGCGGGTCGTGTTTGCGTTCGCAAGGTTCTCGGAAATCACATTCATGCGAACGCGCTCTGCGGCGAGGCCAGAGGAACTGATACGCAGGCCTTGGAGGAAGCTCATTTCGTCGTCTCCTTCGTCGGAAAAATCAGCGGCCGCCGTTGATGCCGTAACGCATCATGGCAAACTTGCGGTTGAGAACTTCAACCGACGCTCGGTAGAGGATCTGGGTTTCAGCGAGCTCTGCCATTTCGGCGTCCACGTCGACTGTGTTGCCGTCGTTGCCCACGCTTTCGGTGGGCTTTACGTGAAGGTCGGGCTTCACGTTTCCGCTTGCGTCTTGACCGGAACTGAAAATGTGTTTGCCGTTTGTCACACGCAGCGCCAGTGCGCTCGAATTGCCGAGGGCATCTTGGAGTTGGCTTTCAAAGGCGTATCCAAGTGCCCTGTAGCCAGGCGTGTTCGCGTTTGTAATGTTCGCCGACAGCACGTTCTGTTTGGCGAGGCGGTGATTGAGGCTTTCCTCAACGGCACCATCGGCTTTGGAAAACAGTTGGTTGCTGACGATTTTCATATTGCTTGTTTTCCTCCCGAGGGTTGTGTTGCCCCGGTTCCTTCGGTCCCCCAACCCTCATCGCGTGCGCACAGAGAGCTTGATTGAGCCGCATGGAACAGAGTCACCGTCCTCAGACGTTTTTGCCTTCAACTTCGTAACCGCATTCCACAAGCTCGTTGAGCTTGTAGCGTAGCGCGCGGAGCGAAATGCCCAAGGCCTTCGCCGTATGCGTGCGGTTGCCATTCATGCGACGGAGCGTCTGGAGAATGAGACGCTGCTCAAGCTCTCGCAGCGTTATTTGAGGAAGTGCGTCGCTCATCGCAACTTCTGTGCGGCTGTTCGCCTTCATGAGATGGAGTTCTTCAACGCCAATATAGTCGCGCGTTGCAAGGAGCACAGAGCGCTGCATGATGTTTCGAAGCTCACGGACATTGCCAGGCCACGTATAGGTGCGGAGCGCCTGCTTTGCTGTTGGCGAGAACTGAACGTTCTTGCTGAACTGCATATTGAACTCGCGTAGAAAAATTTCCGAATAAAAGTCGATGTCTACAGTGCGCAAGCGCAGTGAGGGAATTTCGAGGTGTATGACGTGCAGTTTGAAAAAGAGGTCGTTGCGGAACCGCTGCGCGTTCACTTCGTCTTGCAAGTTCTTATTTGAACACGCAATGACGCGAGCATCAGCGGCTGTTCCCCTGCGAATGGACCCTTTGTTCAGGTCCTGTTCCTTCAAAATACGCAGAAGCTTTAGTTGCATTGACGCGTCAAGTTCGGTGACTTCATCGAGCATCAACGAACATGTTTCGGGTTGGCGAACGGTTCCGCCCACATTGTATTCGTGTGGCGCGCGGCCCTGCCCAAAGAGGTCCATCTCAAAGAAGTTCGCTGGAAGATTCGCGCAGCTTGCCACCACGAACCGACCCCGATCACGTCCTCCGGCAATGTGAATTGCTTTCGCAAGCGACTCCTTGCCCGTACCACTCTCGCCAGTGATCAGCACCGGCACTTTCGTTGGTGCCACTGTCCTAGCCACTTCAAGAAGCTTGTACATCTTCTCGTCACGGGTTGGAAAATGTCGCAGCATCTCTTCTTCAGAGATGCGTGCTTCGTTGTTGAAAGCCACGTTGCCCGACACGCCGGAGCCGATGTTCCCTTGGAACCCCGGAGACTCAATGTCAAACAAACCCACAGGACGCGCGTCGCTCATTCGAAAACCTCCCACTGTGCACATTTCCTCACCTCAAACGCTCCAAGCGTTCTGCGGCGAGATTCGAGTACCTCTTGTCGCTCAAGTCTGACGCGGCGGCCTGCCAGGACGCCTTCGCCTTCTCGATTTGTCCGGAACGTGCAAACACGATGCCAGCTTTGTAGGCTGCTTCCGCGCGTTTGCCTCCTTGCGCCAGGCCAGCCACTGCCATGAACATTTCCGCCGACTTCTGCAGGCGACCGGAGTCGCGCAGATCGTTGGCGTAGCCCATGATGGCGGCTTCCACCTGTGCTGTTTCCTCGGCTCCTTTCAAAGGAGCCTGGAGGATTTTTTCGAACACAGCATCAACGGATGGCGATCGGCGAAGCATTGATGCGAAACGCAAGAGAGCTGCGAGTTCGCGTTCAACGTAACGGCCATAGCGCATCTCGTCGAGCAAGAGGGACAACGCTCTGGCGTTGCCATTGGGAGGCATGGTGAGCTCGCGGAGTGCCGCGACGCTCTTGTCATTCAGTCCGGTGGCGCGTCGTGTGGCGCTTTCTTGGAGTCTTCGCAAATTCGTTTCCACACGGCGTCCCTCACGCAGCTTCGCTGCGAGAAGGGCACCGCGCGCCGCTGCTTCATCGCGACGCGGTGAAGCGGCACTTGTCTGCCAGAACACTTCATAGAGTTGCAGCGAACGCGCGGAGTCACCAACAGTGTCGAACGCGTCTGCGCGCGCGAATGTGAGCTCAGGATTCTTAAGAGTGAATTCAAAAAGTGCAGGCCTTGCTTTTCTTTCAAAGGAAACCCAGGCGTCCCATGTGCGGGTGCGCAGGCTTTCTTCCAAGAATGATTGCACCATCAATTGCACCTTCTTCTCCAGCTCTGCAGCACGGGCGTCTTTTGGCCACGCATTCTTGAACTTTAAGAGCGCGCCGTCTGCACTCAAGACGTCTGATTTCGAGATCGCCGTCCTAGTGAGAATATATGCGCAACTATTTTGCATCTCAAATGTGACGCGGTCAGAAGTAACGCATGTGTCGAATGTTCGTGAGTACAAATTTGCAGTGGCTATCGTCTCGTCGTCGGCATTGTCTTGCGCAGACTCTATTTTTTTTGCCAACAAACGAAGTGATGCTGCGATTTTCGCCGAGCTTGTCGATGCTTCTGACGCTGCAATGCGGGCGTATTCGTCTGCATATCGTTTAGAAGGTCGTCCTTTGTCGATCTCGTTCTCGTCGGTGAGAAGTTCCATGTCTAAGAGCCGAAGCTTCGCCTGCGAAGTGAGTGCGCTAGAGGGGTGGCGCAGAGCGAGCGCCCGGAAATAGTCTTCGGCCGCATCGAAGTTCCTGACGAGGTAGGCGCTCTCTCCTGCGGACCAAAGATTGCTGTCTTGCTCCAGAAATCTTCTCTCCGAAAGGACCGCCAGCTTTCGGTAAGTTGCCAATGAGCCGGCGTCGTCACCGGTGACGTGGAGTTCGCGGGCGAGTGTCTGAAGTTTTTCGAACTCGTCGTCGCGGCCAAGCGAAGCTCCTGCGAGGCGTTGCAGCGTCGATAGCTTTTCGGGCGAGGGGCCAAGCTTCCGTTCGAGTGCCCCGAAGTTTTTCGGGAACAAGGCGTCATTGGGAGTTTTGCGGCCTTGCGCGGAGCGTTGATCACTGGGCTGCGCGGTGTCTGAGGAGTTCGCCTTTTCAGAGGGTGCGCCAGAAGCCGCGGTCTGTGAAGTGTTGGCGTTGGAGCCTTCGAGAGAAGGCACGTCCACAGGTGAGTCGGGTTGAGGAGCCACCGCCCCCTGAGTGTGATGGGGTGTCGCGGGGTGAGAGGACTCTAGACTTGAATAGGCATCTTCTTGCCAGTCCCATGCCTCTTCCAATGACTCCGGTCGCGAAGGGCCCACCCTCCAGATGTCGAGCACAATGCGCCATGGGGAGTCCTTGGTGGCGACAACCCATCCCACAGGGGCATTCTTGAGCTGCAAAGAAAGAATGACGTCGCCGCCTTTCTCTTGAACCACAACTCTTCTCACGTAACGAGTGTCGAAATACGCGGACGATTTGAACTCGTCTGCTTTGGCTGGAGACACTCGAAGTTCGAGTGTTCTTGTTTCTTTATTGAAACGAGTCGCGAACCGTCGAGGTGAGCCCAGCGCGAACGTAAGACGAAAGCTGTCTTTGGTGGAGTCGGTGGCATTGAGCGATGCCGGAGAGCGTGATTCGACTCCTGCTGCTTTGGTTGGAGCCACTGCGGCTGCAAGAGACGCCACAAAGGAAAAAAGCGCCGTTGGGCGAAGTCTCAAAGACACTATCGTGTTTTTGAAGATCTTTTTCGGCACGATTCCCCCGAGAACCAGAACTTCTATTCATGTGTGTTGTGCTTCATTCATGAGATTATCTGACTTCGTTTATCCAGTTCTGTCTGAATTTTGACCAAAAAGGCCTTTTTGACAGCGTCATTTCTGCCTCACCGGAAATTCCCAATGAAATCGCTTCAAGATTTTGGCGACGGAATTATTGGGCAGATAAGGGCGTGGGTTTTGGCGTTGGGGAGGCAATAAACGAGGTGCCGCCCTATGGGAGGAGTTCCATACGTTGGCGTCGGGTGGAGCCGACGCCACCCTTTGGATATGCGGAATGACGGAACTTTTTTTCGACGCCATTCCCGTGAGTCAAAGGTCGCCCATGGGGTTCCCGAAAGTGAATGGGAACTGCGGGGGAAAATGCGTGAACGGGGAAGCTTGGTCCGCTCCTCCGGAGAATCATGACTGGCGGTTCGGGAGGCTCTCACGACAAGAGCCCCTCCTTGGATTTCAAGGAGGGGCTCTTGTCGAGGGAAGAGTGAGCTGTCCGAGAGAGCAGCGGCCAAAGAAAGAGTCGAGGGGGTGAGCGCTCTTCGTGGGGTCGTGGAGCCTCAGATAGGATTTGAACCTACGACCTGCTGATTACGAATCAGCTGCTCTACCCCTGAGCTACTGAGGCAAGGAACAGAAAGAAAAGGGTGGTGGCTCCTCCCAGAATCGAACTGGGGACACGTAGATTTTCAATCTACTGCTCTACCGACTGAGCTAAAGAGCCGAACCGAGGCCCTGTCGTAGCCCAGGTCGATTGAGTCTGTCAAGAAGTGCACGGACCTTGTGAAGGACAAGGGAAAAGACGAAATTTTCGCTCACTTCCCGCTCGCGTAGCGTCCAACGATGCCCCTTCTAAAGAGGGTCTCAACCCCTTTGCCAGCCGATGTTCCCGGAGAGCCGTAGAGTCGGCTGCAACGTGTGGCGGCGTGCGCGACATCCGCTGCATGGATGGCGGCCGTCGCGCATCCTTCGAGCGCAAACACTTCTACGGCCTTTGCGGTGAGCAAGGCGTCAGCTCCTTTCGCGAAGGCGTTTGCCACGGCTGCAGCGTTCGGACATCCTTTTCCTTCCGTGCCCCCGTCCACCATGGCCGACGAGACCAGTTCAACAATCGCGCCCACGCCATAGTTTGTATAGACGGATTCAAGAATGCAGGCCGCTGCTTGCGCCTTTCGCGCATTGCCGGCAGTGCGAATCCTGATGTCTTCGAGGTCATTTGAGAGGCTGCTGCCGGCAGGTGTTCGGTGGCGGGCCGGAACGCGTGTCGCCATCCAGAGCGAGAGATTGAACCCAGAATCGTCTTCCCAACGGCTGCCCAAAGCACCGCCATGCGTGGCTGGATGTGCCGATGTGCCTCTGGCAAAGAAGCTGAGAGCGAGGGTTTTTCCATGGTGCGTTGCTCGCTCCTCGTAAGGTGTGAGCGCGCCGGGCAAAAAGGGAGACTTCACGTCGAGACGTGAAGCGAAAGGAACCTCGATGCGCGCGAGCCCCGGAAAAAGAGAGCGAAAGCCGCCTAGTGCGCCTTCGGTCGAGGCTTTTCCGTGGAGGGTGGACGACAGGCACACGTCCCTTGGCCCTCGTGGAGCGGGACTCAGGCAGGCAAGATTCGGGGAACCCTGCTTGGCTTCCGCCAAGAACACGTCCACATCCCTCTGTGTTACGTTCCATTCGGCCCGACTGCGCTCATGCCGAGAGAAGTGAGAAGGGGAATGGGCTGCCCGTTTTTCAAGGCTGAGGCGCTCAAGGCGGCTTTGCGTCATGTTTGCCACAAGGACAGTTCCGAACGCGACAACAAGAAACAGAGGAAGAACAAAGAGGGTTTCGAGGAGGGCCTGGCCTCGGCTACAGCGCAGGTCAAAGCGATTTCTCACGTCGAACCTCGCTTGGAAACGCGGCCCAAGAGGGGCTCAGCAGAGCCGCTGCAGAGTCTGCCAAGGGGTGCTCGCAAACGACTTCGACGCGAAAACGGGCCCTTGGAGACATCGTCTGAATCCGAAGAATGCCCTGCCACGCCTGCTTCGCCCCTGGGCGCGGAAGAAACAGAGGGGGTGTCGGGATACCTTTTGCGAGCCTTTCCGAGGCAAAGGCCTGCCAGGCGCTGTCAAGTGAGAGGAGAGTCTCTCGGTTGCCCCGCTGTGCGAGCATGTGGCCCGCTAACTCAAAAGCGCACCGATCGGCATTGAACGAAAACGACGTTGCCCCTGCAAACGTCTTGGTGAGCAACGCCAACAAGGGAAAGGACAGGGCCTGACCATTTCCCCAGTGCTTGCCCACCTTGCAGAAAGCGTCTCCGATCGAATGCTCCTGGAGGGTCGCCAGAAAACCGGGGCTTCTGGCTTCGACGGCTGCAAGAATTTCGGAATTGCGCACCAAGAGCGTCCCTGCGGATTCAAAGTGGCGAGAGGATCTCAGACTCAGGGCGTTTCGGAAAAACGCATAGGCCGCGTCTTTCGCAAGAGAGGCTCGGCCCTCTTGGGTCTTGTTGTAGGGTCTCGTGGCTGCCGACAGCAGACTGCCTTCCGCGAACTCGAGCTGCGCTCGCAAGGCCCCTCCGAGGTGCCAAAGCACGAGCGACTGATTCATGGCGACCTCATTGAGCCTGGCGGCCTGGAGGGAAGATTCCTTCAACAATGCGTCGCGTGTGGTGTCGAGGTCTTCCAAAGCGGCCACATCTTCGAAGGCGACCCGCATCAGTGCGGTGGCAACAATGGCGGCCAAGAGAAGAAACAACGCGCCCCCCAGAAGCATTTGCCCGCGTTCGTGATCAGAGAGCAGGAATGCCCGACAGTTTTTTCTCATGGCAGGCCTCGCCGTTGGGGAGAATCGAAAAGTTTCGGAGTTTCTGAAAAAAGAAGGTTCCATGAGGGGGCGAGGCCCGCGCCGTGGCCAGCAAACATCCCTTGCGCAGGCTCTGGGACGTTCACCAACGGAACATGTTCGGGCAACGCAAGACCTTGCCGAAACACGGACACACTCGCGGGCAGTTCGATGGTGCTTGAGGCTTCCAGACGCCAGGCGAAGCCGGAAGGAGAGGCTCGAAACCGTCCCCCGCAATCTCGCGACTTCGTACCTGGACTGGCTTGCTTTGCCTGCATTGAAGACGGGGGTGACGCAGATCCTTCTTTGCCGCCTGAAGAACTCCAGGGAAGGAACAGGAGGGGCACGCAGACGTGTGTTCGCAAAGTGAGGGTGTCACCTTTTTTGTCGAAGAACAGGCGTCCTTCGGGAAGTGAAGGCTTGGAGGTGCCAAAGGCTGGGGCGTATCCTGGAAACGCGCCCACGTGCGCGAGCACATCGCTCTCAATGGCCCTGGCAAAGACAGAGTTCAGGTCGGGTTCATTTGAATCACTTTTCCTTTCCCAACCTCGCTGCTCAACGTGAACCCATCGAAGAGAGAGGGAGCGCGCGGCATCTTGCGTTGCCGTCTGAAGAACGATGCTGAGGGCCGAGAGCCTGGCAACCTCAATGACGAGTGCTGTGAGTGCAAGAAGCGCCGGAAGGCACAGGACGGTTTCCACCATGTGAGTTCACTCCTCATTTCGCTTCGCGGGCGCTTTTGCGTCCGGAAGAAAAAAGCGAGAGATCCGCGAACCAGACAACGGGCTTCCCGAGTGCACGCGAACGGGGTTCGCCCTCCCCTTTGAAGGCGCTCGGACGGTGGCACTCTCGACCTGCGCCACCGTTGAAGTGGGTGTTGTGTTCGGTGCCATGGTTGAAAAAGTGGCTGGGAGGGACTTGGGCAGCGAGACTTGGGCTTTGATGGGAGCCGTGTGAAGGGTGGCTGCAAGGTGCTGCACCTGAAGCGCTTTTTTGTCGAGTTGAAACGCGGGTGCAAGAGCGGTTCGAGGTGGAAAACCACAGTTTCCGAAAAGAAAGAGGGCGAAAGACGTAACAACGAGGGGAAGGTGGCGTGCCTGTTCGAGCAGAAACGCCCGAAAAGCGGGGTTCCACAGAAGGTTTTTCACTCCCACCAGCTCGAATGCGGGCGCATGGCGTCCTGGGCTCGCTTGCGCGAGACTGGGGGACGTTTCGCTCGGCAAAAAGACCCAAGTTTCGTCTTCCCATGGAAATGGTTCGCCGACGAGCACTGACGTCCTCCGCTTCCTTCCCAGAACGAGAACATGCTGTCCTCGGTGTTCCCAAGAAAGGCACGGGAATGCTTGGGGGCGAAGGCTGCCTTGCTTGCAAAGAATGTGAGAGAAAACCTCCGAGCGCGAGTTTTCAGGTTGCACTGTCGGTCACCACACGAGCACGTGAACACAAGATGTCGAGATCGGGCGGAGACACAAGGACGTCGCTTAAGGCTGCAGAATCTCCTGGGATCACCAGAAAATCGCCTGCTTTTGCTGCGTAAACTTTCGCCGAACCACAGCTTCCTTCAGACGTCAGTCGCCTTCGGACGAGGGAGCCGTTTAAATACTCAAGGGCGTCGGCCCAAGCAGCGGGCGTCAACAGGAAGGCGTGTTCTCCATCAGCAACGTGAGAGGGCATTTTCAAGAACGCGAACGCGGGGAGTTCTGGGAGGAGGAATGTTTTCGCTTTTGCGAAAGGGAGGCTCTCAGGGACCTTCTTCTTCAAGAACACGTCAAAACGAAACGGCGCTTTGAAGTCGTATCCCGCATAGGAAGGTGCCGCTTCCTTTTTCAGAAGGACGGGAGGTTCTTGTAAGGGAGCTGTTGTGGCAGACCACAGGAAAATGCCCCCCAGAAAGAGAAGGCGTGTGGGGCATACTTTGCATCCTCGTGCGGGTTGGACTGAATGCGTCTTCGTGCCGCTCGCAAGTCGTGACTGAAGTGACACCGACGCCTGTCGCAGCTTTGCGCAGAGCCTCGCGAGCCGAGCGGATCGCACGAGAACGTGTCCGTGATTTTTTCCGTGAGTCTGAACGCACGGAGCGTTGAGTGTGGCCTCGGTCGAAGGAAAGTACACATGGCCCTCGCGTCGACCGTGTGGTTGTCGATGAGAAAAAAGCAGGACGAAACCGGAAACCGAGTCGATGTGAATTTGCATAGGAGACTGTTCCTTCAGTCGGTGAGGGAGCCGAAGGTGAGCTTCGACGACGCCTTGTATTTTTCGCCGAAGTCATTGGCTGAGAGCGTGCGACGACGCGTGGCCTCCACTGCCACCCAGAGTTCCGACTCTTCTTCCCGGAACGCTCTGCTTTTAAAGAGTTCGCCAAGGATGGGGAGACTGCCCAGAAAGGGCATTTTTTCGACACGCTTGGAATCTCGATTTTGAACAAGCCCGGTAAACACGCATGCTTGTGATTCTTGAAGAGAAATTTTGGTGTCTATTTTGCGCGTACGAAAGCCTGGCACACCTCCTACGGTGTTGCTTTCGTCAACCTCACTGACTTCCAGAATGATGTCGAGCCAGAGCGTGTCTTCCGACTGTCGGCGAGGCGTTGCGTGAAAGAGGATTCCGTAGGGCTTGAACTCCACGCGCGTTGTCGATTCCGAACCTCCCGCGTTTTGAACCGTGGGAACGGGCATTTCTCCGCCAGCCAGAAACGACGCCTTCTCACCTGTGCGTGTGAGAATGACAGGCTTTGCGAGCAGCCGCGAACCCTCGTTTTGCTGCAAAGCCTGAAGCAGCACATTGATGGGTGCAATTTGAAAAGAAGGCGCGAGGCTTTTGGAATGGAAAGATGCCGAGGCACCGAACGGTGACTGAAGACCGGAGCCTCGGACCCCAAAGGCAAGGCGTTCGTTTTTTGCGACTTCCAGAAACTGAAGGGAAATTTGCACCGTGTCATTGTCGCCAAACGAGGTTGACGTGGAGTCCAAAATGCCTGGCACGAGCGCTTTCAATAAGGCAACGGCTCTCTTTCTGCCCTCGTCGGTGAGTGCTGTTCCTTTGAGTGTGTAAAAGCCCCCTGAAACCTCGATACGAAGGCTTTTTTCTCCGAGCGCCTTCAACAGGGATCCGAGACGACGAACAACCGCACCTTGCAGAGCAGGGGGGATTTCGAATGCAGGGACAATTTGTTCATTCGCGACCCGCGCAACTGTTTCAAGGGTTTCGAAATCACGCAGCGAGGAGAGTGTTCCCAAAAGAACGACTCGGCCTTCATCGACCACGAACTCGATCCCTTTGATTTTAGCCAAGGCTGCAGTGATGCGAGCCATTGAAGACGATGCCAGCGGCGGAGGTGCAACACCCGCCCCCCGCGTTCCGCTCTCAACCCTCACAAGGTACTGCACACTCTTTCCATCGAGATAGGTGATGGTGAGGTAGGATTCTCCCGCGGTCTTTCCCTGAATTCCCACCTTGTTTGTGAGACCGATGCGACTGACGTCGATGGCTTCAGGAGCCGAAATATCAATGAAACGGGGAGGAGCTCCGAGATCGAGAGACAAGGTGTTTCCTGCTTTGAGCCGCAACGTGCGAAAATTCTTGCTAGAGGCCATGGCCTGTGGGGTGCCCAGAGTGAGCGTGGCTCCCCTTGGCTGAAAAAGGCCTAGGCAGGCCAGGAGAATGAATGACAACAAACTTCGGCGCATCGTGTCGTTCCTCACTGCCGGACATCGTTAGACATTGTTGAACATGGATAGACTTTGTTGGTCCCTGTCGGAGTTGAAATCAACTTCCTGCCGGCTGTCGATAAGATGCGCGGGCGATGCTTTTTTTGCGCCTCAGTGATCATTTTCCGTGCATGCTCTTTGCTTCATGCCCGTCTCCTGTGAGTCGATTGCCGACAAAGGAGATTCCCATATGAGTTTTCAAAAGATTTGTTTCGCACGCATGTTAAGTTCGATTCTTCCTCTGCGAGCACGCCCTTTAGACCTTTCCAAGCCAACGGAACGAGGACAAGGACTGACGGAGTATGCCGTCCTCATTAGTCTTGTAGGAGTGGCCTGCATAGCCGCCATGGCGCTCTTTGGAGGTGCGCTCCAGGGACGCATTTCATCGCTCGTCGCTGCCATTGCTGGGGAAGATCGTTCTCGGATTGAGGAAGGAAACGCCACCGCGCGAAGCGCCTCCGAAAAACTTCGAACACGATCGAAAAAAGTCGATGGCATGAAAGTGAATACCGACCAAACAAGTGGTGAAGTCATCGACACAGAAAGCCTCCAATGAAGGAGCAGCTCGACCTCACCATCGATTCAGGTTCGCAGGAGCGACACCCGTCGATTGGCCCAAGTGCTCGACTGCTGCCGCTCGCACTGGCTGTCCTTGCAGCGCTTGCGCAAGGGCTGGTCGTTTTTCGTTGCGCGTCCGCGGCTCATGGTGATGGCGATTTCACACGCATTGCCGTGAGCCGCGGTCTCAAACGTGGGCAAGTGCTTTCTGCAGATAATGTCTCATTTTCTATACGGGTTGCGGCTGCTGATGCCACAGCTTCTGGGACCTTCCTAACTGAAAGTGATTTTCAAGAATTTGAAGGACGTTACCTGACTGAAGATTTTCCCAAAGGCACTCCATTGACACGTTCGCGGACTTCGGAGGTCCCTGTCCTTCCGCTCGATGTTGAAGGCATCCCTCCGGGCCAGGTTCTCTTTCCTGTGCCTGTGAAGCTCGGCGCCCTCGCGAGGCTTCTTTCGCCTGGTCAGCGTGTCGATGTTTTGGCCCACATGACTCTTCCTGACGTGGGTGCTGTCACCGAAACTCTTCTTGAAGCCGTGCCACTGGTGGGCATCGGAGAAAGTGAAGACGCCGATGGGAGGGCCCGAGGCGACGTCGTGTCGTTTCATTTGCGTCCCGAAGAGATGAAGCTCCTGGTACACGCGCAGAAATTTTCCGAGTTCCACCTCGCCCTCAGAAATCCGAAGGAGGTTGCTGCAGGCGGAAAAAATGTGGCCATGACGTTGAGTCGTTTCCTTGCGAACCCACGCATCCAGCAAGCCCTCTCGTCAGACGTCTTCCGAATCCGCAATGGAGCGCCTCCCGGTGCAGACTCCGAGAAAGGAGGCGAAAGTGATCGCTCTCTCCCCCTGCAGCCGCGTTGAATTCAGCAGGCATTCCCATCGAAAAGAACAAGGTGAGGGTTTGGCAGGAGCCGTTCTCATGGCCGCCCTTTTTGCAGCGGCATGCGTCTTTCTTTTGTCGCTCGTAGAACCGGCCTTCGCGCCCGAGGAAAACCCGAACGGTCCTTTCTCGCAAACTGCATTTCGGTTCACAGGCACACTGCCTTCCGCGGGACAATGGCAAAATTTGTTGAAGGCGACGTTGCCGACTTCAAACACACTCCCCGCTTCACCGCACTCGGCACGCGGGGAGGGCGCTCAGCCATGAGTTCGATGCCCTTGTGGAGCCTTCGGCTTGTTGGCAAAGAAACGTCTCTTGCCTTTGAACCAGGCGCGCACCTCGTCTTTGGTTCCCATGAGTCGTGCGATGTGCGGCTACCTGCGCGATGCGCACCCATCGAGGCGACTTTGGTCGCAGGTGTTCCGTTTTGCGCGCTCGAGTCTGGCAGTGAGCGACGCACACTCCTTTCGGGTACCCGATTTTCAGTCGCGTCGGGTGTCGAATTTCATCTCGAAGGGAGCCAGTCGGCAAAGGCCCTTCTGGAAGACACTCGTCCCTCCTATGAACGAGCCTGCGCCCTGACACGAAACGAGCTCTTCCTGTCCTTGGTCGAAAGCTTGCCTCAACTCCTGCGAGAAAACCCCTCGGCTCTCGACGACGTTCCTCAGGAGAACGACTTTGGTTTGCTCAGTGTGCTGTCGGCAAAAATCGATGTCCTTCTTGGCCCAGGCGCGCTTCCCTCTGAAGAAGCGTTTTTGCTTCATGGCGAGCTTTTGTGGTCTGCATGGGCTCGCCTGCGCGGACACGGCGCCCTGAGTGCGCTTCTTGCCAAGAGTGATGTCACCGAAATCATGGTTTTTGGAGCGGAGCGCTGCTATGTGGAGCGTGGCGGAACTTTGGCGCCAGTCCCTTCGCCTTTCAAAAACGCTGCCGAACTGCGCGCGCTCATTGAGCGGATGGTGGCCCGAGCAGGACGCCGCATCGACGAAGCAAGTCCTGCATGCGACTGTCGATTGCCTGACGGGTCTCGCGTCCATGCAATTCTTCCTCCCCTTGCGGTCGATGGTCCGAGCCTCACCATACGGACGTTTCGAGCGAAGTTTCTGGGTGCCGATGCTCTTGTTTCCCTGGGCTCCGCCACCTCTGCGCAAATGTCCCTGCTCAAGGCCCTTGTGATGGATCGTCGCAATGTCATTGTGGCCGGCGGCACAGGGACCGGAAAAACAACTCTTTTGAACGCGTTGTCGTCGTTCATTCCTGAAGAGGAGCGTGTTGTCACTATAGAAGACTCTGCGGAGTTGCAGCTTTCCCAGGCTCATGTCGTGCGTCTGGAAGCGAGGCAGCCGAACGTCGAGGGAAAAGGGGCGGTGCCCGTAAGAGAACTCGTTCGTCACGCCCTTCGCATGCGGCCCGACCGCATTGTTGTGGGCGAGTGTCGGGGCGGCGAGGCGCTGGACATGTTGCAGGCCATGAACACGGGGCACGACGGTAGTATGACCACACTGCACGCAAACTCACCGCTCGACGCCCTGCGACGGCTTGAAACCCTCGTCCTTTTTTCCGGAGTCGACCTTCCTTTGCGTGCCATAAGGGAACAGATCGCTTCCGCAGTTCAGGGCATCGTGTTTCTCGAAAGAACTCGGGAAGGTTCTCGGCGGGTGGCGAGCATTGCGGAGGTGAGTGGTCTTTCGGCGGACGGTTCCTACGTTCTTGCAGAAAACACCCGATTTTTGGAGTCAGGAGCGAAGGTTTTGGCAGGAGCACACCCATGATGGCAGCGCTTGGCGTCGGCATCACGGTCGTGCTTTCTCTTTGGGGCATGTTTGCATTTCGGTCGAGACAAAAATTTTTCTACATCGTCCTGTTTCTTCCGCTCGCTTGGATTCTTTTGCTTGGGCACACAAGAGTGCTCGGCCCCTGGCTTAAACGCCGAAAAGAACGCTCTCTGTTTTTGGCGGAACTGCGGATGCTCATCGATCATCTCAGTGCCGCGACGTCTGTGGGGCTTCACTTGCACCAATCTTTCCCAAGAGACGCGGAAACCTATCTGTCTTTGACGCTGCGAAACACCTTTGCAGCTCTCGAACGTTCGCGAATTCTAGGAGAAGACACCAATGCTCTGATGGAAAAAGAAGGGCGTCTTCTTCTTTTGGGAAAAGGAGAAGAGCGTTACGCAGGTTTGCTGTTCGCGAGCCTCGCAGTGTCGGAACGCATGGGTGCAAATACAAGCAAACTTCTGCAGGCACTGCGAGTCCGACTCGATGCTCGGCATGCTCTCTTGCGCAAGGTTCGAATCGACACCGCACAAGCGCGCTTTCAAGGGGTTGTTCTTTGTCTGGCCCCCTTTCTTTTGGGGGGAGGATACGCCTTTATTTTTCCGAGGCGCTTTGCCTTCTTTCTCGATACGCCCATTGGAAATGGACTTCTGGCGGTCATCTTAGCTCTGACGCTCCTAGGGGGCGCCGTGACGTGGCGTCTCGTTTCCCGTTGGACGGAGACCATTGCATGAACCTGCTGGAATGGACAGGTGACATTTTGCTCGTCTCAATGCCCCCTATGTTGGGTTACTTCGCACTTGTCCTGAGCGATAGGAGCCGAGCGAAGTGGCATCGCAATGGTCTTTCATTGGTCTCGTTTTCTCTGAGAGTTGCAACCCAGTGGAGCCTTTTCAGTCGGCCATTGACGAGGCTCGCACCTTCAAAAACAGGGGCTCGGGACGTTTGGAACTGCGCTGAGTGGCTCGACACTGCATCAACAGCGTTGGAAGCGGGTCTGGGGCTCCTTCAGGCCTATCGCTTGGCAACCTCATTGCTTGCTCCCTCAGAGGTGCGATTCGATTTCGCCCGCGCGGAAGAGGCGTTTCTGCTGGGCTCCAGCTTCTCGGCATCACTGACTTTTGCTTGCGAGAATGCACGCACCGACCCGGCAAAACGGACCCTTGTTGCGTTGCAGAGATCTCAATCCCTCGGGAGCCAAGCGTCGGAATCGCTCGTCGACATCCGCGACAGCTTGCAGTCCGATCTCGCAGCTCTGCATCAGGAGCGTGTCGCGCGTTTGCCCGTTCAAATGTTGTTTCCTCTTGCTGCATTTGTTTTGCCCGCGCTTCTCTTGCTTGTCTGCGCTCCCTTGGTGGCGGAGTTTGCGTCGCTGTTGCTCAACCCGTAGCGAGCGGAAATTGTTTCCTGGCGGAGTTGATTTCCTGACGTCAATCCTGGCTGCCGTTTGCCGATACGCCTCACACGAAGACCGCGGACAGTAAGGGTGGCGCGCATGAAGACCTCGAAACTCAGGAAATCAACATTCGCCTTTCTTCCCGTTGCGGTCGCCGTCTTCGTGGCTTGTGATGCCACGAGCTTTCGGGGCTCGACATCTCGCGAGCCCCGACAAACAAAAGAGGGTGAAAGAGAGGGCGATAAAGTTGGCGATAAAAGCCCCAACGAGCTCGATGCTGGTCGAAACGGCACTGAGGTGGGCACGCCGAACGCCGATTCCCCAGGCCGCACTCCTGGAGGCGAAGAGTTTCCGAATGGAGGCGCCAACACGGGAGGCGGTGGCGGAGGCCTCGGCCAAGGGGGCGGTCGCATTTCGAACCTTCCTGGACAAGGAGGAGGTTCGGGAGGAGGCGTTGCACAAGGGCGCTCGCCAGCTGACCCCAGCCAAGCCGGCCAAGGCCAAGGGCAGGGGGGTGGCGGTGTCATTGGAGCAGGAGGGCAGAGCACGGGGGGAGGCAGCGGAGGAGCTGTTGTGACCGGCAAGAACTCACCTCGAACCGTGAACCGGAACCCTTCCGCAGAGCCCTTTCCATCGAATCGGCCCAACCCCGGGACCATTGGTGGGGGGACAGGCGGGGGAAGTGGCGGAGGCAGTGGGGGTGGACTTGCTGGCGCGGATCCTCGCATCCCAGGCTCGGAGCCATTCCCCGGCGGGACAGACAGCTCTCACGGTGGCGGTGGAAATGGGCAGGGTGATGGCGATGGGAATGGGAAACTTCCAGGAGGAAGTCCAACCCCTGGTACGACAGTCACGCCCCTTGCGACAACCACGCCCGGCGTGGGAACACCCGGGGAAGGTGGCGGTGACAATGGCGGAGAAGGCGGAGACACCTATCCAGGTCAGAACCCGCCTATTGTGAGAAAGCCGAATCCTGAACCTTTTCCACCCGTCGTTACGCCAGAGCCCAAGCCAACGCCTCCGCCGGGCAAAGTTCTTCTCGAACTCAAAGTCGTTCAGCTCAACTACGAGTCCTGGTGGCAAAATTGCCTCGATGTTACAGTAGGATCTGATCAAAAGCGGATAGCCTGCAACAAGTGGACTTCAGGGTTCGGCACGACTCGTTATTTTTTTGCAGACATGCCACCGGCGTGCAACGCCGTGAAAGTGTCCGTGAGCACATTCAAAAACCAGGGAACAAACTGCAACACTCGACTCAAACAGGGTCTGCCTTGCAATGGTCCCTATGCGTCCACTCCCGACTGGACGCGCTCGCCTTCGCGAAGTGCCGACAGGCCCTTCTTCTTTGGGTATGATTTCAAAACGATTCTTTCGCGCGATCCTCTCATTAAATTTCCGTTCGACTACGTTGGGCTGAAAAGCGAAATGGAAAACTATCGGGACGGTGGTGCGAACCGTTGGCTGCGGATTTTCTTTGAAGACCAACCCAAAGCGAATTTGGATGCGGTGCGCGCCGATCCGTCGATTTGGCATGAAAGAGGAATCGACTTCAACGACTACATTTTCGACGTTAAAGGCGAAAATGTGCTTTTTTATGTCGAGGGATCTGGCCCTCAGGGGTGTGGCGGGCAATGAAATGAGGAATTTCTTATTGGCGACTGTTGTTTTCTTTGGCGGAGTGACGGCGTGTAAAGAAACAAGCTTCATGGGAAGAACGAAAACAGCGCCCTATATTCCCCCGCCCGTGCCGACGCCGACTCCCGTTTACCTTTCGCTCAATGTGCGAAAAATGCGTCCAGATGCCTGGTGGCGCACATGCATGTACGTGACTTTAAACGGAGCAGAGAAAGCTGTTTGGAGTGGCTGCAGCAAAGGTGATGGCGCTACCGCGGCCGATGAAGTCATTCGCATTGAGGCAAACCCCAAAGCGTGCAACATCTTGCGCTTCTATATGAACGTCCACCAGAATCCAGTAGGAACAAAGTGCGAGAGCGGAAAGACGTGTGAAACGGAGGCGCAACCGACCTGTCAACGGGTGAGTGCACGCGCCGCTGACCGAGATTTTTTCGTGTTCGTGGACGCTTTGCAATTAGACCCTAAAAGGTCAAGCCTTCCTTCGAAAGTGCGTCTCACGGACGTCGACGTCGTTGCGCGCAACCAGACGCTTTACGAAACCGCTGCGAAGAATCCGACGGGAGCCAAGTACTACAGAATGTTTTTCGAAGACCAATCGAATAGCAACCTCCGACGGTTCGAGAGTGAGTCGCGGGGGAAGGACTCGGCGGGACGGCTGAAAGTGGCAGACATGACCGGAATCGACTTCAACGACTTCGTTTTTGACGTGGAATCGGAAAACGTCGCCGTGGCGATCGATGGTTTCATGCAAGACGGAAATGGAAGTTGGGCGAAGATTCCATGCGCGTTGCCGCCGCCGCCCGACTTCGTTCCCTATGTTGAAACCCCACAGGCTCCGGGATGCGAAGTCAGCAACCTTCAGGTGGGAAACAAGCCATCGGCCTCACCGGCAGTCGTAGGTTCTCCCGCGAAATAAGAGAGGCGCTGTAGAGCCTAAGGAAAAGCAGGTTAAGAGGCGGGTTCCTTGGCTTTGTCGAGCATCGTTTTCCGAACGATGCTCGCAAGCCGTGCGCTGCGTTTGGTTGCGGTGACGACAGCACTGATGAGCATGGGACGGAGTCCATGCTTTTCCAGTTCGTGAATGGCGGTGATGGTTGTGCCGCCAGGGGTGGTGACTTGATCTCGCAACACGGCGGGGTGCGCTTTCGTCTCTTGCACCAGGGTGGCGGCTCCCAAAACGGTTTGAGCTGCGAGATCGAGAGCAAGCTGCCTGGGCATGCCCATTTTCACGCCACCGTCGGAGAGCGCTTCAATCACCATGTAAATGTAAGCAGGGCCGCTTCCCGAAAGCCCCGTGACGACGTCGAGAAGGTCTTCAGGAACGATCCAACTCTTGCCAACACAATCGAAAATGCCTTTCGCACGCAAGGCAAAGGAGGCGTCGGTCGACTCGCTTGCGCACAACGCTGTGGCGGCACAGTCCACTGTGGCCGCAATGTTCGGCATGGCTCTGACAACCGGTGCGTCGTCGGCAAAAAGCTGATGAATGAGATCGGTGGGTGTGCCTGCGAGGATAGACACAACCAGAGGCTTTTCGACACTTCCCTTCGGCATGAGATGTGGGCGCCAGATTTTGGCGGTGTCGCTGAGATTCTGGGGTTTTGTGCAAAGAATAATGGTGTCTGAGCGGCCGAGTCTTGGTTCCTTCGCAAGAAGGGCGGCATTGGCTGGATGGAAAAAACGGGTGCGAGTCTCGGTTTCGTTTTCGTCCACCGGAAAGCGCTCACAGACAATGATGTTGGCTGCGCCTGAACGGCGCAGCCCGCGGACAAGAGCGCGTCCCATATTTCCATAGCCGATAACGACGATGCGCCCACTAGGAGTGTTGCAGGAGTCTGATTCAGCCATTCGTCTTTCCTCACTGCTCGATTGATGCGCGGAACGGGTGGTGGGCAGACCCCGTGTTAATGGAGTTCAGGGTTTCGTCGAACGGCAGCGCCAGGGAAGCGCGTTACTTTGCCATGGAGCTCTTGTCTTCGTCAAAGGAACTTGCGAAAGAGTAGCTGTTCACAGTACCATCTTTGTTGAATCTCACCGTGAGATCCTTCGTTCGAGTGGGGCGGAATACCGAGTAACGGTAGAAGCCATACGTAAACGTGAGGAGGCCGGTGTCGTAGCCGACGCGGAAGGGCTGACCCACTTTGCTTTCAATTTCCTGGCGCGTCGTTTTGTCGCGTTGGATCCAAGTCACTTCGCTTGTGAAGTCGTCACCGACGGTGAGGCATCCTTGAGAAACGAGGACCATGCTGGCGAGCGAGGTGATTGCAAGCATGCGGGGAAGCAAGCCCCCGGACGCGGGGCCAGGTTTTGAAAGCAAGTTCTGAAGGTCGTTCCAGTTCATCATCGGTCGCTCCTCCTGCAACGAGATATTGGGGTCGCTAGGCGTGGAAAGATTACTTGCCGTGACACATTCGCACAAGTTTGTTGAGAAGGGTGCCGAGACCGGTGGGAACTTGGCTTCGGCGCGCGCCGGGGCTTGGGCCTTGGCGCTCGTTGCTGCTGTCTTGCCTTTCTTTGGTCCTTTCGCATCGCGCGCCTTCGCGCAACGCGGAGGAGCCTACACGCTCGATGGCACGCCGCCGACCACGCCTGCGTCTGGTTTTCCAGGCATGTTTGATTCGAACGTTGCCGACAAGGGTTCGTTCGTTCTCGACATCCCCACCCTTTCGGCCGACTACGGACTCACCGAGAACGTGACGATTGGAACGAACGGCCTGTTTTTGGGACTTCTGGTAGCGGGTTTGCCTTCGGTCTACCTCAAGACACGCTACCGATTCCTCACGACGGAGTCGCTCGCGTCTTCGTTTACCGTCTATGGCGGTTACTCCACAAACAGAGTGGGAAGCGCGGCTGGAAAAACGACCTTCGATGGTTACCTCACTGGTGCATCGAACAATACGACCTACTATTTCTCGGAACGTTCCTATTTGAACGCCTTCTTTTACTACTTGAAGCTCGGTTTGAATGCCCGTGCGGAAGAAAACTTGGAATACCAGAACACATCCATCACCACGCTTCTTGCAGGCGCCTCGTATCAATACTGGGTTACGAAGTGGTTTGGTCCACAGGCGTTGGTGGCACTTTCGGCCTACAATAGCATCGTGCTCGACTCCTCAACGATTTCGGCGAGTGCCTCGCTCGGCAGGGGCGTCGGAGTGTCGGGATTCGCTTTTATTCGGGTGCTTGGGGAGTTTAGGCTGGGGCGTTGGCTTCTGAGTCCAGGCCTCATCTCTTTCTTGGGAATGGGAGGGCAATCGAGTTCTGGGGAGGACGGAAGTGACAGCGAAGACGGTGGTTCAGGTTCTTCCTTGAGTCCTTGGATGAGCGCGACGGTGAAATGGTGATGAAAATGCAGATGACTCGTCGATTCGTTTCTTTAGCTTCTTTGTTTTTAGGTGTGTTTTTTGCTGGGTGCAACGACAAATCGCCATCGGCTCCCAAAGATGCCGCAGGCCATTACCGGGCGCAGGTGCTCGTGTTCGACTCAGCCTCCACGCAGTCGGATGAAGCGACCACGGCGTTCCAGGTGAAGGAAGTGGCCATTGAGTCTCTGCAGGACCTCGAGTCGCTTTCGGGCGCCTATTTCGAGATCTTAGAGGGGGGGCAGCTTTTCATTCAAGACATTGCGGGCTCTCAAGTGCAATCGGACAAGTTTACGGGCGGTGGCAAACCGCGCTTGCGCTACACGATGAAAGACGGCGTTATTGTTCCCCGCGACTACAACACCTTACTTCTTTTGTCCGCGTATTATCAGTTTGAAACCGTGTGGCGTTCTTTAAAAGGGGTGACAGGCTTCACTCCTGAGGCTTTTCTGGCCTCCATGGGTAAGTTCCGGATTATGTTCGAGCCGAAAATCCGTATTGAAACCGATGACTCCACGCTCGACGCGACCATTAAACTCAATGCTGCATTTGTGCCTGGCAAACAGCAATTCATTTTGTTCCAGAGGTCAAACCTCGAAAAAGTTCCTCTTGCCGCAAATCTCCAGGTTATTGCGCACGAGTTTGGACATGCACTCTTCGAGAAAACTTTTTTTGAAAACAAATTCTCCCGGTGCGAGGGGGAAGAAGAGGTTATTTTAAACCGCACAGGTGTGAAGCGGTTCGCTCAGGAGTTTGCGATCACGGGCATCAACGAAGGCTTCGCCGATGTCATTTCCTGGGGGGTGACTGGAAGTACCGATATTTTGAGGTCTTCCATCGACTTGGGAGACTCTGCCGACGAGCGCAATTTTGCGTCGGAAAAGTTCACGTTCTCGAGTCTGGGCTCCAACGATGACGAAGTCTGTTCTGGCCGTTTTTACTGCATTGGAAGCCTCTTTGCCAGGTCGGTGCGAAGTGCGGCTCTTGGGCGTGGCGTGAACACGAAAGTTGCGGCTCAGCGGCAGGCCGTCACCACAGAAGTCGTGACGGCTGTTTCGAAGGTACAGGCGTCTCTTCGGACTTTTGACACGGGCTTGCTTCCCGCGCCGTCTGTCGACGTCGCCGGCTGCTCAACGCCTTCGAATATCGACTTGACCTACGATGGAAAAATCACGGGTGCCTTCCTCGCCGCGTTCCTGAAAAATGTCCCTCCTGCGAATCGGGCATCGTATTGCACAGCATTCAAAAAGACTTTCGGCGCCGAAGGATTTCCGACCGCCGTACGGGGAGATTGTCCATGAGCCGTTTCAGGCGCTCTTGCTCCTGCGTGGTCTCCACCGCTTCGCTTGCCTTAAGTGCATCGGCATTTTTTGGTGTCTTCTTCGCGGCTCCATCAGCTCATGCTGAGGGTTTCGAGGCGCATCTGGCTTCGGGTTTAGGGCTCGGATTTCAGAATCGAAATGAGTATGGAACCGGAAGTTTTTCGCGTTTCCATCCTGAGTTCGTAACCTATGGTTACTTGGGAGGTTTCCTTGGGCCTGTTTGGTTGCGCCCGGGCCTTCGTGTTGCCTACGCCTCCGAGCAGCCAGAAATGCCTCAAGGGTTGCGAGTGGAAGAGCGTGATCTTTCTTTCGGGGGTGAACTTGGCTTTGTTTACGACTGGTATGTTGTTCCAAGCTTGGCCCTTGGTGGCGGCGTCATTTCAAGGCAAGTGAAACTCGTCACGAAAGGTGTGATTTCTTCAAGCGAGAATGACATTTCAAAAAAGGAGACTCTTCCGTTCCTCCACTTGCAAGCGGGTGTTGGAATTCCTCTTTGGAAAGGATTTATGGTTGTGGAGCCGCTGTATCGGTATTCGTGGGTGGAGAGGGATGCGCGCATCACTTACACCTACGGTCTGGAAATGACGTTCCAGATTCTCTGAGCGTCATCGGCTGGGGCGTGCACTCAGGGCGTCTTGAATCCACTGTTGATGCTCTTTTGCGCCTGCGTCGACCCTGACAAACGTGCTGACGCCATAGCGGGGTGCCGCCAGGGAGGAAGAGCTGGAAGGCCCCGCTGCCGCGTTGGTCGGCTTGAAGTCTGCGAGCTTGCCTGGACGGAAATGAGAGTTCACGCCCACAACACGGTGGGGAGCCGCGTTCGTGTACAGCGGCCCGCCAGAGTCGCCGTAACACAGTCCCGGAACGCTTTGAAAATGAGAAGCTGTGCGCATTTGGCAGGCGAGATGGGTGGAGCCGGTGAGCTCGGAAGCGCCTGAGACCACAGCGTGACAGACGGCCTCTTTGGGAGACGTCCGAGTGCTGATGTTTGGCGAGTCGTTTGGTGGGGAACTGGAATGGGAACGTCTGACAGGAGAGGTCGCCAGTGTCTGGCTCTCGGAGACGTCGCTTCGTTCTGTGCACCCAAATCCGACGACATGGACACTGTCGCCGTTTTCGACGGTGTCATTCTCAAGCAGCGCCGTTTGCAGTGATTGAAATTGAGATGACGACTCAATTTCGACGATCGCGATGTCTCTGTTCTTCGAGACGCCGGTGTCGGGGTGCTTCAGGATTCTCAGAATGTTGACTTGAAAGTCGATGAGAGGCGCAAATGAACCGGGGCGCGCAGAAGGGTCGATGTGGGCAAGAACGAGGATGTCTTTGGGGCGCGAGAATTTAACACAGTGTTTGGCAGTGAGAATATGGTTTTTTCCAATTTTAACGCCGCTGCATTCTAAATTTTTTATTTGCAGAAGCCCCGGGTACTTGTCGCTTTGCACGATTCTTCCACCCGAGAGTTCCGTCTCGGTACCCCCGTTGAATTCTCGAGACGTGCATGCCCCGGAGAGAGCAATGAGCACTACAAAAGAACAAGATGTTCCTTTTCTCATATCCTCAATTCTCCTTGACTCAGGATGCCGGCGGAAAAGCGCCTTTTCATTTGAAGAAAGCTTAGCCCAGTTGGAATCTAGAGAGAAGGGCGTCTTTAACGTTCCCGCATGACTTTTAATGCGACGGCTGTGAGGTCGTTTCGGATGCTCGTGTTGCCTGCGTGCGCGCGTGCCGCGTCAAGGAGTTTTGACAGGAGCAAAGGAGCGGTGGCATCGGCATTTTGCTGGCAGATGTCTGCGAGGGTGCCTCGCTGGATCATTTTCTCGAACCTTTTGCCTTGAACGTCCTCGGTTGCCAAAATTCCCTCGGTGCAGGCGAAAAGAACTTGCCCTGCAAGGAGCTGAAAAGAGGTTGGTGTGGTATCGACTTCCTCCGACAAACCCATCATCCCGGGGTTCACTGCAGGAACGAGAACCATGGGCTTTCGGTCGACAGGACTCAGGACATAAGGAAACGGTTGCCCGAAACAGCCCAATGCCCCTTGTCCTGTTTCGTGATTGAAATAGATGCCGAGTGTGCGGAGTCCAAGAGCGCCGCGATACGCCGCCCACATGTATCGATTGAGGGAATGCATGAGTGCGTCGAGGAGAAGGTGGGGAGCGTCGCCTTTTCTGGCATCGAATCTATCAGCAACCGCCGCGACGCAGCCTGTCGCGGCGAGTCCGGCGCGTAGCTCCGCCCCCGTGACGTCTCCCAAAATGACAATAGACGCATTTCGTTTTTCCAGACGGAAGACGCAGAGGAAGTCTCCGTTGATGAAACGAGATGGCATGCTCTCGAATCCGACACAGTCGTCTATGGGGCCAACTCTCGTGCGGCTTTCTGCGGCGGTTGCGCCGGAGTCTGACTGCACCCATTTTCGTTGAAGCTGCTGTGAAATTTCGAGGCTTGTAGCGAGATCTTGGAATCGCAATTGGTGCCATGCGCGCGCGACCTCGGACGCCCACAATGAACACAAATGTTCAAACTGCAGGGCAGTGAGCGCACCCCTGTCGGCTGGAGAAACAAGAGTTACCAGGCTGACGGCGCCGTCGGATGTCAGGTGTGTTCTGAGGAAAAGCAAAGAGCCTTGCCACGAAAGAGCATGGCCGCTGCGAAGAAATTGAATGACCGCCTCTGCGTGCATTTCAGCCAGGTTGGAACGTGAAACGAGGTCTTGTGCGCGTGGGGCTTCTCGGGGGCTGGCTTCGCGCCGACGTGCAGGAAAAGCCTGTGTCTGCTCTCCCTGCCGAGAAGGAGGCACACCCTCTTCAATGAGGAATCCATTTGCATCATCGGTTGCTCGGGCGATGTAGGCACCCGCCTCCCCGATGCCCTGAGATTCCTCACGTAAGGTTGCGCAGGCCAGCAAGAGGAAATGTGATTCTTCAGCATGCCTCAGACGTTCCGCTGTCGCTTTGACCAGGGCGCGGCAGCGGTTGCGTAAGTCGAGCTCCGCAAGGCCTTCGTTGACTGCTCGAAGGAGGGCCGCAACCTCTCGGGTGTCGAGAGAGGCAAGGTTGAGCGCTGCGAGCTTCCCAACGTCGTCGGGGTTCCTTGCCGCGCGGCGCAGGTGTTCGACGACGGTGTCGACGCGGCGGACGAAAAGACGTTTAAACGAATAAAGGAACACTAAAGAAACAAAAAGTACGGAAAACGCAACGGCACTTCCCACGGTCGTTCGGAGGTCACGAAGCGAGGCTTCGACAGCGGGCAAGCGTTTGGTTTGAACGATGGCTTTGCGGGCGTCGGGACGAGACAGCGCCGTCGCAACCGACTGAGAGACGTGTGCGCCCACGCGGTGTCCGACCCAAGCGCCAAGGGCACTCAACGCGAGAGTCAAGGCGACAGCGACATGGCGAATCGAAAAGGCGCCAAGCCAGGTCGCCTTGGCACGTTTGCGCGCGCTCGTCTGTCTTTTTCCATTGCCGTCCGACCGAGCCATGAGCTCATCTCCTCTCAATGGAAGCTTTCGGCGCTTCCTCTGAGAAATCGAGACGAAATCGGGTCTCAAAAGGCCTCGGGCGCCAATTGCGCGAACGGGGGGGTTGCGATAGGTTCCCGATACATTTGAGTACGCCCCCGTTTTTTGGAGAAGCGCCCTATGAGTTCGTCCAATCCCAGCAGTCATGAATGGTTGAAGGATGTGGAGCTTATTGATTCCAAAGAGGAGCCCGTGTCCGTCGATGCATCGGTATCGCTGGAGAACGTCTTGCGGGGAATGGGGGAAAGCCCTCTTCGAAATGAGCTGATGGAGGGTGTGTTTCGGGAACTCAAGAAAGAGCTCGAACTCGTCGTGCCCTGGTTCCTTGGGCAAATGCCGCCACTGTACCATTTCATCACGCCGCTGGGTCAGAAGATCGACACGATCATGGAAATTGTGTCGGGCAAAGTTCTGACCGAAGAGCAAACCGTGGAGCGCGTCGACACGAAGGACGAACGTGTCACCATCATTGCACCCGGTGCCGCCGGAGCGAGTATGGTGAAAATAGCGCCGCGTCTGAGTAAGTACACGGGCAAGTTCATTACGCTCGTGTCGTCGGTCGACACCAAGCTAGCCGTGGGGCACATTCACCAACGGCCCTATTCCACCAAAGGGAATTGGGAGTCGCCGAGTCAAATGAAGAAACGGACGGCCGTGAAGTCGTTGTTGTTGTCCAAGCCTGAGAGCGAGGTGGACGCCTACCTTCAGAGCCTCGATGCCGATTATGCGCGCGAGGCGACTATCCGCATGATTGCCTTGGGTTTTGAAGCTATTGAATATTGCAACGACAACGAAAACTCTTACGTTCACCTGACGACTGTGGAAGACGACCCCGCCGAGAACCGATTTCGGGTGGACATCGGCCTGAAGGGCTTTCCCGTTTCGGCAGCTGCAGAAAATATTGTGGGCATCTTCAACCGCTACAACTTTGTTGTGCGCCGGGTTCTGGGCCAGGAGGTCCGCACCGCCGACGGACAGCTCTTTACGGTGGTGTCGGTGATTGCCTCGAGCTCCTCGGGCGAGCGCGTGAATGACAAAGGAACGGCATGGGGCCGCGTTTTGAAGGGCCTCAAATCGCTGAGCTACGTCGACCATGGTGACGAGTTCTCGACGTTGCTCCAAGGGAACAACCCTCGCAGTTTGAACGAAACAAACCTCATTCGAGCGATGGCCAATTGGACCCACATCTTCTTGACGAAGAACAACCCGTATTATTATTCGCTCGACCGCGTGTCGAAAATTCTCGTGCGCTCGGAGTCGTTTCACGACCTCGCCATCCAGTATTTCCGCGCCCGTTTTGACCCTCGCTTCGATGGCGACCGTAAAGCCCGCGCCTCTGAGATTTCACGCCAGATTGAAGCCATTCTTGTTGATACAGCAGATGAAGTAGAGCGTTCCACTCTGCGTGAGGCTTTTGGCTTCCTGACGAACATTCTGAAAACGAACTACTTCCTTGTGAGCAAAGGGGCGCTCTCGTTCCGCATCGACCCTGCCGTGCTCAACAAGCAATACTATCCAGAGTCTCCCTTCGGCATTTTCTTCATGATAGGGCGAGACTTCCGAGGTTTCCAGGTGCGTTACCGCGACATCGCGCGAGGAGGCGTGCGTGTTGTGATGCCGCGCACAACGGCCGACTTCGACAATGCCCTGGCGGGCATCTTCGACGAAGTCAATGGCCTGGCTTCGGCGCAGCAACTCAAAAACAAAGACATCCCTGAAGGCGGCTCCAAGGCCGTGTTCGTGGTGCGACCCGGCGGAAACCGCCATCTTGCAGTGAAAAGTGCTGTGTCTGGCCTCCTCGACCTCATCACCATCGACCCTAAAACAGGCAAGCTTGACCCGGGCATTGTTGACTATCTCGGTCAAGAAGAGATTATTTATCTTGGTCCAGACGAAAACATGACCGACGACCTCATTGTTTGGACAATTGAGCACGCTCTGCACCGTGGCTACAAATATGCCTATGCTTTCATGTCTTCGAAACCAGACTTCGGCATCAACCACAAGACTTACGGCGTCACGAGCGAAGGTGTGAACGTCTACCTCGACAACGTGCTCGCCTATCTGAAGCTCAACTCGCCTTCGAGCACATTCCGCGTGAAAATGACGGGTGGCCCCGATGGCGATGTCGCTGGCAACGAGCTGAAGATTCTTCACCGCGAGTATGGCGAGCGCGCTCGCGTTGTTGCCATTGCCGATGGTTTCGGATGCGCCTACGACCCACAAGGTTTGCAATGGGACGAGCTCCTGCGCCTTGTGCACGAGTCGCTGAGCATTGTGGAGTTCAAAAAATCAGCGCTTTCCAAAGACGCCAAAGCCTTCGTTTTGCCGGCCGACACCAAAGAAAATGTGAAGGTGCGGGACAACCTTTACGCATCGGTGGAAGCCGAAATCTTTATCCCTGCAGGTGGCCGCCCCTACACGGTGAAGGAAACGAATTGGCATCGCTTTTTAAAGAACGATGGCAAGCCTTCGAGCCTCGCCATTGTGGAAGGCGCAAACATCTACTTTACGAAGGAAGCCCGCTACAAACTTGTGGAAGCGGGAGTCGTGGTGATCAAAGACAGCTCCGCAAACAAGGCCGGCGTCATCTGCTCTTCGTTTGAGATCATCGCCTGCCTCACTCTCTCGCCGCAAGAATTTGCGAACATCAAGGGAACATATGTTTCCCAGGTCGTCGACATCCTTCGGCAAAAAGCTGACAACGAGGCGAAGCTTTTGTTCCGTGAGTGGGCAAAGCAGGGCCAGTCGACCAACCTGGTTGATCTTTCGTACGAGGTGTCGAAAGAAATCAACTATGCGAAAGACGTGGCCCGAGAGTACCTCAACCGACTTTCCGACGACGAGCTTTCGCGCGAGAATTTCGCATTTATACTCTTCCAGCATTGCCCTCAAATTCTGGTTGAGAAATACCGCGACCGCATTATGACGCGGCTGCCGAGAGCACATAAAATTGCGATTATCAGCGCGTACATGGGCTCACACCTTATTTACAAGGAAGGCCTTGGTTGGCTCGACGAGCTCGAACCCGACGAAGTGTTCCGCATTGCCATGCGGTATATTGAAGCCGAACAGTCGGTGGAGCGCATGATTTCGGAACTCCAGGCGACGGCCCTTCCTGACCGTGAGAAAATCATTTCTGTTCTGCGCGGGGCTGGAGCCAAGCATCTGGCGAGTGCGACGGTTGTTGGGACGGCTCCGGCCACAGGCGCAAGATGAGTTCTGGGGGCAGGAGAGAGCACGTCTTCTTTCTTATCTGCACAGTGGCTTGCATGGTCATCGTGTGGCCACTCATCGTACCTATCGCTGCCGGAGCTGCCATTGGTTACGTTTGTGAAGGCACTCTCGAAACCCTCCTTGCCAAAACAAGACGACTTCGTGCTGCACTCACGCCCATAGCCATTCTCCGCAACAGAGGTTCTTCGGAACCTCTCTGGAGATGGCTCATGGCGCTCGTTTTGATGGTTGGCATCTTAGGGGTCTTTCTGGTCCCCATGATTCTCTTCGTCTTTTCGACCATTCAGCAGACAGCGGCCCTCTTCGACCCGGCGTCGAATCCTCTTCTTCAGCCGGGCACATTGAACCGCGGCATCGAATGGATTTCCGCTAAGCTCGCCGAATTCGGCATTACGGCGTCTATCGCAGAAATTGTGACCCAGGGAAAAGTGGCTTTGGGGCGCGTCTCAAGCATGGCAGCCTCCACTTTGCAGTCGGCTGTCTCTGGTACCCCTGAAAAGCTGGTTGATCTCACATTGTTCCTTATGGCTTGGGCCGTTTTTCTTGTGAACGGGCGTTCATTGCGCGCCTTTTTTCTTCCAAAGGTCATTCCTTGGAAGCGAGAACGCGAGATTCTGTGTGAAACGACAGGCGATGTTTTGCGCGCCGTGATTGTGGCCAATATCCTCGTGTCCTTGGTGCAGGCGATTGTTGTCTTTTCGTTTCTGCTCCCCACTGGGACTCCGAATGTTCTTTTGTGGTCGGGTCTCGCCTTTTTTCTCTCGTTCATTCCTTTGGTGGGAACGGCTCCCATTATGGTGGGTGCGGCCGTTTATGCGTTCATGAACGACCGTCCTGGTGCGGGCATTGCGCTCGTTGTTGGCACCGTCTTGGTTGGAGGCGTGGACAACGTTTTGAGGCCTTTTTTCGTAAAAGGCCGCGCCTCCCTCGACTTCTTTTGGGTCTTCGTGGCCTTCATTGGGGGCATCGCTCAATTCGGCGTTGCAGGCACTGTCTTGGGTCCGCTTGCGTTTTCATTGTTCGTGGCGGCCTCAAAAGCGCTGCGGGGCGATGAGATCTCTTCTTCCTGAGACGACTTCGAGAAAAAGTGATTTGTCGTTCGGTGGCGTCGGAGCCTTTTGTGCGTCTCTTGCCGGCCTGACGAGAGTCGATTAGCCCTAGAGTCCGTAATGGCATCCAAGGGGCAAAGGACTCGACATGAAGAACATCCGGACATTCTTGGAAACCCTCCGCCGCGAAGGCGACCTCGTGGAAATCGAGGTTCCCGTCGATCCGCGTTTCGAGCTTGCGGAAATCCACAGAAGGGTGATTGCAGAGAACGGCAAGGCTCTTGTTTTCAAAAATGTAAAGGGGAGCCCCTTTCCCGTTGCCACGAACATGTTTGGAAATGTCGGGCGCCTCGATCGGGCCTTTGGCACTCGGCCCGAGAATTTTGTGAAGCGCCTTGTGTCGCTTTCCCACGAACTCGTGCCGCCGAAACTGTCGAGCCTTTGGGGTGCTCGCGACATGGCATTCGATGCTTTGCGCATCGGGTTGCGCAACCGCATGAATGCGCCTGTGTTGCAGAATAAGGTGGAGCTCTTGCCCAAGGCAGGACTCGATCTTCTTCCGGCTCTTGTGCAGTGGCCACTGGACGGTGGCCGCTTCTTCACGTTGCCATTGGTGTACACAGAGCATCCAGAAACGAAGAAACACAACTTGGGAATGTACCGTATTCACGTCTACGATGAGAAGACGACGGGCATGCACTGGCAGATTCACAAAGGTGGTGGTTTTCACCATTGGGCGGCCGAGCAAAAGGGTGAGTCCCTTCCCGTTACGCTTATGGTGGGTGGCCCTCCCGCCCTCATTCTCTCGGCCATCGCGCCATTGCCGGAAGATGTTCCTGAACTCATGCTCGCGAGTCTTTTGCTTGGCGAAAAGCTGCCCGTAACGAAGCTTCCAGACCTCCCACATCCTATTGTTTCGGAATGCGAGTTTGCATTCGTGGGAAAGGTTCAGCCAGGAAAACGCCGCAAAGAAGGGCCGTTTGGCGACCACTACGGGTATTACTCCTGGGCGCATGACTACCCTGTTTTCGACGTGGAACACATGTTTCACAGGGACGACGCGATTTGGCCTGCGACGGTGGTGGGCAAGCCCCGTCAGGAAGACTTTTTCATTGGCGACTACCTGCAAAAGCTCCTTTCGCCTCTGTTTCCCGTGGTGATGCCAAGCGTAAAGGAACTCAAAACTTATGGGGAAACAGGGTTTCACGCTTTGGCAGCGGCGCGTGTCAAGGACCGCTACGGACGTGAGGCTATCTCGAGTGCCCTTAGAATTTTGGGCGAGGGGCAGTTGTCTCTTCAAAAGTTCTTGATGCTCACCGACGGTGATGTGGATCTGGACAACTTTCCAAAGCTTTTGGTCCATTTTCTTGAGCGAACGGAGTGGAAGAGTGACCTCTTCGTTGTGAGCAATGTGAGCCAAGACTCGCTCGATTATTCCGGACCTCGGGTCAACGAAGGGAGCAAGGGCTTCTGGGTTGCGCTCGGGCGCGAGCCCAAACGCGCGCTTTCTGGCGCCATGCCCTCGTCCCCTTTTCCTCCCGGCGTGCGGAAGGCTTCTGTTTACGTGCCGGGATGCCTGGTTGTCGAGGCGCCCGCGTTCGCGGATGAACCCCGTTACGTTGACGAAGTGCGCAACCATGCCGCGTTTTCGGAACATCAGCTGGTGCTGGTGGTCGACAACCACGACGAATGTGTTTCTTCGGCAGAGAAGTTTCTGTGGACGTGGTTCACCCGGTTCGAACCCGCCGCGGATATCCACGCTGCAGGCGTTTCGCACAGCCGCTTTCATACGGCCCTTGAAGCTCCGGTGTTTTTCGACAGTCGCATGAAGCCTTGGTATCCACCCACGGTCGAGCCCGACCCCGACACCGTTCGATTGGTGGATTCACGCTGGAAAGACTATTTTCCCCGGGGAGACTGGAAAGCATGACAAAGGCCGCCTGGGGGCGCGGAGGCTTGACCTTCGACGACGCGACCTCCGCACTGGGCTCTAACGAGCCCTGTCGCACCTATGGCGTCACGATTTTCGACATCGACGGAGATGGCGTTCCTGAAATCATTGTGAATGCTGCCGATAAGAACAACCTCATTTTGAAGCGCAAAAGCGCCGATCCGGGAAGCGATTTTGAAGACGTCGCGCCCCCCGAGTTCGCGGCACCCTTGTCGTCCTCGCTTTGCACGGTGGTGGGAGATTTTTTGGGAACCGGCACGCCTTGCCTTTACACACTCAACTCCGATGTCTTTGCGGGGCCAAAGCGCCAACGTGACACCTTATTGGTAAGGCGTTCTCCGGCGTGTGACGATGCTCCGC
>JADCJN010000044.1 GCA_020247005.1 Silvanigrellales bacterium
TGGGGCGAAAACTATCAGGGCCAGCTCGGAGACGGTACGACAACGAACCGAAGCACCCCGGTTGCGGTCGCTGGTCTTTCCAGCGTCACGGGAATCGCCGTTGGTTCATCGCACACGTGCGCAATGAACGCATTGGGCGAGGCCCATTGCTGGGGTTTGAATGACGCAGGCCAGCTTGGCGATGGCACGACGACAGACAGCTCGGCTCCTGTCTCCGTTGCTGGCTTGACCGATGTCGTGAGCCTGGCCGCTGGAATCGGGCATTCGTGCGCATTGACTTCTGCAGGCGGCGTGAAGTGCTGGGGTACGAATGCGGAAGGCCAGCTGGGCGATGGTTCGACAACCCAAAGCGGCAGCCCTGTTCCTGTGCAAGGGCTCGCGGGCATCTCGGCCATCGTCGCGGGCGACCACCACACGTGTGCGTTGAGCTCTGCGGGCGGAGTCTCTTGTTGGGGACGAAACAGTTTTGGTCAACTTGGCGATGGAACGTATAGTGCCTCGAGTTCGCCTGTCGTTGTCAGCGGTCTTTCGAACGTGGCTCGTCTTTCGGCAGGGGGCTCTGTTTCCTGCGCTGTGACTCACGCGGGCGTAGGAAAATGCTGGGGTAACAACTCGGTAGGCCAATTCGGCGATGGCACAAAGCAGAGCAGTGTAACCCCCGTCGAGGTCACGGGGCTCACTGCGATAGCAAGCCTTTCGACGGGAGGCGGTCACACCTGCGCTCGGAGCGTTTCGGGCGAAGTGAAATGTTGGGGATCGAATTATTTCGGTCAGCTTGGATGGAAGCCGCAAAGCCTCGTGCCCATGCTAGTCGATTCTCTTATGGGCATCAGCAGGCAAGAAAAGGCTTTTCGCCTCGGCCTCTGAACAACAATCCATCCGTGTGGGTCACGCACTGCCCTCGTTTTTTTGCGACAAGACGCACGATCATGCGCTTGTTTAAAGGTTAGGCTGCAGGAGTCGACGAAGAATTTGAGGTTGCCGACGTCCCCGTGGCTGCTGACTTCTCTGTGGCCGAAGCCGTTGCTGTGTCCGCCGAATTCACCCGGGGCTTCCGGAGCAAAAGGAGGGCGTGAAGAGTGATGGGCGCGGCCAAAAGCCCTGCGAGCAGCCCAGCGCACAGTCGTGCCAAAAATCCTGTCCACATTCCAGCCGACATTCCTGCGAAGCCGCTCGATCCGCCTTTTAAAGAAAGAGCGCTGCCGGGTGACAGAGCTTCTGTCGCAAGGGGTGGCCAGGGAATAGGCCAAAGAGCATGCGCGAAGGCGTCACGTGCTACGCCCGTGCCTGGAAAGGTGAGCAGAAAGACCACGGCGAAAAAAACCGCTCCGCAAACCAAAGGGGCCACGGCATGCGCCACCACAGAGCTTGAGGCGCCAAGTCTTGCCGGTTTGCGACGGTTTAAAAAACGCCAAGCCACAAAGGGAACGAGAAGAGAAGCCACGGCAGCACTGGGCGAAGGCGCCACAGTGATGCCAAACTGCCATCCGAGAAAGAGCAGCGTTCCAAAAAGGAAACGAGCGTCGACAAGTGGCTTTCGTTGGGTAGCCGCGTCGTGCACTGCCATGCCCCACCACGCGCAAGCAAGAACCCAGGCCACGAGCTGAGCTTGTGGTGCAAGAAACGCGACGAACACAAACAGCGCGTCGAACAGGGCGCGGATTCGGGAAGGTGGAAAAGCGAAGGTCGACGACGTCCCGTGTTCAGCGCGCTGCATTTCCCATTGCGCAAGCACGGTGTCCGACATGTGCACCCACACAACGCCAGCAAAGAGAACACGAAAGGCTGCGGGCGCGAAGGCCGCAAGGAAACCCCACAACACGAGAAACCCAATGCCAAGCGCCATGAAAAAAGTGGGCATTCGTTGAGACCTGTTTGCGGGCGTTTTGAGAAGGTCGCGGTGCAAGGCTTGGAAATCGATGACAAGCAAAAAGGGAAGGAGAGGAACCCAGGCCGCATGGGGCAAGAAAGGGAGCTGGGGAAGGAGTGGATGAGCGGGGATGACTGGCATGCCTCTTGGACCTCGGAGAAAAGAGGGTGATGACACAATGAGGTTTTCTCAAGGTAACACAAGGGTTGACAAAGGGCTGGCCAGAATCTCTGGGAAACCACCAGGGAAGCCCAGACTTCAAGTTCCTTGCGAAGACGGCCGAAACCTTTGGGAAGGCGCCCCAAGGAGAAACCGAGTGGCCAAAAAGCAGCCAAGCGACGAACTGCTGCCAGAAGAGTGGACAACGCGGCTGAAGACCTTCAAAGCCCATTTGGGCGTGCGTTCACGGGTCGACGAGGTCGCCGAGGCGCTTGCTCTTCTCGACGTGGGCGCCCTCATGCGCTGGATGAGCGAAGAGCGTGCTTCCGTGCAGGCCGTGCTTCTTTGCCTCTCGCCTCTGGCATTCAAACCTGCACTTTTGAGTGCATTGGACGAAACCTCTCGCACGAACGTGTTGCTCAAGCTCGGCACCCTGAAAACGGTTTCCGACGACGCTCTTGCGGCTCTGTCCGAAGACGCGGCGGCGAGGTTTTCCCTGGGGTCTCGAGCGGCGAGTTTTCCTGGGGCACGCGGTGGAACAGGTTTTCAAGACGCCAAGTCTCGAACGGCAGCGTTGCTTCAGGGGCTTGAGCCTGGCCTTGCAGAGGGACTCCTTCAAGCGGTCGCAAACCGGGACTCGGGCTTGGCCGAGCACTTGCGTCGAGACCTTCTCACCGTTCCCAGACTCGCGACCCTTTTCGCTGCCGACAGGCGCGTCCTTTTGTGTGCATTGCCCGAGTCCATGCTGTGTACGTTTCTCTATGGTGCTCGCCGCATTCACGGTGAGCCCACCGTGCAGGCCTTCCTCGCTGTTTTTTCCAAGGCGAGGCAAGACGACCTGGAAGAACGCATGGCCTGCCTTGGCAAAGTGCGACAAGCGGACGTGGAAGCAGCGTTTCACGCAGCCATTGAAAAAGCCGTCGCGCTGAAGGCCGACGGCTCGGTTTCCTTTCCTTGGGAAGACGCCTGGGTGTCGTAGCTCACCAGGGCCCCTGGCCTTTTCAGCCGAAGCTTCCATCGGGATTCGGATTTCTGCTGCGCACGGGCGGAGCGCCGTCTAGGCTCATGGAGGCGCCCTCACAATTGAGGTTGTCGTCACCATTGCATGTGTCACACGCGAAGCCGTCTTGGCCATTGTAGCGGATCTTCACCCATCCGCCCGCATCGTTGGCCACGAAGTCGACTTCCGTGCCATCGGCCAAGTCACCAATGTCCTCTGCCGTTGTGGAAGCTCCCGCGCGGAAATTCAGATGTCCGCCAGCCACACCTTGCACGGTGCATTTTTTGGCGCCCGAAGCCGTGTCGGAGGGAGGCGTGGTGGCTTTTGGCGTTTGGCTCGTGACAGGCGGAATGACGCTGCCAGGTGGAGTCGTGATTGTGGATGTCCGATTGCCCGCCGATTGCGTGGCAATGGGGGCGGCTGTCGGGGTTGCCGTGGGGTTTCTGGGAGAGCGGGCTTCGCCTTGGCAAGCGGAACTGGCGGCCGCGGCGCAGAGCGCCAAACAGAGTGCCAGAGGAAGTCTCAGATTTGCCATGGGGTTGAAGTCTCCTCTTGAAACACAACTCGGACACACGAAACACCCTGCGGTATCGGTATTCGTGGCAGGTTTCTTTACTCGCCCGCCTCAAAGGAACAAATACCGTCTCTTCTGGCGCATTCGTGGACAAAAAAACGGCGGGTCCGAAGACCCGCCGTCCGCTGTTCCCGCCACCAGCGTTTCTCTCGGAGAGTCCGCCGAAGCGAACACGTGAGGAAACGCGAACGTCCAACCCCGCTTCATTCAAGCGCAGGCAGACGTTTTTAGAGACTGTTTGAGCGGTCGCGGAGAACTTCCGCGGCCTCTTGAGCCGATTGAATGCGGAAGGCATTGCCATCGCACTTCGCGGCTTCAACGTTTACGGTCGATTCCTTGTCGGAATTCCCCGCGATTTTGCCTTCTGTGGCGCACACCTGCACGGCACTGAGTGAGGCCTTATACTGACGCTGATACAGAGCACCCGTGCTGGCGGCGAGCGCACTGCCCGCCACGCAGACGGAGGCCGCTACGATGGAAATGACGTGAGTGAACTTCATGCCGAACTCCCCTTTTCTCTGCTTGCGGGACCCGTTTCGCAAACAAGGTCCCAATCGAACCAGACACTGAACTCGAGAATATGCTCCATGCATACTCTTCCTTGGTTCTCGGACTATTTTTGGGGCGACTTGACTGAAAAAACAACGTCACTTCGTTCCGCTGGCCTTGCGAATTTGACATCCGCCCGAATTGTCTGGATAAAGTAACAAAAAGGCCTTCTTCAGAAAATAAAAAAAATGGGGAAACCCTTGGCGAAAGTCAGGCCGTTGCCTTGGAGAGGGCAACGGGACCTCGGTCGAGTGGGAATAAGCTCAGTTCGAAACCGGTATGAGATAGGTTCCAAGCTGCATCACGCGATCGGGAGATGTTTCTTCCGCGAGCCATGTGATCATTTCGTCTTGAAATTGTCGCAAGCGTTCCTTGAATTCTGGAATCCGTTCCGAGGAAATGGGGAAAATGAGCAGGCCCATTTCACGTTCTTCCTTCGAAAGCGTGGGAAGAATCTGTTGCCAAATTCCAAGGGTCTGTAGGTGCGCTTTCAATACGCGTGCGAAGTCGAAGTTGTCGCCCGTGTCGACAACGGGCTCCCGCACTTCGTAACGTGGGCATGTGCTCGTTTCGTTGGGAGCATCGATTGCCCTGTCAGAAACTTCGGTGGCTTCCCATTGTCCGTGCGAGGGTTCGATGCGGGCAAGAAAGCCAGCCTCTTGAAGCAGTTCCAGCGACTCCTCGGCCTGGCGTGGCGTAATGAGCCCGCGCAATTTCTTCGAGATCCATTCGCCTTTGGCCTGAAACTCGGGCAGCAACGCGAGCTCTTTGACGGCCGCGTGGTGCCAAGAGGAAATAAATTGAGCCTGCGCGGAAGTGATGTCTTTTCCAACAAGCTTATTGACGGCGCGTATCAGGCCCTTGTTTGCTTCCGCCACCTGCTCGGGCTTGCGCGCCGCTTCGCGTTTCACAAGTGCAATGAAATAGGTTCGTTCAGCGCCAATGAGGCCCATTGCGCGCGAAACTTGGGAACCCATGTCTTCCGACATGTTCCTTTTCCCTTGCATGACGAGCTGCAAGAAATTCGGACTTTTGATTCCGGCGACCTCCGCGAACTTCCTGTACGAGAAACCTGGTTTTGTGAGTTTCTTGTAGTCGTAATAGGCTTTTAGGAAGTGTCGGTAGGAGGTGTATTTGCGAACGCTGGGGCGTCCGCCCGTACCCCTCATTCCCATGCGCAGGCTCCTTGTCCTATTTCAACCGATCTCAACATGGCTTCCACTGAAGTTTCCACGGTGATGTCATCTTCCCCATAGAACACGATGCCTTTTCCGGCACCCCAAGAAGCGACGCCCCAAACGCGCCCTCCGGACACGCCCACAAACGACTCCATGCAGGCGCTCGGGTCTTGCAGCGGCGAAACTTCTCGCCAAATGGAGCGCATGCGCACGGTGCCCAAGAAGAGGTTGCGAAACTCTTTGCGGGTGAAGGTTTCAACGTCGGGAATGGCGGCACCCAATGGTTTCACGACGAGTGTTTTTCCATCGCGGAGAATCCCATCGCCTTTCGAGACGAGGAGTGCGCCTTCGTCGTCAATTTCGCGAAGGAAGATGAAGGGCTTTGCGAGTGTCGCCTCGAACCCGAGATCGTCACTGCCGAATTTCGCGTTTCCAATGCGCGTGATGCCAAACGCAAAGGCAGGCAAACACAGCGAAAGAACTCCGACGGACTTCGCCAGAGAGCAAACGCGCCGCAACGAACGACGAACACCATTGGAGGTGGCAAGATTCATTTTTCAGCTCCTCATTCTTGCTGGCATACTTAGCGCCCAGAGTGTCGACCGGCAAGCCCCCCGCTTCAGCGTCCTGACTTGCCCGTGGATTTCCACTCCCTGTCCTTGAAAGGACCCTTGTTTTCATGAACATCCTCCTCGTTGGTGGTTCCGGATTCATTGGACGCGCCCTTGTGCAGGCCTTCGTGCACCAATGCACCACAATCACAGTTGTTTCGCGTCAGGCCGGTTTCCAGAAAACACTCGATGCCCTGGTGGACGATGCGCTCACCCAGGCCGCCAAAGCGGGAAGCCCCCCCACTCCAAGGCCCCAAACTCAGGTCGTGGTGTGCGACCTCATTGAAGAGGGTCCCAACGCGGAGCTCGTGAAGGCGGCGAGTGTTGCCGACGTCGTCACCTACTCTCTGCAGTTCCCCGGGCATCCGGTGCAACGTCCTGAGAAGGGGCTGACTTATGCCCGCTACGACGCGGGAGGACTTGGCACTCTGCTCGATGGCCCCTTGTCTGGCCCTGACCTTCGAACAACAAAAGAGGGTGTTCGTCTGCCGCCCCGGCGCCTTCTTTACGTCTCAGGTGCGGGGGCGGGGCAGGGCCGACCAGAACCCTGGTTTCGCGCAAAAGACGAGGCGGAAGCCCTTGGCCAGAGTTGGGCTGCGCGCACCGGAGGGTCCTTTCTTTCACTCCGCCCTTCCGTGGTTTTCGGAGCGAACGATGTGTCTCTCAACACGGTGTACCGTGCCGCCAAACTCACGCGGGTGTGTCCGTTGTTCGGTCGCGGAGACACCCTTTTGTCGCCCGTGTGGGTCGATGACCTTGCGCGGGCCTTCGCTCTGTTCGGACCTTTCGACCCTGCGAAGGGCGGTTTTCCCTTGGAAGGGGCCTTCGACCTCCCCGGGCCCAAGGACCTTACTTTTCGGCAAGTGCTCGAAACGATGTTCGACGCAGCGGGCCTTTCGCCGCGCCCTGTGTTCCTCCCCGTGCCCATCGGCCTTGCCAAAGCGGGGGCTTTCTTTGTGAGCCTCTTTCCCAAGGCGCCTCTCACACCTGAGGCCATCGACTTTCTGACAACGGGCCCGACTCTGTCGTTGCCTCCACAAGGGCCGGAGCGGGACTTGCTCGAAGCCTTTCAGTCGAGTTGCACTTCGCTGCGCTCTGTCTTTGAATCCACGTCAAGGCGTGATTAGGTGAGACGCTCGACCTCTCCTCGTTTTGGTCGTCCTTCACTTTGTCGTAGTCACCCTTTTTTCATTTGTGTGTGCGGAGGCTTTCGTCCATGTCTTCAACCGTAACCCCAGACTCTCCCCTCCGTGAACGCCCTGTCACCATCGTCACGGGCTTTTTGGGTTCTGGAAAAACCACACTCCTCAA
>JADCJN010000045.1 GCA_020247005.1 Silvanigrellales bacterium
CAATATTGCGTTTTGCGTGGGTGAAAGAGGTGCTGAACATGCTTTGATTCCCCCGGAGGCTCAAGAACGATGGCTGGGACGTCGTTCCCAGGATCATGAGTTGAGTCGGCCCATCGTGCGTTGGGCTTTAGGGGACGCGCGCAAAAATTTAGTCACTCAGGAGAAAAGGATTGCTCTTCCGGGTAGTTGACAACAGTTTCTGCGCCATTCACAGGACTCGTGAACACCCACGTTTGGGGGCCGGTTTGACGCGCCCACTCGGGCTCCACCACAATTTTCCCAGTGCCTCCGGGGATATCGAGGATAAGACGGGGAATGGCGAAGCCCGACAGGTTCCCGCGCAGGCCCCGCACGAGCGCAAGCGCACGTGACAAGGGCACTCGAAAGTGGTTCGTGCCGCGGGCGAGGTCAGGGTAGTGAAGGTAGTAGGGAACAACCCGAAGCGTGACAAGAGAACGGTAGAGAGCCACCAAAGCCTCATGGGAGTCGTTGACACCCTTGAGCAACACGCTTTGGGCGAGAACGGGGATGCCGCCGTCCACCAGGCGGCCAAGTGAGGCTTTGGCGACGTCGGTGAGTTCCGACACTGCGTTGATGTGCGCGACCACCCAAACCGCCTTGCCCGAACGCCGAAAGACGGCCAACAATTCCGGCGTCACACGCTCGGGCAGGACGGTGGGAATGCGCGTGTGAATGCGCACGATTGCAACATGGGAAAGGCCGGCGAGAGATTGAAACACGGGAGCGAGCTTGGCATCGGTCAGCGAGAGCGGATCGCCCCCTGTCAGAATGACCTCCCGAATTTCGGTGTGGGCACGTAAGTACTCAAAGGCACGTTCGAGGCCTTCCGCGCCCAAGTTGTTGTCCGCGTCCGACACCTTGTAGCGTCGAAAGCAAAATCGGCAGTAGCTGGCGCACTGGTACGTGACCTTCAGCAGAGCGCGATCGGGGTAACGGTGCGTGAGGCCTTCCACGGGCGAAAACCGTTCGTCTCCAATCGGGTCTTCAAGTTCTTCAGGCAAGAACACAAGTTCTTCCAGGCGGGGAACCACCTGACGCGCCAGTGTGGCATCGCCTGCGCGGATCCCCGCAAGAAATGCCTGGGGCACACGGATGTCGAAAACGTCTTTCACCGCGTCGAGTGCGTGCGCCTCTTGTTGACCTACAAGACCTTCGCGCACGAGTTGAACCGGTTCGATGAGGCCTTTTGAAAGAGCACGGGCCCAATTGCCAGGATGTGTGTCAAGGCTCGTCCCCTCGGAACTCATCTTTTCCGAGCTCATTGATTTTCGAGGCTTTGCACAAAGCCCGCCAGTGACGAGGAGTCGGACCGCGAGGGCGTGAGCGGCGAAACCACTGAAGCCGAGGGCGTCGCCTCTTCGAGGCTTCCTTGGCGGGCATCAAGGAGCGAAAACGTGCAGAAACCTTGTTGAACGAGCGTCACATCTTGGCTCGAGTCTTCGTTCGATCGCCGCTCGCTGCCCCCCAGCATAAACACTTTCAGGTTCTTGTGGGCATGACGTTCAGAGCGCATTTCGAGCACCGCCGGAACATACATGCTGTAGCCGCCGCTGGCCGCGGGCAGAAGCCCGCGGCAACGGGTGCCAGGGTGGTTGATGTTGAGAACTTTCAGCGGAGCCCAGGGAAAAGTGGCAAAGCGGGCGACCGTGCGCACCACAACCTCAGCGGCCGCTTCAAAAAAGCTTTCGGTTTCAGCGGGAGTGCGCGCGGCATCGAGGTCCACCGACACCGCAATGGCCTTGTATCCAAGCAGGCTTGCTTCTGTGGCAGCTCCCACGGTGCCAGAATAGTTGACGTCCCAACCGACGTTGAGGCCGTGATTGATGCCTGAAACAACGAGGTCGGGTGGGCTTTCTGCAAGCAGATTCTGCAGGGCGATGGCGGCACAATCGGCCGGTGTTCCGTATATCGACCAGGTGTCGGTGTTCACTTGACGGGCGAGCACTGGACGGAAGAAGGTCATGGCATGCGACTGGCCGCTGCGTTCCTCGCTGGGTGCGACGATAATGGTCTCGTGCCCTGCGGCGCGCAGGGCGCGAGCGAGGGTTTGGATGCCGAGTGCCTGGTAGCCGTCGTCATTGCAAAGAAGAATGCGCATGGAGTCCTCCCAAAGGGCTTCCATAAACCAGAGAGGGCCTTCACCACAATGACGACAATGGGCAAGCGAGGCTTCAGAAGTGTCCTTTCGAAAGGGTTCCTTCTCGGAATGTTGTTGAGTTCCTCTGCCGCAGTGGGGCAGGAGCAGCCTTCCGTGCAGCGCATCCGCAAGGAGTGGGAACGTTTCACTCGCGATCCTCACCCCATGGGGAGCAAAGCCCAATTTCTTTATGCTCAGCACCTCAAGAGGACATTGAGCGCGGCGGGCCTTTCGGTGAAAGAACACACGTTCTTGGCTCAGGCACCCCACCCTGAACTCGTCGCCTTGGGTGCCAAGGACGTGGCTGGGGCCGGGGCCAAGGTCGCCTCCAAAACCCTGGAGGTGAAAGGAGTCAACGTCGAAGGCACTCTCAAAGGAAGCGAGCCTTGCGTCGTGCTGCTTGGAGGGCACTACGACACAAAGACGTTCTTGAACGAGCGCTTTGTGGGTGCCAACGACGGAGGCTCGTCGACTGTTTTTCTTCTTGAGCTCGCAAGGCTCGTGGGAAAAGAACGAGGCGCCAAAAAAGGTTCCACAATGGTTTTGAAAAAAGCGTCTCCCGCAGGTTCCTACGGAGCCTGCGACCTCCGCTTCGTTTTATTCGACGGAGAAGAGGCTTTCTTCAAGGAGTGGGATGACGGTGAACGCCTGGCAGGCCTGAAAGACAATCTTTACGGCTCCAGGGCGTACGTCGAAACGCAGCTCGAAACATGGAAAGACGGCAGGCCTGCATTGTCGGGAAAGCCCTTGGTTTTGCTCGCGCTCTTCGACATGATTGGACATAAGAAGCAGAAAATCTTTCTGACCCAAGGCTCTCATCCCGGCGCGTCCGCTCAACTCCTCGCGTTGAAAGGCGAAGGCGCGGGAGTCGACATGAGCGCAGTTCCCCTTGGCATTGAAGACGATCATATTCCGTTCGCAAGGCGTGGTGTTCCCTTTGTTCACCTCATCGACTGGACCAACTTGGCGGAGTGGCACACCCCGCGTGACACGCTCGACATTGTATCTGCTGAAAAAGTCGCAACCCTTGTGTCCATTGTGAAAGCCTTCCTTCAGGAAAAGAGGGTTGTGCCTTGACACCGCTCCATGCGAATCCGCAATTGCCTTTGGCTTTTCTTTTGGGTGGTGCGCAAAGCGGGAAAACCCGGTTCGCGGCGTCGGTCGCATTGGAATGCGAAAAGCTCTTCGAAACAAGGGAACAAGCGTCCTCCGTGTGTTTCGTTGGAACCGCGCGCCTCGACGGCGACGCCGGCAGCGAGCTCCGCTCGCGGATAGGCGGATTGCGATTGGAGAGGCCACCCCGCTGGTCTACCCTCGAGCCGTCGTCGGAGACGCCCGACGTTTTGGCTGTGTTGGAAAACGTGCTGGCTCTTTCTGCAGAACAGCGACCTCGGTGCGTCGTTTTCGACTGCGCCACGCTCTGGTTGGCTTGGGAGCTTTCGCGCGATTTTTCAAAATATTCTGCTGCGCAACTTTCACAGCACCTCGAAGCGCAGGGCGTTTATTTGGTGAGAGTCGCAACATCGCTTGCGGAAGCGGGCATTGTGACGATTGTTGTGTCGAGCGAAACGGGTGCTGGCATTGTGCCCGGCACCGTCTCAGGCCGTCTTTTCCGTGATGCTCTTGGACTTTTGAACATGCGAGCCGCCGCGGCGTCGTCGCTCGTTCTCCACATGGTTGCGGGTCTTTCGTTGTGCTTGCGCGAGGGCGGACCATCCTTAAACGACGATGCCCCCGTGAGGCGCGTGGGAGCGAGCACCGTGGCGCACAGTCTGCTGCGCCCGAGCGCCTCTTCCTCATTTTCGTCTTCAACACCTTTTTAAAAAGCCATAGGGCCGGAGTCTCCTGCATGACGCTCGTTCTTTCGGAAAAGTCTCGCGCCGTTCAGGCGATGTTCGACAAAATTTCTCCGCGCTACGACTTGCTCAATAGGCTGCTTTCCGCTCGTCAAGATGTGCGTTGGCGCAATGCGCTCATCCATGCACTGCCAGTGAAGTCGCGCGCGGGCGAGGGCATCCTGTTCGACGTCGCCTGTGGCACGGGCGACGTGATGATAAGTGCTCTGAGACGCCGTGCCGACTACGGATCGTTCCAAGGGTTTGACATCTCCCAAGGCATGATGGATGCCGGCGCGGAGCGGGCCGACCTTCGAGCTTGTGTGGAAGCTCGTTTGAAACGTGCCCAAACCTGTGACGTGGGGTTCACGTTGGCTTCCGCAGAAAACCTGCCCGTGCCCACCGCTTCGGCCGATGCCCTTTCTATTTCCTTCGGCTTTCGTAACGTCGACGATAGGGCGAAAGCCTTGCAAGAATTCCATCGTGTTTTGAAGCCGGGAGGCCGTCTGCTTCTGCTCGAGTTCTTCCCTGCAGAAAACGGCTTGCTCGCGTCCGCGTTCGACTTCTACTTCAAACGCATTCTGCCCTTGGTCGGTGGACTCGTTTCCGATCGCGCCTCGTACGAGTACCTCCCGCGTTCGGTGGCCACCATGCCAAACGGCACCACATTCGCAGCGCAGTTGGTTGAAGCGGGCTTCCTGCCGCCCCACGAGACGAAGTGGCTTTCGGGCGCGACGCGGCTTTTTGTGGCTGAGAAG
>JADCJN010000046.1 GCA_020247005.1 Silvanigrellales bacterium
CCTCTCGCGATCTCAGTGGCGATGCTCTTCGAGCGCGCCTCATCCTACCCGCGCAACAGTGCCACCTGCCATAGTTGAAAGCTCCGCAGGCGACAGCGCGCAGACTGTGCGCACCGACGCCACATCTTTTGCCTGCACTCAGCTCGAAGGCAAATTCCTAAGGAGAATCCCCGCGCAGGCAAGCAGAACGAGCCTTCGGTAGTGAATTCAGCGCACCTCGTATCGAATTGCGACCCGGCGAAAGCGCTTTAGCCACGCGAAAAAAAATTCAACGTGCCAGCGTCGTTTCATGCGCCTCAACGATCGTCCATCTTGGGGCTTGTTGATGCGCCGTTCGTTTTGGGGCGCGATGAGTTTGGTCCCCTTTTGAGCCTGCTCTTCGGCGAGGGTGACTTCATGCGGAGTAGCTCTGTGTAAGCCCACAGCAACCGGAACTCCATGATCGTCTGCAATGGCCATATTTTAACCTCCCAATTGCTTGGACTCCGTTCCGTCTGGGCCAAACGAAGTCTGGGATCAAGACGCCGCCGCAAGCGGCGGCGCTCTGCGAACGCGAGAGGGTCGCCGGGGGGCGACCGTCGAGACCTCATGCTGCGTGAGTTCGAGTAAATTCGAAGAATTTACGAGACGTACCCTCAGTCGTGCCTTATTCCTCGTGCATGGCAATGGTTTCGGTTGCTCCCACGAAAGCGGGAATGCCGAAGTAATCGAGGGATTCCATGTGCCAACCCGCGTCGTTGGCGCGCAGCGTGAATCGAATGGATTTGCCCGATTTGTCGGGTGTGCTTGTGAAAGTGAACAGGCCTTTCGCATCGGGTGCGACTTTGCCCTCGCCTTTTTTGTCTGCGACGGAAGAACCGGGTGTTCCCGAAGTGTCTGGTGTCAACGATGCCCCTGGGGTCGCCGTTGTGCCTGTGATGCCCGTTGCCGTTCCGTTCTCAGCCAAACTCGTTTGAAGGGTTGATTGCCCTGCTGTGGAGGGGCTTGGGAGGGAAGCCTCAACGCTCGACCCGTTCAAGCCGTTGACGCGGTCGGCCAATGGAACCTGTGCCGCACAAAGGAGAGTCGAGTTTTGGAGCCCCACGGCAGCTTCCGCAGACGCCGCATCGACACCAAACGGGATGGCCCGATCGGGTTCGATGCCTTTTTTCTCGTCACTCTTTGCCAGCCCGCCATCGCTTTCAATGCAACTTGAGAACACGGCGGCTGCGCCACCTTTCGCGAAGTCGAGCACGAAACTCATATGCACAGGAAAGCGTTTTCCAGCCGAAGGCTCGAAAAGCATCGAAAAGTTGCCTTTGAGTGTTTTGGGCGCAGCAATGGCCTTGGACGCCGTCGGCTGGGCACTGCGCAGTTTGGAGCGCTGGAGCTTACAACCCCCAAGAGACACGCTCAGAGCTCCGCAGAGGACTCCAACAAGGCTGGCCACGAGCTTTCTGACCATTGTGTGCAAGGACAGCAAAAGTACAGGCTGTTTCTTTATCATGCGGGAGTCCCCTTCGCCGACGCTTTCTTGACCCGCCCGGTATCGGCAACCTTGGCTCAGATATTAAGGTGTTGTTTGAATATTTAAGGAAAAATCAATGAATTTAGGCGGTTTTTTGTAGGGTGCCTTCCCTTTCGCGCACGCGTGCGTTATCGGTTATTCCCAAGAAATTTGAGAGCGTTGAAGAAAAGGTGACCTCCACATGACCGACTCGAAAACCTCGTCCACGCAGACACGTTCTTCGGAACTCATGGAACGATCCCGGCGCATTTTTCCTGGCGGCGTGAATTCGCCCGTCCGCTCGTTCGCGTCGGTGGGGGGGAGCCCCATCGTGTTCTCCCATGGTGAAGGAAAATGGCTGACAAGCGTGGATGGAAACCGGTACGTCGACTTCTGCGGCTCATGGGGCCCCCTTATTGTTGGATATTCGCACCCCGATGTCGTGGAGGCCGTCACGCGCCAAGCAAAACGGGCACTCACTTTCGGGGCGCCAAGCGAAGAAGAACTTCTGTTGGCTGAAAAAATACAGGAGTGGGTTCCCGGACTCGAAATGATGCGGTTTGTTTCGAGTGGCACCGAAGCCACAATGAGTGCCTTGCGAGCGGCGCGCGCAGCCACGGGGCGCGACAAAATCGTGAAGTTCGAGGGGTGCTACCACGGCCATGCCGACTTTCTGCTTGTGAAAGCAGGCAGCGGTTTGGCAACTCTGAGCGACAGCAGCGACGCAAAAAATGCGACCGCGCCCCGTTCTGCGCCGAGTTCGGCGGGCGTCCCAGCCGGTGCCGTGGCCGACACACTCACACTGCCTTTCAACGACGTCGCAGCGCTAGAAGCGCTCTTCGCTGCGCAGGGCAAAGAAATTGCCGCCGTCATTGTCGAACCCATGGCAGCCAACATGGGTTTGGTGCTTCCACGGTCAGGCTTTCTTGAAACCCTGCGAGCCCTCACGCGTGCCCACGGCAGCGTGCTTATTTTCGACGAAGTCATGACAGGTTTTCGCGTGGCGCGAGGGGGAGCGGCAGAAGCCTTCGGCGTGACGCCCGACCTGTGGACATTCGGGAAAATTGTGGGGGGAGGTCTTCCTGCCGCCGCATATGGTGGGACCAAGGACGTCATGCGCCACGTGGCTCCTTTGGGGAAGGCCTACCAGGCTGGCACACTGTCGGGAAACCCTCTTGCCATGGCGGCAGGCCTCGCCACGCTCGGCGTCATGGAGCGCACAGGCGCCTTCGAGAAGCTCGAAGCAACAGGGCGCGAGCTCGACTCTTTGGTGCGGGCGCGGCTTGGAAAGGCCCTTTCCGCCGGACACGTTTCTTACGTGCGCAAGGCGTCTTTCTTTTGTTTCTTTTTCGGCACGTCGGCGCTGCCCGCGAATTTTCAGCAGGTGTCGGGTTGCGACATGCCCCTTTTTGGCAAGGTGTATCATGCGTGGCTCAATGACGGGCTTTACATGGGCCCTTCGGGCTACGAAGTGGGGTTTCTTTCCACCTGCCATGAACGCGCCGATTGCGAGCAACTCGTAAACACCGTTGCGCGTGTTCTTGGCCAAAGCCTGTAAGAGGACCCCATGCACGAGTCCCTGGTCCTGCGTTTTCTCATTCAGCGCTGTTCACAGGCCGAGGTCATTATTGACGGGCGTTCGCGGGGCCGCCTGGGCCGCGGTCTTGTTGTGTTCTTTGGCGTGGGTCAAAAGCCCGCGACGGCTGCAGGTGCACAACAAGGCGAAGGGACGTTGCCTGCTCTGCCACTCATGCCTCTTGAAGAAAGCGTCACCCAAACCGTTCAGGCGCTTTCGCCCATGCTCGACCGCTGCATTGAAAAAATTTTGGGCTTAAGGGTTTTTTCCGATGCCCTGGGCAAAATGAACCTTGGGATGAAGGAAGCGCAAGGGGGGCTGTATCTTGTCAGCCAGTTCACCCTCTTTGCTGACTCCCGAAAGGGGTTTCGCCCGTCGTTCACTCGGGCGGCACCCGCTGCCGTGGCCTCGCGTTTTTTCGAGCTCCTTGTGGAGCGTGCGACCTTGGCGGCATCGGGACTCCCAGTGTACTCGGGAGAATTTGCAGCTGACATGGGTGTGTCGTTGGTGAATGATGGGCCTGTGACCATTCTTTTGGATGCCGATTCCAAAGGCTTTTTGCCATGAAGACTCTGCCATGAGAAACCTGTGGGTGCGCGCGCGCGAACAGGTGAAATCACCTCTCGAGAGGTTCGCACTCGTCCGGTCGGTTGCGTGGCCCGTTTCTGTGCGCCAACAGATTTTTGGGGGCGTCTGCCTTACGTTTCTGCTTTGTTACGTCTTAGGAGCGTGGCTCGATATTCCTTTTCTGCTCGTCGCTCCTCTGGGCATGTTGCTTGTTCATGTGCTGCTTGCACGCCTCATGGACAGGCCTATTCGTGGACTTTTGCAAATCACCCGGCAAGGCGGTTTCGACATTGCCGGCCCACAGGCCACCGTCGAAGGGCGCGATGAATTTTCACGCGTCGCACGGGCCGTTTATGGCATGGCGCGGCGCATGCGGCGCAGCATGGTGGAAGCTCGCGATCAGAACACGCGGGTGGACGAGATCTTTTCAGCCATTGGTGAGGGGGTTGTCATCGTCTCTCCCGATGGAAAAATCGTGAAGGTGAACAACACCGTAAGGCGTTGGGTCGGATGGTATGGTGACGTCGCAGGCCGCGACGTGGTTGACGTCATTCGCAGCGTCGAACTATCGCGGAAAATTGCAGATATGGCCAAGGCGGTGCACACACCCGGGCTTGAAGGGCATATTGAACCCGAGATCCTGGAATCGCTCCACATCGATGGACCGGAGGCGAGAAAGGCGCGCTGCAAAATTGTTGCCCTTCAAAGCGATCCCGAAAACACACTCTTCATGGTTTTTCTTTTCGACGTCACCGACCTCCATCGCCTTGAGCAATTCAGGCGCGAATTCTTTGCCAACGTGAGCCATGAACTCAAGACTCCCATTTCAGCCATTCGAGGTTATGCCGAAATCCTTCAGGGCGTTCCCTCCGTCGCACTCGACTCCACGGCCACGAATTTTTTGTCTATTATCGAACGGAACACCCAGCAGCTCACAAAGCTCATAGATGAAATGCTCATGCTTGCTGGGCTTGAGGCTGGCACCATCACCCTCACGCTCAAGCCTTACGAGGTGCGCAGTGCGGGGCAGCGCATCTTGGAAACCCTGCTTCCCAAAGCGCGCGAAGCAAGCGTGGAGCTTGTTCTCGATGTCGCCGACGATGTGGGCGCGCTTGTTGTCGACGCGCAACGTTTCGATTCTATTTTGCTCAATCTTGTGGACAACGGTATCAAATACAACCGTCCAGGCGGCTATGTGAAACTTGCGGTGCGACAGAATGCGACCCACTTTCTGGTGTACGTGGAAGACTCCGGGCAGGGTTTGCCCGATGCCGCTCAGCTGCGCGCATTTGAACGGTTCTACCGCGTCGACAAAGCCCACACCCGGTTGGGCGGTGGCAGTGGCCTCGGGCTCGCCATTGTGAAACACGTTGTGCAGGCCCATGGCGGACACATTTCATTGCGAAGCGAACTGGGAGTCGGCACCGTTTTTACGGTGTCTCTTCCGAAGTCTCCTCCCCCGCTCCGTGTGCCTTTGTCGGCGCCGCTTTAAACGGCCGCTGTTTCTCTTGCGAAGCATGCGCCCGCTCAAAGTTCCAAAACAAAATTGTTTGTTCCGTTGACGGGATCCCTTTGCCAGATGCCGTTTTTCACGATGGCCAACTCAGTCCGACAGGAATCTCTGTCTCCGCCAAAGCCAGCGTACGCAATTTGTCGGTCCGAGAAGTCAGATGCTAAGTAAGGAGCGCCTTGGGTGCTTTGTGTGGCGTCCATTTGAAATGTGGATTCATAATGCCTTAAGTTTGGGTAACGAAACGCTGTGCATTTCAAGACGATGACAGCGCGAAACTCTCCAAATTCGCTGGTTCTGACGTTGAATTGATTCAGGTGCCTCGTTTGGTTTCCCCAAGCATCAGGTTCCGATTCCTGGAGGGATGCGCTGACGTAGATTTCCAAACCCTGAGTGGACTTCAGAACAATGTTCCTCACCAAACGATTTTCGCTCGCAATGGCGGAACAGGCGAAGAACGAAAGGGCCACAAGACTGGCAACATTGGCAAGACTGGCTATGATTTTCACGGAGGGCTCCGATGGTGTTTTGGCAACCGCACCCGTCGCAGTCGCCAAGCTGCCTTAGCCAAGGTGTCCTGCGGACGAAACCCTGGAGCCACCGAGCAGTCCGAATTTCAGACTGAATGGTTAGAGGACCACACCCTCTTCTTCGTCGTTGACTCCCGCCGCTTGTTTCTTTCGTGGGGCGGTGGCCTCCACGAGCTGGTAGCCAAACCCGTGCACGGTTTCAATGAGCTGGCCGGCTTCACCAAGCTTTTGTCGAAGGCGTTTGATGTGCGTGTCCACCGTGCGGGTGTTGACGTTCCCCTCGTAACCCCACACGCGTTGCAGCAAAGACTCGCGGCTTTGAAGGCGTCCGACGCGCTCCGCGAGGTAAACGAGGAGTTGATATTCTGTGGCTGTGAGTTGTACGTGTTCCTTTTCCACGAACACCTTGAACTGCTCGGGAAAAATGGTGACCGGACCAACCACGAGGCTCTTTTCGGAGGCGTTTCCATTCTCCGTTCCTGAAATGCCCAAGAAAGGCGACGTTTTCGAGGGCGCTGAACGCCGCAGGAGAGCTTGCACGCGCAACAGGAGTTCGCGCGGAGAAAAGGGCTTGGTGATGTAGTCGTCTGCGCCGCTTTCGAAGCCATCGATTTTGTCGGTTTCCTGCGACCGGGCGGTGAGGAGAATGACAGGCGTTTCGGCCAGGGTCGGGTCGGAGCGGAGGCTTCTGAGCACTTCTGTGCCGTAGAGGCCTGGGAGCATGACGTCGAGAATAACGAGGTCGGGCTTGAGTTCGACAATGAGATCGCGTGCCCGGTTCCCTTCGAAGTGCGAATGCACCACATATTCCCCGGTCGCCTCGAGGGTGTATTTCAGAAGGTTGTTGAGGTCCCGGTCGTCTTCCACAATCAAGATGCTGGCTTTGGGCGAACCGGCGTCGGGTGCGGACGTCGTCTCTGCAGTCATGAATTCCTCCATTGGGCGGCACACAACTTTTAAGCCACAAGGCGGCAAACGCAAATGTCTGTGGGCGGGTGTCACAGAATGGACACATGCGAACGCATCGTCACGAAAAAGTCCAGAACGGCGCACTTGGATCGAGCCTGGTGAAAGAAAAATGGCGTGCGTTGACCCGCTCAGACGGCGGCGTGTAGCTCTGGCAACGTCCCCATCCCACTGTTTGAAGTTGCAGGGGATCTTTTCTCTCTCACCGGTTTTGTTCCCTTCACGGAGGTTTCCATGAAATCGATTTCGCTTCCCACGACCCTCGTCCTGTGCGCTCTTGGTCTTTCTTCCCAGGCACTGGCCGACGCCAAGGCCATTGAAGGCTCTGACACGTTGTTCGGCCTCATTTCCGACGCCATTCTGGGTGCGGGCCTTGAAGGCGAGCTGACGTATGCTGGCGGCGGCTCGGGCAATGGTGAAAAGGCTCTTGTGGAAGGACGCCAAGGCATCGCTCCCATGTCGCGCGCTATGAAAGATGACGCCATTGCCAAGGCCAAGGCGAATGGCATCGACGTGGTTCCCCACAAAATCGCCCTCGACGGCGTGGGCGTGTTTGTGAACAAGTCGAACCCTCTCGAGAAAATCGACATGAACTCGCTGCGTAGCATTTTTTCCTGCCGTGCTGGCAACTGGGAAGACATTCCTGGCTCCACCAAAAAGGGCCCCATCAAGGTGTTCCGCCGCAACGACGCCTCGGGCACCACGGACACCTTCAAGAGCCTTGTGAAAATCGACAAGTTCGGCTCTTGCGTTACGGTTCTTCCTGAAACGGCCGACGTCGCTGCCATCACGTCGAAAGACTCTGAAGCTCTTGCGTACTCGGGCCTTTCCGCCGGCACCGACAAGAACAAGGCTCTTTCCGTGGCCGCCGACGCTTCGGCGACATGGTACTTGCCGACCATTGCGAACATCCGCACTTTCAATTACCCGCTTTCCCGTTTCCTTTACGTGTACGAAGCCAAGGGCGCGCTTGTTCCAACCGTGGCGGAAGCGGCGCTTCTCGAGAAGGTGCTCGACCGCGGTTTCATGGATCCTATCGTGCAGTCGAATGAATTCTTCACTCTGGACTAAGGTGACATGAACACAAAATCGATGGTGGCTCTGATTTTCGTCGGGTGTCTCATCGCGTGTTCGAAGGGTGGCGCACAGGAGGGTTCTTCGGAGAACCCGCCTGTGCGCGCTCCCATTTCCGACGACACGCCAGGCAAGCCCCGTTCCGAAAATTCCAGCGGCGCCCAGAATCCAAATGGTGGAAACCTCAAATTGCGGGAGGAGTTTTGCAAACCGACTCAAACAGTGACGAACCTTCCCCCGTTGCTCGATGCCGAAAATCCGAAGCCTGTGGGGCGCACGGCCTCCTTCGATGAAGTGAAAAACGCCCTGGTGAAAGGATGCGCCGGGTGCCATGCCGCGCCGAAAGGAGCCAAGGGTGGTTTCTCGTTCGTGCCGGAATTCGCCGACAAAAGCTTTATTGTCACCGGTGAGCCGCGTTCCTTTCCCGGAATTGTGACGTCGCTTGGCCGCATCCGCGACTCCCTTGTTCACCCGGAGCCTCGCAAACGCATGCCGCAGGGTGTTGCAGGAACAGCAGACGCAGCGACCTACGTGGAACTCGCTCGAACGCTGGACGCTTGGAAGACGGCGGGCACTCCCGAAGGTGTTTTCGTTGTGCCCGATGTCCCGGGCGCTGCGGTGCCTGGGAATGCCCCGGGAAACGCCTACCGGCCCCGTGCCATATTTGAAGAAACAGACTTGGGAGACTGCATTCCCAACGTCGAGGAAGCTGGGCACGACCCCGAAAAAGATGCCTATTTCGCTTCGGCCACGCGCTTGCCAAAACTCCTGTCGGAAACCGACCTTTTTACCATCGACAGTTTAGAGCTCGCGCGCAAGGGGACGTTTTCGTACAACGTCGAATACCCCTTGTGGGCCGACAATGCGGAAAAGGGCCGTTTCGTCCATGTGCCTTCGCGCAGAAGGCCAGGCGGACGTGGTTTCGAACGCATTCCTGCGGCGTGGAACCCTGACTCCAAGCGTTTCGAACTTCCCGAGAACACCCGCTTCTACAAAACCTTCTATAAGGCTGTGAAGCGGCGAGACGGCAAAGAAGTGTTTCGAAAAATCGAAACCCGCATTCTGGTTGTTCGGAAGGAAAGTGCTCCCCTGTTGGGCACGTACGTGTGGAATGAGGATGCGACACAAGCCGTGCTTCACGATGCGCCTTACCGCGACGGCACAGGCTTCAAAGACAAAACGTTTCCTTACGTTTCCGATGAAGTCACGGGTGCGACGCGCACCTATGCCCTTCCCGGAGAGCAACGCTGCATTGAGTGCCACAAGGGGCAGGCGGACTTTGCGCTGGGGTTCACGGCACTTCAACTCAACAGGCGTGCCTTGGGCGAAGCCGGGCGCGAATTCCCCGTGGCTGCCGACGAACGTGCGCAAGTGGAAAGACTCGCTGCGTACGGTGTGCTTGCCAACGTCCCTTCCGAAGCTCAAATGCCGAAGCTCGAAACGGCCCGTGGCCTGGCGCCTCGCAATGTGCACGAGGCGCGTCTTCAAGGTTACATGGTGGGCAACTGTGCCCACTGTCACAACCCTGATGGCTTCGCGATGAAAGAAAACAAGGTGAAGCTCGATTTGACGGAAGGCCGCCTGTACGACTTCAATGCACGTTCTATGCGCTCCATTCACTTCGACTTTTCGTCGAACAAGGTTTTCGTGAATACGAAAGCCTTCGAAGCGGGCGAAGGAAATGTGGACGTCACGCGTGAAGCGCTGCGTCAAAGCTACCTTTACCTTCGGGTGTCGGCTTCTCCCAAAGACAGGGAACTGCTTCCCTTCAACGCGATGCCGATGCACACCCCGGGGGGCTCAAACTGCCGGTTGGTGAACCTCACCGCGAAGTGGATTCTTTCTCAGGTGCCTGGTGCCGATGCCGACGCATACACGGAAGCCTGCGAGCCCCATCAGGAATTCAGTTGGATAGACCTCGACTCCACGGAAAGCCCCGAGTGGCAACCTCGTCGGGCCGATTGGAACACCCCCGAGGGGATGCCTGAGAGTTTCCGCACCCTCGTGTTCGCGGACGACATGAAAGCCGTGGCTTCGCGCGAGTACCCCATCGGCTTTTACGATGCGAAACCAACGTGTCGTTTTCCAGACGTGGAACCTCCCGCCGCGTTTCCAACAGTGTGGACCGCAGACGTGCAGAAGTGGATGTTCCGAAATCCTCCTTCCAATGCACCAGGCAACCCTGCGCCTGCCCCGGAACCCCTGGTTCCCTCGAAACCCTTGGGCCAGCTGTACCGCGCGAAACCGGGTGCGTATTTGTACTCGTCCATGTGCGCCAAGTGCCATGGGTCTCGAGGCGACGGTCAGGGCTCGTTCGCCACAAGCCTCACTGTCATGAGCGACGGTGAAATTCGAGTGGCCAACTTCACACGTGGGCTCTTTCTCCCCGACGGGGCGAACATCGCGCGCTTTGGCACGTCAACGCCCTACGGAGACGCGGGGAATCTGGCAGGCAACTACCTGATATGGATGGCCATGGGAGGAACGAAAGTGAACTTTCCTCCTGAAGTGAGTCACCTGACAGGAAAGCACAAGGCGCTCATGCTGAATCTTGTGCGTGACAGGTGTTCGGGCTTCTTGCCCAATTCCGGGACTCCCATGGGAGAGCGCTTTTACGACTACGGCCTGTTGCGCGACCTTTGTTTCCTTGGAAACGGAGACCCCGAGAACATTCCCGCTGACTTGGGCTTTTTGCCCGAAACCATTCCGCCGCAGCCCATAGACCCGGTGAAGCAAGATGCCTGGCTCGACAAGGCGGCGTTCAACGCGGGTTGGAGCATTTACCACTACTTGAAGGAAGACGCCTCGCAAGGGCGTTGGCAGCCTGCTCTCAACGAGTGCGAGGTGAAATTCGGCGCTCCCTGAATGTCCGGCATTCGTGTTAAGGTGACAATTCACCTGCGCGAAATCCGGAGTCTCTAAATGCCACTTTCCAAGGCCACTTCGCTCCAAGGCGTTTCTTTTCTCATTGGTTTGATGGGGCTGACGTTCTCGCCCTGTGCCCGTGCCCAAGGGAGTGGGTCAGGAGTCGAGCCTATAGGCGTCGTTGGCGGCGTGGTGGGCAAGGTTTACGTTCTGCGTGGTGGCGACAAATTGCGTGCCGCCAAGGGGATGGAGATCTTCAAGGAAGATCAGCTTGTGACGGGGAAGAATTCCATTGCAAAAATCGTGTTCGCTGACGGCTCGAGCGCCACGTCTTCGGAAGAAGGCAGCGTGGAAATAGAGGATTTTCGGACCCTCACAAAAGGGAACAAGATTCACCTCGATTCGGCGTTCAACGTGATTAGCGGTAAAGTACGCTTTTTTGTGAAGCCCCGGGAAGGGGGCCACTCGTCGAAGGTTCGAACGGCAAACTCCGTCATGGGTGTGCGCGGAACGCTTTTTTACGTTGATGCAGAGCCCGTTTCCAGGCGTACACGGGTGGTCGTGGAAGAGGGCCAGGTGGCCGTGTCGAACTCCGCATCGCCTTCGAAAGAAATTGTGTTGGTGCCGGGCGAGACTTCGATCGTGATGGCGGAAGATCCGGCGGAAAAAGCGCCCGCAGGCGCAGGGGCTGCTTTGGTGGCGGGCTTCAAGGCCGCCGAAAAAACCGTGCCAGAGCCGTTGCCCGAAGGGGTTGTTCCCGAAGGGCTCGACCTCCCCGCTCCAAACACAGTGCCAAAGACGTCTGGAAGCAAGCCTGGAGGAAAGCCTGGCGGCGACGCAAAGGAACGCACCGTGGAAACGGGCAGCGTGGTGGTTGTTCCCTTGGCACCCGCGAGTCCACCGTGCAGCGCGGCCAATATGGCAACGCTGAGAACCCTGGCGCAGGAACTCGATGCCGGTGCGACGGAGGCTGCATCGCCCTTGTTTCTTTGCGAAGGGTATGCGCACGAGGCCATTTTTTGGATCGCCTTTTTGCACCAAGCTCAAGGAGCCTATGCTGCGGTGGAGGATGCCGTGCGCGCGGCGCGGCCCGAAGAGCTCGCGCTCGACGTGAAGAGCCCGAGACGATTCGCCCTGGAAGAGGCCCTGAAGGGGAAAAGAGAGCCTCTAAAGCGCCTAAATGCGCAGGCTCTGAAAACGGCCCAGGCTCAAAAGTTGACGAATAAAAATGTGATTTTAGATAACGAACTTCTTCTGGTGGAGGCACGGACAGCCGCGCGTTTGGGAGAGCATGCCGACGCCCTTCGTGTTTACGATGCTGCTGTGCGTGCGGGCTCCCAGGGCTTGGGAGGCACCGAGCAAACAGAAACGGAACGCGCCTTTGTTTTGCTGCTTGCGCGTCGATTCGAAACGGCAACAACAGAGTTTCATCGGCTCGCTGGTTCAAAAGACGACCGCATTGCGAAACAGGCAAGCCGTGGGCTTTTGCTCGCGCGCCGTGCGGGCATTCCCTTGGCGGCCTCCCGCGACGATCGTTTCACTTTGCAGGCCCACTGGCGCCGAGACCTCGACGACCGCCGCCAAACGTCGGCCTCCCTTCGGTGGGAATCCCGTTTTGTTTCACTTGGCCTCGCTTCCAGCGCATTGGGTGCACCTGCATTGGCCAAAGAGCGGGCGCGCCTCAAAACAACGTCGACGGCCTTTCATGCCGGGCGCGATTTTAGACTTTCTTCCGGGGTCACGGCTGGTGGCGAGATAGGGCTTTTTTCCGCGGCAGGAAAAAGCAGCGTCTTTTTCGAAGCTCGTGGCCTTTACGAAACGCCTTTGGGAATTGGCGTCAGGGCATCCTATGGTTCCGAGCCCCTTGCGCGCGGCTCACAGGAGCATCCGCTTGTCGACGCGGCGACGGTCGACTTCAAGACAACGCGCGCCGTGTTGGGGCTCAGTTGGAAGGAATGGTTGCGGTATTCCTTCACGCGCTCTACGGTGGAAGACTTTTCTGCTTCCATCAAGAACGTTCTGGAAGGGCGATTTCCTCTGCACCGAGGAGAAACACCGCTGGAATCGGTGGTGGCTCTTGCCGACGCTTCCGTGGTGACTTGGGGTGAAGACATTCCCGTTCTTTTCTCTCCTCGGTCGCAAACCGTATATGGAGGCGGCGTGGAAGGCAGTTACCCCATTTCGCGTTGGTTTGCAGTGGAGGCCGGAGTCGGCCTCCACGTTTCGAGCCGAAAAAAATGGGAGGCTGACAACAGCCCTCCTGGTGTCGCTTCTTTGGCAACGTCGGCTGAGGCAGGAACGCGTTCCGAGCGCCGTGAGACTGTAGAAAGTGACACGGCGCTGGCGTTTCGCGGCGGCCTCGTGTTTCCTTTCTCGCCCGTATGGGAGGCTGCCCTTGGCTTTTGGCAGGAGTCTGCGAGCGAGCCCCAAGGCCAGGTTGTGTCGCGAGACACCCGCATTCAAGCCACGGTGCATTGGAACTACGGTCGCGCGGGAACGAAGCCAGAGACGCCGAGTGTTTCGTTTCCCAAGGAAGCCGATGCAAGCCTCGCGCAGTGACCAAAGGAAGTGAGTCCCCCTTTTCTAATGGTGCGCTTCTCGCACCAGGGCTTCATGCCTTTCTCAGGAAAAGAGATGCGTGCGAACCGCGCGAACCAGTTCGAGAATGACGCCTCGCAAGGAACGTGCGCTTTGCGTTCGAATCCGCAGATCCTTCTGAGAACCGCGTCGGCATTCAGACGATCAATAAGTGCACGCGACGTGGGGGTGTTGAGAACGGCTTTCGCGACGAAAGCCCGCGCCATAGCCGTTGCATCGAGCCTGGGTCGCCCTGGCCCCAGCGCGTAGGGATCGATATCGAGGTGGTCTTCGAGTTTGACGATGTCCAGCACCACTATGACTTTGAGATGCTTCTCCGTCGTCGAGCCCAGCTCTTCGGCGAACCCTGGGAAAAGTGCGCTCTGTACCTTTCCCCAATACGAGGCGACCGTGGTATTCATCAAAACAACCCCGCCGTGTGTTCCTTCTTTGCAGCGGCAACATACGCGCAGGGCCCATATCCGTCCCCGATTCCAATAAAGAAACCTGGCTGCTCTCGTCGAATTCTTGAAGCAGCCCTTCTTTTAAAAACACCGGCAAGAGAAAAACGGCTTCGAGATGTCGACTCCATATGTCCTGCGCGTCAGCGCGGGGTTTGTTGAGAAGATGATAGCAGCCTGCGAGCACTCTGCCATAGTTGGAAAAGACATCGTAAAATCGATACTCTGAAAGTTCCAGTTGTGGTCCTTAAAGTAATTGACGCACCCCATCGTCGCCGGAGCCTGCCAGTCGAACCCTGTACCCGTGGCCGAACCAGGAACGTAACCAGTCGAAAACCCGCGGTTGATAGCGTCGCCGACACTCATGAGCACCCACCCCGTAGCCGACCAAACGAAAACCGATGCATCCCACGCCAGGCTGAAGAGATTTACGGACCCATCAGACTGGGCTTGAGCCTGTGCAGGAAGCAGAGTGCCCAACGCAGAAATGGTCGCGACAGCCGTAAGGAGCGAGGTTGAAAGAGTATCAAGAAGATTCTTGCTCATGAGATTCATAGATTCCTCGTAAATAGTTGGGGAACAGAAAACGATAACGATAAAAAAAGGTGCGGAGATTTTCACAAGAGATTTTTGGCGTCGAACGACGCCCTGACCGGTGAACTTGCGAGGGCGTTAAGCGGGGCTTTGCCTGCTTGTCAGAGCGGAACTTCCAGGTCGAGTCGGTCGTTCAAAATGCAGTTCATAGAGGCAGATTTATTGGCATTTTGATGTTTGTCATCCCATTTGATGACCCAGCTGCTGAGGCCGAAGGCCGGGATACTCGACATTGGCAATTCAGCCTCGAAGAATTGGTGGACGAAACGCTTGCCATCGAATTTGGTGGTGGGCGTGAAAAGACGTCCGTCTGGCGAATGCACATGAAACTTTCGATCGCAGTCCAAGCGGATTCCGAACGTCGTCACTTCTCTTTGGGACGTAAATTCTAGGATCGACTTTTCTGCCGTGAGGAACGTGTGTGTCAGGGTGAAGGCCGGCTTGCTGGCGTCGAGGTCCTTGTATTCTGACATTTCAAGATGCAGGGGCTCTCGTTCGCCCAACAAAAACGTCACCTTCATTCTTGCTCGTCCAATGGGAAGGTTTGCTTCTTCGTGGCTCTGTGCAAAGGACAAGTCAATGCCCTTCTCCCCACCCATGCGACATCTTGCGGGCGAAGGTGTCTTGAGTCTGGATGACGCTGAAAGACTGTGACCCTCTGGTGGCGGCAATGATTGGCCGGCCTTCGAGAGGCTTCCTTCCCACCACTTGCCATCGATTCGGATCCAAGCCTCTCCCGAAGATTCTAACAGTTCGAGGTCTACAGCTCTTTCTTCAATAGCTTTGCCTTCCATGGACTCAACCTCCGTGGGAAGCACGCATCGACCCACGATATCTCGTCGAGCGAGAGCTGGCGCCACTTGGCGAACGCCGGCGCCTGAAACTTCAATAGACGTCGCCAGAGATCCCTGAGCAAGTTCACGCCGTGCAATGACCCGAAGCCCGCGTATGGACCGGCAGGATCCTTCTTTCCAAGCTTGCGGATTGGTCGCATAAATTCGAGGCACTTGAGCCTTGAATGCGCCGCCGATTGCATATCGCACAGTTGAATAAAGAGTGCTCGTCGTGTCGGTAAAGTTCATTTCTTCCGAAAGTTGATCGTAACAGTATGCTTTGAATGCGTCTTGAAGGTCGGCGTCCGTAGACTTCGCCGAGAACAGGCTTGCCTTATGAATGGCTATGCTTTGTTCGATCCAATTTCGAAAGGATGAAACACGGGAATACACTCCAGGAGAGGCGGCTTGGCCGCAAGAATCGCCGTAACTCACGATTCCGGCAAGGACTCTTTCACCGCTGGGAATGATTTTGAAAAGAGGTCCACCAGAATCGCCCTGGCAGCTGTCTTTCCCCCCGATGAAAGATCCGGCACAAAGGTTTGCCTCTCCGACCTTAGGGTAAGCTCGATTGCACGCGCCAAGGGAAACCGTGGTGACCCCCACTTCGAGAAGTTCGCGAGGACGAAGGAAACCGAAATTTGTTCTGTTGCCGAAGCCCAGCGTTTCAACTTCCTCACCCGGGATAGGATCCCACTCCGGAAGCGATATCCGCGCCGCATCTGGCATAAATCCGAGGCGATTGAAATCAAGAGTATCAACGAAGAGTAATGCAATATCGTTGTTGTCTTCAACACCCTTGTATTCCGGATGCATGCGGATAGCCTGGACCTCGATTTTCGGCGCCGCCCTGAAATCCTCGTACTCTGAAACACCGAACGTAACGTACTTTCGGGCGATTGCTTCACTGACGCAGTGAGCCGCCGTGAGGATGACGCCGTTGCCGATATGCGTCGCTCCGCACGATGGAGAATTCGACAAGGAAGAATCAAATAAGCTGACGAAATGGGTTGGCGCTGAGACGACACGGCCGCCGATGATCTGGGGTCTCGACTCGTCGCTCTGCCTCCCATCAGGCCTCTGCCCGCACGAGGAAATGATTGAAGAGGGAATGGTCAAAGAGAAAACAAGTGCAGTCATCCTTAATTCTGAAGAGCATTTAAAACTTGGAATAATATTCATATGAAATCTCTATTCTTCATTTAAGTGTCGTGGCCTTGCTCGCGTGCCGAAACTTGTGGTCAATACCCTCGAAGTCGCCGCGCCGACTGGATTTAAGCCCCGGGAAATTTCCTCTGACATTCGAAAAGAGGCGATAGAGAAGCGAGTTGCGCAAGCGACATATGAAGGTCATTCTTCATCGCCATGTTTATTTAATATTTTTGAAACGGAAAGCGCTCGCGAAATTCGGTTCTGAATTATGCTTATTATGTAGGTGTTGATTTCTATAGATGATGAGAAATGAGAAGATATTTCGCGCTTCGAGCTCGAATCTGTCGCGGTGAGACCGGTGTAGCACGCAGGATCGTCGCTGGGAACCCTAACGCTCGAACAGACTGATCCTGCGGCCTTTTCATTCCGGCTGTGCCGTGGAACGGGAATCTTATGGTCCAGAATTTGTTCATGAAAAATATCAGCAAGAAGATGCCTCGGACTGGATCACAAAGTCATTGACCCTTACGGTAACGGAAGTTACCTGTACGCCGGGAGTGGCAAGTGGAGAGTCAAGATGAATGATGCGGTCGGTGAAGTGCGAGAGGCGTACCTTTGTCGCAAAGCGAAAAACCCACACTATTCGATGCGAGCATTCGCGACATTTTTAGAGATCTCTCCAGGTGCTCTCTCTGACATTTTCGCTCGCAAGCGTCCTTTGACGAGTCCGGTAGCAAAACGGATCGCCGCGCGCCTTTTCCCCGAGCCGACTGCGGCGGAGGATTTTTTGGCGAAGCTTCAGGGCGCGGAAGTGCGTGCGTCGCGCACGGTCTTGAGCAGGAACGAGGAGCTGGAAATCAGCGAAGCCACTTTGGCCATGATGACTGATTTGCTGCATATCCCTGTGCTTGCCCTTTTCGAGACGCAGGACTTCCGTCCCGACGTGTCGTGGATTGCCTCCCGCTTTAAACTTCCTGTTCCAAAGGTCCAGCAGATCCTCGAGCGACTCGCTTTCTTGGGGTTCATCGAGATTTCCGATGGGAGGTACGTCCTCGCCACGGGGCCCACACGGACTTCGAACGACGTGCCGAGCGCAGCGGGACGCGTCTTACATAAGGCGATTCTTAAACACGTCATCGATGGCATCGATTCTGTCGACGTCTCTGTCAGGGATGTTCAGTCGCTGACGCTGGCGATCGACACGGAAAAGATTCCCCTCGCCAAGGTGCTCATCGACAGCTTCATCAAGACCCTCTCGGACTTTCTGAGGGCTGGCGATTGTTCGGAGGTCTACCAGCTCAATATTCAGCTTTTCCCCGTTACGAAGGTTCGAAATTAGAGGCTTGCCGCCGGCACCAACTTTCGATGTGACTCTTTGAGGATTTGTAGAGGCCTCGGGCGAGGGTGTGCTTCAGCCCCAGCCCTCTCGAACGAAGGAAGAGGGGTCCCCGCATTTACGCCTCTTTTTTTGCGCGCGCCTTCTCGGCGTTCTCGGACTTGATTTTTTCTTGCAGCTGCATGAGCCCGTCGATGACGGCCTCAGGGGTGGGAGGGCATCCTGGCACGTACACGTCGACGGGAACGATGCGATCGATGCCCTGCACCACATGGTAGGCTCGGTAGAAGCCGCCCGACGACGCACACGCACCCATGGACATCACCCACTTGGGCTCGCTCATTTGGTCGTAGATGCGTTTGAGGACAGGGGCCATTTTTTCCGTAATCGTGCCCGCAACAAGCAGGAGGTCGGCTTGGCGCGGCGAGAAACGCACGACTTCTGCGCCGAAACGCGAGAGGTCGTATTTGGGGCCCATGACGGACATGAGTTCGATGCCGCAGCAGGCCGTACCGAAAGGGTAGGGCCACAGGCTGTTGCTTCGTGCCCAGGTCACAAGCTCGTCGACCTTCGTCGTGATGAAGAATTCGTTGCCGTAGCTGTGATGCTTCATGGGGGGAGACTCCAGTGGAACTCAGGGGAGCGTGGGCTTCACAAGGCGGAAGTTATGGCACAGGTTTATTGCGGTTGTCGAATGAAGGGAGGGCCCTGCGCGGCACAAGGCGCACAGCACCGGCCGCAGGCAGAGAAATGTTCACACGGGCTCCAAACCCGAGGCGCACCCCGTTGTCGGGGCCATCGACACACACGAGCCCTGTTCTCATGCGGCAGAGCAGCGTGAGAGATTCTGTGTCGCCATCGAGCGTCAAGCGATCGAGGGCATACCCGGCCTGCCCCTGCCGGCGTGCGATGCGCAGCTCTTCAAGTCCGACGTAAGGTTCGCGAACGGCAAGGCTGAAAGACGAGGACTGGAGGGGCAACGGGGGGAGGCCGTACCCTTGGATCACAGCACTGCTGCCTGCGGGAGCCGCCACCCAAAGGCCACTTGAGAGCTGAGTTTCTGTGCGCAGCGGCACGCTCGTGCCCGGCGTCGAGGTCGCTTCTTCGTCGAGGTTTACTGTTACCGAAATTTGGTACCGGCTTGTGGCTGCGGGGTGCTGGTTGCACAAGAGGAGGTCGTTGAGTGCCAAGGGGAGAGCGTGGCGTTCCGACGTGGTGACGAGCAGGCGCCGTGTGTTGACAAGGGGGGCGGTTCCCGAAAGCACGGCATCAAGGACCTCAGGGAACGTGTCGGCCGTTGCCGCACACAAGGCCCCCACGGAGTGGGGGGGGCACGAATTCACCCCCAGAAGAGTGACGTCGCCCCCCACAAAATGGCTGGCATGCAGCAACGTGCCGTCTCCGCCGAGCGAGACAACAAGCTTGCGCCGGGGAACCAAACCAGCCGAAGGCTCAACACCTCTGAGCCCAGCGGGCTTGTAGGGTGACATGGCCTTTTCCGAAAGTTCATCGAGATTCCAAAGCAGGAAGCTGAGGCCCCGCTTTGCGAGGGTTTTTTGCACCACATGGCGCGCCGCAACATGATCTTCGTGAGCATCGCGAAGGTGCGCGAGTGAGCCGCCACCCTGTTCCACGTATTCCAGGAAGTCGACGTTGAGTGTGCGACGCGTATAGCGTTCCAAAGCAGTCTGTTTTTGAATGACAACAACGTCGACGCCAAGGACGTCGGCATCGTGTGGCGCACAAGCCTCATGAGGCAAGTCGGCCGCCTTCATTCGACCCGCAGGAGTTGGTCGTTCCGTTTGATTTCCTTGTCTCGCGTGTACATGTCCAGAAGAGTTTTCTGAGCGTTCGAAGCGAACAACTGCGACGAACGGAACGTTTCGCCGCGTTCGGTGAGGGCGGCTTGCTTTTCGTCGGGTGCCTTGCCTTGGCCGCGAGAGACCAGCCGAACAATGATGCGCCGGCCGCTGAAGTCGAGAACACGTTTGACCGCATCGCCAGGGGCTTTCAGCGTGAAGAGGTCTTGCAAAAGTGGGTCTGCGAGTCCGAGTTCTTCCAAAAAGCGTGAATTCACGGTGACAGGCTTTTCCACCCTTTTCCACGCGAGGCCATATTTGGCCAAGACGGCTTCGAGGGGAGCTTTCTCGCCCTTCACAAGGGCGTCTTGGACATCTTTTTCCATGGCGGAAGAGAGCTTTGCCTTCGTGGCGGGAGCGATGTTTCGAAGTGCGAGCTCGACTTTCACTTCTGCGAACGATTTCTCGACTGCGGGCCGCGAGTCCGTGAGACGCACAATGCGAAATCCGAAGGGTGTTTTCAAGATGCTCGAAACGGGGGCGGCGGGAGTCAAAGCCGCTGCAGCCTTCGCGGTGTCGGGGTCGATGTTTGACTCGTCTATCCAGCCCAAGTCGCCTTTGGCTGCTTTGGCGTTGGCGTCATCGTTCACTTCTGAGGCGACTTTCCCGAAGTCCTCGCCGCTCTTCACACGCGTCGCCGCCTGCTCTGCAAGCTTACGGGCATCGTCCTCGGTTCGGTTCAAAGCGGCACCCTGGGCGCGCGTGGCCCCTTTGAAAGCGACCAGAATCGACTGCACACGAACTTGCGCCTTACGCGAAAAGTCGGCTTTTGACGCGTCATATGCTTTTTTAAGCTCGGCCTCGTTCTTGGCGTCCGCGGCAAAGGTTTGCGCTTCGGCCTGCGCTGTTTTCTTGACCTCATCGTCTTTCGGGGCGACTTCGGCGTACTCCACCATGAACTCTTCGCGATCGCGCTTGGCGCGCTCTTCAGCGAGTTTCGCAGGGGTCACGTCGGGGAGGCCAATGAGCGCGGCATATTTTCCCTGGCCAATGGCTTCGCGTCCCTGTTTGTAGAGCTCGAGTTCCGTGAACTGCCCCGACTTCATGAACTTCCGATAGATTTCCCTATCGAACTTCTTTGTGTCCTTGTTCTGGAAGGACGGGATGCGCCTTATCCAGTCGGCCACTTCGACGTCCGTTGTTTTCCAACCGAGCCGTTCCGCCTCCTCCACCAATATTTTCTGCTGCACGAGTTGGTTCAAGGCATTCTGGACGTTGGCAGCACGGCGGGCGGGGTCTTGCTCGCCACGGTCCATTTGCTGAAGCGCCTCTTGCAGCTGCCGCATGGTGACCTGCTGATTGCCTACGGAAGCGGCTGTGTTGGGGTCGAGAGGTGAGAGTTGGCCCACCCCCGTGAAGGCGAACGCGCCCACGGCCATGACGACGATGCTGCCGACGAAGAGCGACTTCGTGGTCACGGAACTGAACAGGCGCGATGAAAGCCTCATAGGGGCGGCTCCAAGGGGAGAGGGTGGACAGACGGCGATGGGAAAAGACCGACCGCAAGAAAAGTGCGCGTGTCGGTTTGTCTGAAGGGCCTGAATAGTCTTAAGCCACCGCGACTTCCTTTTTCAAGCTCGCACGGCTAGACTGAGCGGAAAGACGCTTGCGACCCTTGCGACCCTTGATTTTTGGGGAGGAGCCTCCGGGCCTATGACCTTGCTTCGTCGCTATGGTTTCGCGCTCCTCGTCGCGACCGCCGTGTTGTTTCCCTTTGTCTTTTATTCGTCCGACATGCAGTCGCGCAAGAATCTTTCTGCCGTTGAAAAGGTTGTGTACGCGTTCAGCGCGCCGGTGGAGTTTGTGTTTCGTTTCGGCACGGGGCACGTCAAAGACGCTTTGGCGGCTTACGTTGACCTCCGCGGAGCCAAGGAAGAGGCCAAACGGCTTTCCGAGGAGAACGCGAAGCTCGCCGTGCAGCTCCAGGTGGCGGGACAGCTGGAAAACGAGAATCAACGCCTGCGGACCCTTCTCGACTTCAGCAGACAAGGTGCGTTGCGATTCCTGATGGCACAGGTGCAAAGCGCCGACCCTAGTTTTTTGTATCGCAGTATTCGTTTGGGGCGCGGGGAAAATGACGGTGTGGCGCCCGGCATGGCCGTTGTCGCAGCCGCAGGGGCCGTTGGCATGGTCATGCGCACCGTGTCCGACGCCTCTGACGTTCTTCTTGTCACCGACCCGAACGCGAATCTCGATGTCATTGTCGCGCGCAACCGCCGACGCGGCATTCTCGTCGGGGGCACGGGGAATGTGATGCAGTTCAAATATTTCGACCGGGGCACGCGTCTATTGGTCGGCGACGAAATTGTCACAAGTGGCCTCACAGGGGCTTTTCCGCGCGGCATCGCCGTGGGGCGGGTGTCACGCATCAAGGTTGAAGAAGGAGGGGCGTCTCAAACCATCGAGGTGGAACCGTCGGTGAATTTCGCCGAAGTTTCGGAGGCTCTCATCTTGCTGAAACCCTCGCGAGAGGTGGAAGTCATCCGCAAGGTGGGCGGACTGGAATGGATGAAGCGGATGATGGAAGGCGGCGCCGACAAGCGCTCCGGAGGGTAAGCGGCCCATGGCCCGTCGTTGGTTTTCGCGTGCGTCCTCGTTTCCACTTCTCGCGGGTTTGTGGGGATTCGCCGGACCCCGTCAAATTCATTTTCTCGTTACCCTCGCGCTGACGTTTGGCGTCGTCTACCTGCAGGCCTACGTCTTCGCGCGAAGCCCGAATCCCTGGTTTCATGTCGACCTCACGTCCATTTTAGTGGTTTATGTGAGTGTGGAGCATTTCCTCTTGGGGGCGTTCTTGCGGGTCCTGGTGGCGGGCCTCCTGATGCAGTCGCTTTCGCTGGCGCCGTCGGGTTTTTTCCCCATGTACTTCATTGTTGCGCTCGTTTCGGCAAACGTCGTCTCGCGGTACGTTGTGTTGCACAACCTGTCGTCGCAATTTCTGACGTTTGCGGGCATTTTTCTTCTGAAGTTCGTGCTTCTTTACGTCGTGCTTTTCAAGCTCGGGCAAAATCCCGACGTGTGGGCCTTCGCTTCTGCAAGTTTGCCGCAGTTCGTGGTTACCACGTTGCTGTCGGTGCCTGCATTCTCACTTCTGGCGCGCCTCGACTCCAGTTTTGAGTTCGCTGCAACTCGTGATAGGCGTGCCGAACTCGTGGAGAATCTGTAACAGATGGACGGAAAACTTCTCCGTAACGAGTCGCTCGTCGACAACAAGCGCCTCTATTTTGCCCTGGGTGGCTTCCTTATTCTCTTAGTCCTGCTGGCCGGGCGGCTTTGGTACCTTCAAATCCTGAAGGGGAAAGACTTCGCCATTGCGTCGGAGCGCAACCGCGTGCGAGAGGTCACAAAGCCCGCGCCTCGTGGCCTCATTTACGATGCGGATGGGAATCTTCTGCTCGCCAATCGGCCTTTTTTCGATCTTGTCATTATTCCCCAATACCTGCAGAACCGGCAAGAGACCATTCGCATCGTTTCCGATCTGTTTTCCATTCCCGCGGAGCAAATTGAGCGGCGCCTCAACGAGGCCCAAGGCATCCCTCATTTCGTGCCCGTGCGTATTAAGCGCAACCTTTCGTTGCATGAAGTTGCCCTGGTGGAGAGCAATAAATTCTTCTTGCCCGGTGTGGATGTCGACACCGCTCCGCGCCGCGATTACGTGCAGAACGAAAGCGCGCACTTGTTTGGGTACTTGGGCGAAGTGACGCCGAAGGAACTCGACAGCCTCAACTCGGCCTCACGCGACTATCAGTACCGGCTCGGTTCCATTATTGGAAAGCTCGGCGTCGAGAAGAAGTACGAACAGTATTTAAGAGGCGTCGAAGGGAAAGATTACCTGCAGGTCGACGCCTATGGTCGTCTGCAGTCGAGCAGTGCGCTCGACTTCGGATTGAACCAAAAGAAACTTGGGCGCCGGGGCTACGATGTTTACCTCACACTCGACGATGAAGTTCAAAGAGCCGCGGTGGAAGCGTTTCGAAATAAAAACGGGGCGCTTGTGGCCCTGGACCCGCGCAATGGTGCTGTGCTCGGCTACGTCAGCAATCCGAATTTCTCGCTTTCCATGTACCAAGACGGCCTCACAAGCGAAGACTGGCAGCTTCTTCAAAACAATCCCTTCAAACCCCTTCTCGACAAAGTCACAGGCGGCGCTTACCCGCCGGGCTCGACTTTCAAAATCGTCACCGCCATTGCCGCATTGGAAGAAGGCGTGGTGAATGAGAGCAGGGCCTGGCCTTGCAACGGTGTGTTCACGCTTGGCAATGGGCGCTGGCGTTGCTGGAAAAAAGAAGGCCACGGCTGGGTAAACCTGAGGCGAGCCATTGAGCTGTCTTGTGACGTTTACTTTTATCAAGTGGGCAACCTTCTGGGTGTCGATCGCATTGCGAAGTGGGCTCGGGCGTTTGGCCTGGGTGAAAAAACGGGCCTCGACCTCAACATGGAAGTGCCGGGAATCGTGCCTTCCACAGACTGGAAGCTGCGCGCCCGTGCGCAACCTTGGCAGAGCGGCGACACCATCAACGTCTCAATTGGTCAAGGGTACAACCTCATGACGCCCATCCAAATTGCGAATCTCTTCGCAGCCATGGGCAACGGCGGGAAGGTCTTCAGGCCTTACCTCCTGAAAAAAGTGGTTGACGAGGCAGGGCAAGTCGTGGCCGAAGAAAAGCCTTTGGAACGACATCGCGTGCAGATGCGGCCCGAGAATCTCGCTCTTGTGAAAGCGGGCCTCTTCGATGTGGTGAATTCGCCCACGGGGACTGGGAAGAAGTCGAAGGTCGAGGGCTTCACCGTGGCCGGAAAAACCGGAACGGCGCAAACCTCGGCCCTGCGCAAGCCTTCGGAGCAGGAAGACGTCGCGTTCCAGCTTCGCGACCACGCCTGGTTCGCGGCCTACAGCCCGGCCGAGAATCCCGAAATTGCCGTTGTGGCTCTTTCTGAAAACGACGGGGGAGGGGGCGGCTCTAACGCGGCGCCCATTGTTCAGAAGGTGTTGGAAGCTTATTGGCGGAAGCGGCATCCGGAAAAGTTTCCAAAGAGAACCGCCGCGGCCGACCTTGCGCAAAAACTAGATGAAGAGCCTGTGCCGCCTATGGTCGACATTCTGCCGGCCGTGGTTCCTGAGCGATCGGAGCTTGCTCCGGAAAGTCCAGACACGAGGCCACCCCTGAGCTTGCCAAGCAGCGCCAGACCCCGCTCTGAGCTTGCACCTGCGACGACAGAGCCTGCGACGACAGAGCCTTCGACTGGGCAAGGCGACCAGACTGGGGTAACGAGGACACCATGATTTTCGCTCAATTCCTGAAAGAGAAACTCCGCGGCATCCCCTGGGGACTGCTCGTCACTGTCTATGCGCTCGTGGGCTTGGGTCTCTTTAGTCTCTACAGTGCCTCGGGGGCCGACGTGTCGCCGGGCCGCTTCAACGACCAGGTAAACTGGGTGTTGCTGGGCACCTTGGGGCTCATTTTCTGGGGATTGTTTCTCGATTTGCGTTCTATCGAGCGCCTGACTTTCTTTGGCTACATTGTTGTGTGCCTCATGCTCCTGGCTGTTGACCTTCGCGGTGACGTGTCGAAAGGAGCCCAGCGCTGGCTAGCTGTTGGTCCGGTGCGCATCCAGCCTTCCGAGCTGGCCAAATTCGTCATCATTCTTATTACTGCCCGGAGTTTTGGCTTCACAAAAGGCGTTCAAGAATTCACGCTTTTTACCTTGTGGCGCCAAATTCTGGTGGTGGGGATTCCCTTTATTCTCATTCTGATTCAGCCCGACCTCGGTACGGCGAGTTTGGTGCTGTTCATTGCTGCACTTCAAATCGCCTTCGTTCGTGTCGAGTGGAAAAGCATTGCTATTGTTGCTGTCACGGGCCTCACCACGGCCGTTCTCGCGTGGAGTTTCGTTCTTTACGACTACCAGAAGCTCCGCGTGCTCAACTTCATTAACCCCATGCGCGACCCCAAGGGGGCGGGGTACCACTCGATTCAGAGCATGATAGCGGTGGGCAGCGGTGGTGTGTGGGGCCGCGGCTTCATGCAGGGAACCCAGAGCCAGCTGAACTTCCTGCCAGAGCGTCACACCGACTTCATTTTCTCGGTGTGGGCCGAGGAGCATGGGTTTGTTGGAGCCCTGGTGATTTTCGTGCTCTACGCCGCGCTCGTTCTGCAGATTTTTCAAATAGCCGAACGCGCGCGAGACACTTTTTCCGCATTGGTGGCGCTGGGCGTTGCGGGTTTCTTCATGTTTCATTTCCTTATCAACGTGGCCATGGTGCTTGGCGTGTTTCCGGTGGTGGGCGTGCCGTTGTCGCTTGTGAGTTACGGTGGTACTCATATGCTCACGGTGCTCGCTTGCGTCGGACTTCTTATTGCCGTTGAACGAAAACGGGTGCAGTCGTCCACCTGAACGGCCTGGTTTTTTTGCAATGGCCCGTCGTTTTTGAGCGATGGCTGAACTTGGAGCTTGCCCCTTCATGATGGATGACCCGAAAGACCCTTTCGTTCTCACACGGGCCAAAATCTTCGCGTATGGCTGCGGTGTCGTTGCCGTGCTTTCGGTTTTGGCGTGGTTTTACATTCCCGATGCCCCCCGTGATATGGCGCGGAGTGCTCCTCTGCAGGGACCCGGAAGTCAGAGCGCAGCCTTGGAAGGGAGCAGCTCTAACGAAACGGCAGCGGGAGCTGGGGCGCCTGGCCCTGCGGCATCAGGTGCTGGGGCGCCTGGCCCTGCGGCGGTGCGTGCCGCCGAGCGTGAACCTGCCGCCCTGTACGAACGTTACTGCACGCAGTGCCATGGCTCCGACGGCCTTGGCAACACGATGATGGCACGTATGATGGAAGGAGCCGTGCCGAACCTTGTGCAAGGTCCCTTTGCGGTCGAGCGGTCGGTAGAAGCCATTGCCGCGCTCGTGAAACAAGGCTCTGCAAACAAAAGGATGCCGGGCTTCGAACGTGAGCTTGGAGACGAAGGCGCAAACGCTCTGGCCGCCTTCGTTCTGGCCTTTCCGGAAACCAAGAGGTCCTCGGAAGACGCTCGCTAGGAGTCTTTTTTCGGAACCTACCGGGAGACTTTGCGACATGCGCATTATTGGAATCGACCCAGGGACGCGTGTGGCTGGCTACGGCGTTGTCGACCTTCTCGATGGACGCCTGCATGCCGTCGCTGCGGGAGTTTGGCGTCTCGATCCACGGCAAGAAATGCACGAGCGCCTTGCGCAATTGTCGCTCGAGTTTTCGCGTGCGGTGGACACCTTTTCTCCGAGCATCCTCTGCCTGGAAATGGCGTTTGTTGCCGTAAATGTGCGCTCTGCCATGAGCCTCGGCTTGGCGCGGGGTGTCATTTTGTCGCAGGGTGCTCTGCGAGGGATGTCGGTTCATGAAATGACGGCTTCCGCGGCTAAAAAGGCAGTGATCAATGGCCGAGCGGGCAAAGACGCCGTCGCTCGTATGCTCGAGAATCTTCTCGGCATCCGGTTCGACAACATTCCCTCAGATGCTTCCGATGCCCTCGCATTGGCCTATGCCCATGGCCTTCGCGAAAAGGAACGGGCGCTTCTCGCAGAAAGGGAGCGTGCACACCAAGGCGCGCGAAGTGGAGCGCTGTCAAAGGAACGCGCTTGTTCGGCGAGTGTGTTCGGGCGAAAGTCGAAGCTTGGAAAAGGGAAGAAACAGGGGTTCGAGATCTGGCTGAAGGCCGGCTCCAGGGGCGAGTGAAGAGCCGCCCTGTTCCCTCCTTTGAAAGGGAACACAATGTCGGGAGTCAAAGGAACATTCTTCCTCGTGGTCTCGGGGGTTTTTGCGTGTTTGCCCGCTGTCGTTTTGTCGGCTTGTAACCTTTTCAAGGGTTTTGACAGCTTCCGATCGGGCACGAAAGCCCCCCAGGCGACTCCCGCACCTACCCATGGTCTAGAACCTTCGGCAGAGAACGACGCCGGTGCGCGCTCTCGCACTGGCAGTGTGGATGTGCGTGCACG
>JADCJN010000047.1 GCA_020247005.1 Silvanigrellales bacterium
CTTCACCGCCTCAACCTTAAACTCATCCGAATAACGCTTTCTTGTGGACATGACTGAAAAACCTCTCTGGGGCTTCGCTACCCCGGATTCTGTGTCCACTCAACCGGTACCACTCCATACCGATCGCATGCGTGCTGACGTCAGCATCGGTGCAGGACAGCGCCGTCGCGCTGCCACTGGAGCGCATGACGGGCGCGAGGATATCGAGCCTGTCTACATTGATGGATGCAGCGTATGACAGTGCCATTATTCGTGAGGAAACCGAGCTGGCCGGTAAAGTCGCGGTTATCGATTCGAATGCGAGACGCGGAGCCAAACAGGAATTCGATCCTCCAAAGCGTTTGCGGTTCTAGGGTCGAACCGAAGCCGAACGGATCCATTCGAACCTTAACGACGACTACGTGGGGCGATACGTGAGGGTGCGGGGTGCTACGAAAGTGATGAGCCACCTCATTTTCGGCATGCTGGCGTTGACGGCGATGCGCTTGGTGGCACTGAACTGACAAGGAGTCGAAAGGGCGGGTACAGAACCGGGTCCGCTACGCTGCGCCGACTCTGTTCTCTATAAAAAAATTGCGTTTCGCGAGGTTCATAAAGGGCGCGAGGTCGAGGAACCGGAAGTTTTTCGGCGGGTGAGGTTTACATTGACGTAAATGAGCCAGCCGAAAAACGACGGTGACGAAGAGATCGCGCCTTTTATGAAGCGAGCCTCTTGTCACTTCATTTCAGCTTTCAAGAAATCAAGAGCAACGAAGCCCGACTTCACACGGCCGCTCAACGAAGAAAGCGCCTCCGTATTTTGCATCAAAACCTCCCGCACGCTTTCAGGAGTCGCGCTGGCTCCCATCTTCGCGTACACCAGCGCCGCGGCACCCGCGGCATGCGGTGCCGCCATACTCGTGCCGCTTTGCGTCGTATAGCCGCCGCCGGCACGCGCGCTGAAAACACTAGAGCCGGGAGCGGCCACGTGCACGGTGCTCGCACCGTAGTTGCTGAAAGAAGAAAGTCCATCGCGGGAGGTGGTGGATGATACGGCCATAACATTCCCGAGTTCGTAGTTGGAGGGATAGCTCGGATTGCGGTCGTTGTTCGACCCGTCATTCCCGGCTGCGGCAACAAGAAGCGCTCCCTTGGAGCCCGCGTAAGAGATGGCATCAAAAAGAACTTGGCTATAGTCGGGTGCTTCCGGAGCACCTCCCCAGCTGCAATTGATGACCTTCGCGCCACGATCGGCTGCGTAAAGAATCCCTTTCACCACGGCATCTTCACGGCTTGCACCACGCCCATTGTGCGTCTTCACCGCAAGAATGCGCGCCGCAGGGGCCACACCGAAAAACTCGTCTTTCACCAGGTTGCCAGCAATCGTTCCCGCCACATGGCTGCCGTGCCCCTGGTCGTCATCGGGCGATGCTCGGCTGTCATAGAAGTCCCAGCCATCGACATCGTCGACGTACCCATTGCCGTCGTCATCGACACCCTTTTTGCCCTCTTTCTCGGCCGCGTTCACGGCAAGATTGGGAACGAGCGCGGGGTGCTGGAGGTCGACACCGGTGTCGACGACGGCAACGAGCACACCCTCTCCACGGGTGACATCCCACACTTCGGGCGCACCCATCCGCACCACGCCCCAAAGACGAGTGTCGATGGCGAAGTCTTCTTGCAAAGAAAGCGGTTCCTTCGGAAGTTGAAGCGAACGGTTCTGCGAGAACGACCCTGCTACGATGCCCTTGCCTTCCCGCGCAGACGCTCGGGCCAGAACGGCACTGTCTCCGAACGCCCACAAGAGCGCCGGATGAAGGCGCACCACCGTCGGGTTCTGAGAAACAAAAAGGACGAGGTCCTGTTCACTCTCGAACTTCAAAAAAGCAGTCGCCTCAGCCGATATCACCGGCGCCGAGGGCTTCGACGTCGAAAGAACAAGACGCGTTGAATCCCTCTCGGATGTTTGGGCAAAGGCAGAATTTGCCAAGGGAACACCCGCGACCACGGAAAGCAACCCTGCAAGAGCACGAGTCATTGTTTCTCCTAAAGATCGTTGCGACACAAGCAGGGAAACGACGAATGTCGAGGGCAGCGTGTTCACACGGAACGAACGCCAAGAGTCGCGCCAAGTTTCCAGCCACGCAACAATGCGGTGTGACGAAGTGTATTCAGATGTTAAGACCTCAATTGCCAAATTCTGACGAAAAGTTGAAGAAACCCAAATGCAAAGGCCTCTGAGTGCAGGCGCAAGGCGCGCCTGCACTCGGGCGTCCGAACCCCTCTCCCTCTCTTTTCCCTCTTCCTCGGGAGCTTCTTTCTTATGTCCACGTCCTCAGCTTCGGTCGCCAGCTCACCCTTCACACCCATGGCCAACCGAGGCTCCGCTCTTCGCAGGCTCCTGCAGCACGCTGCCGCGCACAGAACCACGGTGCGCAAGGCCACGTTCTATTCCGTAATGAACAAGCTTTTCGACATCGCTCCCGAAGTCCTCATTGGGGTCGCGGTCGATGTGGTCGTCAGTCGGGAGTCGTCGTTCTTGGCTCGCCTTGGCGTCACCGATGTCATGATGCAACTTTTCCTGCTTGGCGCGCTCACACTCTTCATTTGGGTGTGCGAATCACTCTTCGAATACCTCTACTCGCTGGCCTGGCGAAATCTCGCACAAAGCATTCAACACGAGCTGCGAGTCGACGCTTATCGGCACATTCAAAACCTCGATCTCGCCTATTTCGAAGACAAAAGTACGGGCGGACTCCTGTCCATTTTGAACGACGACGTCAACCAACTCGAACGCTTTCTCGACGGAGGCGCAAACGCCCTCATCCAGGTTTTCACTTCGGTGGTCGTCATCGGGGCCATCTTCTTCGTCATCGCACCGAAAGTCGCCGCATTCGCGCTCATCCCAATGCCATTCATTCTCTACGGCGCATTCCGTTTCCAGGCGCTGCTTGCGCCTCGGTACGCGAACGTGCGAGACGCCGTGGGTTCTTTGGGCGCGAGGCTCGCGAACAACCTCACAGGCGTGGCGACAATAAAAAGTTACGTAACAGAAGACCACGAAATCGCTCGCGTTTCAGCCGACAGCGAAGCCTACCGAATGGCCAATGCGGAAGCCATTCGTGCCAGTTCCGCCTTCATTCCCATCATCCGCATGGCCATTCTCGCCGGGTTTCTCATGACGCTGGTTTACGGAGGCTGGCTGACAGTGAACGGGGGGCTTGCTGTGGGAAGTTACAGCGTGCTTGTCTTCCTCACGCAACGCCTTTTGTGGCCGCTCACGGGGCTCGCCCAGACAGTCGATCTCTATGAACGCGCCATGGCCTCCACGCACCGCGTCCTCGATCTTGTCGACACTCCCATTCATGTGCAAGGAGAGGGACGCACGCTGCCCCTTTCGCAAGTCAAAGGCGCTTTGACGTTCGAAAATGTCTCGTTCGGCTACGCCAGCCGAGCGAATGTGTTGACCCACCTTTCTTTACACATCCCCGCTGGCGAAACCTGGGCCTTCGTGGGTTCCACAGGCTCGGGCAAGTCCACATTGGTCAAGCTCCTTCTGCGCTTCTACACTCCCAACGCAGGCCGCATTCTTCTCGACGGCGTTTCCACCGATGAATTCAACATCCGCGATCTCCGGCGCGCCATTGGTTTGGTGAGCCAAGACGTCTTTCTCATTCAGGGCACCGTGCGCGAAAACATTGGTTACGGTTCGCCGAGTGCCTCCGACGCAGCCATTCAAGAGGCGGCACGGGTGGCGGAAGCGCATGAGTTCATTGAGTCCCTACCCCAAGGCTACGACACAGTCGTGGGTGAACGGGGACAAAAGCTTTCCGGCGGGCAGCGTCAAAGGATCTCTATCGCCCGCGCGGTTCTGAAGGCGCCACCCATCCTCGTACTCGACGAAGCCACGAGCGCTGTAGACAACGAAACAGAATCTGCCATACAGCGCTCTCTTGAACGCATCGTTCTGGGCCGCACCACGATTCTCATTGCGCACCGTTTGTCCACCGTGCGCAATGCCCACCGCATTTGCGTCCTCGAGAAGGGCGGTATTCTTGAAAGCGGAACGCACGAGGAGCTGTTGTTGAAGGGAGGCGTTTATGCCGCGCTGTGGAAGGTGCAAACCGGAGAACGTGTCTAAAGCGTTCCGAACCAACGCACTTTCAATCCCCCAAAGGCCTCTGTCCTTCTGCCCCACTTGTCAGGGCGCCCTTGCAGGAGCTGCCTGCTCCTGCCGTGCATCCAAAACAGTGATCTTCGTAACGGACGTCCGATTGTGCGAGCTCGTCGAAAGATGAGATGTCCCAAATGGTTTGCGGGGCATTGGGAAAGGGAACTTCGAGCATTTGATTGAAGTCGCAGTCGTGCAGAGTGCCGTTCCAGCCGATGGAAATCATGTTGTGGCACATCACTTCCCTTGCCGCAGCGGCGTTAAAATTCTCTTCAAGAAGTGTCAGGTAGCTTTCATAGGCCTTCTGGCGCTTCAGGTCGGCGGCAAAACGCTTGATAGGCATGTTCGTAATGGTGAAGAGTCCATTGAAAACGATTTGGAAGTCGGCCCAGAGCCGCTTGCGATAATCGTCCTCAAGTTCTTTCTGCGAGGGAGGCAGGAAAGGCCCCATGGGGTTGTAAACAAGATCGAGAAGAAGCCCAGAGTCGGGTTTTCCATACCCCAGGGCACAGAGACGCACCAGCGCGTTGATGGACTTCACAAACACACCGTCCCCCCGTTGCCTGTCGACATTCGATGCCGAGTAACAAGGAAGCGAGGCGACCACATGAACACCGTGGTGAGCCAAAAAACTCGCCGTTTCTTCCTGTCCAGGCTCGAAAAGCACCGTGAGGTTGCACCGGTCGATGACCTCGAGCCCCCGCTCGCGGCTCTTCCAAACCAATTCACGGAAGTGCGGGTTGAGTTCGGGAGCACCACCGGTGAGGTCGAGCGTGCGCACGCCCTTCGAGTTCGCCAGAAGCTCAAGAATCCGCTCCACCACGCGAGAATTCATGTTCTCGCGCTTCTTCGTGGGGCCCGCATCCACGTGACAGTGGGTGCAGGCCTGATTGCACAGCTTCCCTAAATTGACTTGTACGGTGGAAACTCCCTTGCGGCGAGTCGGCAATCCCTCGCGTTCAAGAAGACCGAAGAATCGTGACATGCCTGTTTCCTCCCACGAAAATGACAATGAATACGAAAATGAACACTCGATGCGCAAGCCTCATGCCTCACGAAGTGAGCACATCTGGTGTCGCGCTCAGCAACAGCCTCCTGGCGCGGCAGTGCCCGCAGCGGCAAGAGACGTCGCCACCGGTGCGCAATCGAAAAGACCGTAGTGTGTTTCTGTATTGCCGTGCACCGTGAAGTGAGAGGCGAAGCGGGTTTGTGAAAGCATCGCGGCTGTGTTTGAACACACCGCCATGGGCTTGCCAGCAAAGAACGTGTGGTGATCGTCGAGCGTAAACGCGTGGGGGCATTCCGACAGCGTTCCCTTGTACACGGCAAACTGCCCGTAGTCTTCGCACCTGTCTTCCAAGGGAAGCTTGAACGCGCGCAACGTCAGACTGGAGAATTTCGCGTTGCCTGTGCGACTGGCGACTTCGGGACTCGTCACCTCAATGGGGGTTTTCGCCATGACACGAACATCCGTCATGCCGACGGTCGCCATGAGCCGACGAAAGTCCTCTGTGTACATGGCTCCGCCCAAACACTCACCCAAGACAACAGGATCGTCACGCAGCGCAAGTGGAAGGCGCCTATCGGAGAAGACGTCTGAAAAATAGAGCTCTCCTCCGGGCTTCAATACCCTCGCAATTTCCGAGAACACTTTGTCTTTCGCAGGCGAGAGGTTGATGACGCAGTTGGAAACGACGACATCAACGGAAGCGTCGGCGATGTCGGCCGCCGCAAGATCTTCAATAAAGCCCTTGCGAAAGTCGACGTTCTCGCGGGCGAATCCAAATGCCTTCGCGTGAAAAGCTCCATGACGGCGAGCCACTTCCAACTGTTCGTCGGTCATGTCGACGCCAATCACAGTTCCTTTTTCTCCGACGAGTTTCGAGAGCACAAAACAGTCGCGGCCAGAGCCACTCCCCAAATCCAGAACGCGCGCTCCGGCAAGACCCACCGGCACAGGAATGCCGCATCCATAGAATTTCGCATGCACTTCGGGGTGTATGGCAGCAAGAATCTCACGCAAATGCGCGGGCGGTGTGACTATGGAACAACAGGCCGTGGTTTTGAGGTCGTTTTTGCTCGCCAGAACTCGGCCATAGTATTCCTGAATTGAGGCAATTTGAGTTTGAGACATCATTCATTCCTTCATAAAAATGTGTGTTTTCTAGGTTGAAGACCCAAGCCGACAGGTTTTCGTAGCCAAACGCTCTGCCTGGCCAATATTGTGAGTAACAAGAACCATGCCCAACATGGGGCGCAAACTGAGAAGGAGTTCCTCCACCTTTTCTGTGGAAACGGGGTCGAGAGCCGATGTGGGTTCGTCGAGAAGCAGGACTTTCGGCTTGAGCGTCAGTGTTCGAGCCAGCGTCAGACGCTGCTGTTGTCCCACCGAAAGGGAACGGGCGTCGTCTTTCAGGCGGTCGCGAACTTCACGCCAAAGCCCCACACGCTCCAAAACCTCGTGGGCGAGTTCGGGGGCTTCTTTGCGTTTGGCAAGCCCGTGCTGAAGCGCCGCGACACACACATTGCCCTGAATGCTTCCCGGAAACATCACCGGCGCCTGCAAAACGAGACCCACTTCCCGGCGAAGGAAGAACTTGTCGACTTCACGAGCCCGCACGTTTCTTCCCGCCAAGAGGATGCTGCCATCCACATCATAGCCCCCCTCTTCTTCCAAGAGTCGGTTGATTGACCTCAGCAAAGTCGACTTGCCGGCTCCACTCGGCCCAACGACGGCAACAAGCTCGCCAACGTCACACGAAAAAGAAACGTCCTGCACCAACACACGTCCTGATTTTCGCACCCCAACGCCGTGTAGTTCCAAAAGAGCATGGGGAAAACCTGGCAACCAGCGGTTCATCGACGTCCCTCCTCATGGCTTGCATAACGAAACGGTGCGGCAACCAGGGTCACGAGCGCAGCCACGGCAACAAGCACGAGCGCTGTCGCCCAGGCTGTGGCCCGAGCCGTGTCGGAGTTGAGGTCTTGGGAAAGATTGAAGATGTGGTAGGGCAACGCGAGCACAGGACTGTCAGCCACTCCACCCGGCAGGGTTGCGCCAGAGTAGACGGCTGCAGTGAACATAATGGGTGCGGTTTCACCCATCGCACGGCCCAAAGACATGAGCAGTCCTGTCAGGAGCCCTGCGCGCCCGTAGGGAAAAAGAACAGTGCGGAGAATTTTCTCACGATCGAATCCGAGGGCGTGCGCGGCATTCACCACGTCGACAGGAATGGCATCCAGTTTCGCAATGACTCCCTGTGTCACCGTGGGAAGGGCCATGAGAGCCAAAACCAGCCCGCCCCCCAACCACGACTTGTTCCAACCAAAGAGCTTCACGAAAACGATGAAACCAAAAATGCCAAAAAGAATGGACGGGATACCTGCAAGAACATGAAGCAGTGAGTCGAGAAATGCCCGCAGGCGCCCTTCTGCGGACAAGAAGTAGCGAGTGCACCCGATGGCAAACCCCACGGGCCCAGCCACGAGTGCGCAGGTGAGAATGAGGATGGCCGTTCCAGTGAGTTGGTAAAACACCCCTCCCTCGGAACCCGAGCCCAAGGTTGGCGTGAACGGGAATGAAAATGAAAGCCGGCTGGCGCCTTCGGAAATCATCAAAAAAAGAATGCCACCCAGAAGGGTCATGGTGAGAGCGAGACACAGCCCTGTCACACCGCGAAACAAACATTCTGCGAATCGGGGACTCCTGTGAAAAAACGTCACGACGCAGGCCTCCCTTCTCGCGCATTGCCAAGCCCCTTGGCCATCAGAACCGCGACACACACAACAACAATAAGCATAAGTCCAAGCCCCATCAGTGCGCCCCAGTGCGCGGAGCTTCCATAGGCGATGGAAAGCTCCGCCCCGCCGATTTTCGTCGTGAGCGTTTGTCCGGCCGAGAGAATGCTCGGAAGGGACATTTCCAACGGCCTGTCACTTCGGCCAATCACCATGTAAACCGCAATGGTTTCGCCGAAGGCTCGGCCCAGGGCGAGCAAAACCGCGCCCACGAGACCTTTGCGCGCCAGAGGCAAAAGGAAACGCCACGCAAGGCTCAGGCGATCGAAACCGAGCGCATACCCTTGCGTGCGCACCTTGAAAGGCACGGCGCAAAGGGCGTCATCCATAAAAGTCACCACAGTGGGCAAAACCATGGCGGCAAGAATAAACCCACCCGCAAGGAGGTTCGTTCCCGACTCACCGCCCCAACGCGAGGACGAATTTTCGAGCCACACATTCAACCACCCTGCTCCAATGAGCCCGTAGACCACCGACGGGATGACAGCGAGCGCCTCTACAGCCACTTTCGCCACCATTCGCTGCCGACCGTGCAGGCATTCCGAAAGGAACAAAGCCGTGCCAAGACCCAGCGGAACACTGAGTGCCAGAGCGGTCATCGTAACGAAGAGGCTTCCAAACACCATGGACGCTGCGCTGTAGAGGCCATTCCGGAAATCCCAATAGTCGCCCTGAAAAACCTGGAGTGATGCGACGCTCGGAACGCCCTGCCAGAAAAACACGCCGAAGAGGGCGAACACGCACCCATACGCCAGAACACTGACGACAACGGCCGTGCGTCTCATCAACGGCCTGCCTTCGCGAGGGCTCCCACCTTGGAAAGAAATCCCGCCTTTTCGACGATGGAGCGACCTTCCGTGGTGTCGAAGAACGAAACGAGTTTAGCCACGTCACCCCGCGGCGCTCCCCGTGTCACAAGCACGAGTGGACGGCGCAATGGGTAAGTTTCCTTTTCTATCTCCTCTCGCGTGGGCAGCGAAACCTTGCCATCTTCTTTCCGAATGCCCACAACGCGGATGTTTTTGGCAACAGCTGCCCAAGAGGCGGAGAGTTGTGTCACGGCGCTTTTGTGTTGCGATACTTTTGTCAAAGCTTCCTGATTCGCCCCCACTTCAGGGTGAAACACCTTGGGCGCGAGTTCGGCTTTGCCATACACAAATTGCGCGAACACTTCCCAGGTGCCGCGACCGGGTTCCTTGTTGAAAAAAACGATGCGGGCGTCGGGTCCGCCGACGTCTTTCCAGTTCTTCACTTTGCCTTCGTAAAGAGATCGAATCTGCGCTTTGGTCAGAGTGGTCACACCACCTTCATAAACAGGCTGCGAAACAACAATGGCAAGACCGTCGTATCCTATGACATTTTCGCGAAGATCCTCATTTGGGTGAGTTCTTTTGTCTTGCTCTGTGAGCGGCCTCGACATCAAGCCGACGTCGGCAAACCCCTCCGAAACAGACGTGAGGCCTCCCGAAGAACCGCCTTGGGTGTCGACGGTGACACGAAGCCCTTTTGATTTCAAAACCTCGGCCGCTGCGGAGACGACAGGTGCGACCGTTGTGGAGCCGTTTGCCTTCACAGTGCTTTGGGCGAGCGCTGCGGGCCCCAAGAACACGCCTATGAGAAAGGCTGCGACGCCCGACAAGAGCACAATTCCCGGGCCCACGAACTTCTCATGCATAAAACTCTCCTGGTCTTGAACTCGCCTGGTGCCAAATATCGCATGTGACGCAGATGACGCAGATGACATCTGGCCGCTCCCGCACTTCGAAGGGTCTTTTCGTCCCCATTCTGAAATTGGTTACGGAAGGAGGAAAAAAGAAAGGCCAAAGATCCGAGAACCCTGTGCAGCGTAACACCCTACCGAGTCGCTCCCCGAAACGCGACAAGAGGTCGTGTGCCCCCACGGGCCGACAGTGGGCACAGGTGGGCGAATTGAGAATTGACAGCCCACTCGTTTGGACGCCAATGGCATGCCCTGTATTCTTCGAGGGACAGACGCCTCTTGCAGGACGTTTGTTCCGTTCTTTCCTTTCCCTACATGAGGAGTCCACATGCAGAAGAAAACCTGGATCAAGCCCACCTACGTCGACGTTCGTCTGGGAATGGAAGTCACGATGTACGTGCTCACGAAATGACCTCCAAGGCTCGTATCCGCATCCTCGGGTCGGCCGCAGGAGGCGGCTTCCCTCAATGGAACTGCCACTGTTCCAACTGTTCGGGCCTTCGAGCGGGGCGCATCCGGGCCACGCCTCGCATGCAATCGAGCCTCGCTGTGCGAGGGGGCACTGGGGACTGGACGCTCGTCAACGCCTCCCCCGACATCAGAGCTCAACTCGACCTGCTGCGTGAAACAAGGGAACCTGGCGCGGGTGCGTCACATACCGTTCGCGCCGCTCCTTTCAAATCTGTGGTTCTCATCGACGCGCAACTCGATCACACTCTCGGACTCTTTTCATTGCGCGAGGGAACACCGCTCGAAATTCACTGCACGCCCCGGGTCGAAAACCTCTTGCGCAACGACCTTCCCACTTTCCGTGTGCTCGACTCCTTTTGTGGGGTGGGTGCCCACAGCATCCCAACCAACGGCTCACCCTTCTGGCCACGCGGTTGCGAAGGCGTTCGATTCACGGCCATCCCGCAGGGGAACAACAACCCTCGTTACGCGCGCCCCCGGGCGGAAAAGGCCGAGAACAACCCGGGCGCGGTCATCGCACTCTTTCTCGAGAACGAGGCCAGAGGAACGAGCGTGCTGTATGCTCCGGCTCTCGATGCGTTCGGCGTGTCGTTGCTTCCCTCCCTCGCCCGCGCCGATGTGTTGCTCCTCGACGGTTCTTTTTGGCACGACGACGAGTTGGAACGGGCGGGCATTACGACCCGACGCGCGCGCGACATGGGCCACTGGCCTCTTGGGGGCGACGACGGCCTCGTGCGTGCCCTGAACGACTTCCCAGGCAAGCGCATCATCCTCACTCACATCAACAACACGAACCCGATCCTCAATGAAGACTCGCCTGAGCGTGCCACACTCAATGCCTTAGGCATCGAGGTCGCGACCGACGGAATGGACATCGACTTTTAGGAGGCTCTTGAAGAGCGGGCCTTGAAACACCCGCGCGGCAAGAGCATCATCCAAAGCACGATACGCCGACTCCCATAAGAAGCCAGCGAGGGCTCGCCATGACCCTTTCCCAAGAAACGGAACACGCCACGTGGTCGCGTGAGGAATTCGTTGAACGTCTTGCCTCCAAACGCTCGGGGTATCATCTCGAACACGCGTTTGAGGTCCTTATGAATGAGGGCAAACTCACACCCGATGCCCTTCGCGGGTGGGTTCTCAACCGCTTCTATTATCAGGTTTCTATTCCCAGAAAAGACGCCGCCATTCTGGCCAACTGCCCCCAACGCGAGGTGCGGCGTGCCTGGACAAAACGCATCCTCGACCAAGATGGCACGGGAGATGGCCCCGAAGAATGCGGCGGCATCGAGGCCTGGATCCGCTTGGGCGAAGCCTGCGGCATTCCGCGCGAAGAAATAACGAGCCTTCGCCACGTGCTGCCATCGGTGCGCTTCGCCGTGGATGCCTATGTGAACTTCGCGCGCTCGGCGCCGTGGCAGGAAGCCATCTGTTCCTCGCTCACGGAGCTCTTCGCAGGAGAAGCACACGCCAAACGCCTCGCGGCCTTTCCTATCCACTACGCGTGGGTTGCTCCTGAAGGACTCGCCTATTTCCGTGCACGCCAATCGCAGTCGAAACGCGATGTGCACCATGGCCTCGAAGTGACGCTTGCACACTTCACAACACGCGCGCAGCAGGAGCGCGCTCTCGAGATCCTCCAGTTTAAAATGGACGTTCTTTGGAGCATCCTCGACGCCATTCACGGAGAATATGTTCTTGGAAGCAAACGATCGACTCTCAAGTAACGAAACGAGGCCGCAATCAATGCAGCCAGCGCCCGAATCCGAAGGATTCCCTCGAATGGCTCCGGGGCGGCGCCTGCAATGGGAGCAAAGCCAGAAAGCGAGCGTCCTGCTCTATCCCGAGGGGATGGTAACGCTAAGCGAGTCGGCCGCAGACATTCTCAGGTTGTGCGACGGAAAAACTCGTGCGAGCGAGATCGCAGCACGCCTCGCAACGGAGTTTGAATCTGACGAGGTCGGCCAAGACGTCCTCGCGTTCCTTCAGGAGGCTCGCGCCCATGGCTGGATCCGTATCGACCCCGCAAGCTGAACACCATGTGCCCTTGTGGCTCGTCGCAGAACTCACCTACAGGTGTCCGTTACGTTGCCCCTACTGCTCGAACCCTCTCAATCATGCGGACACACGTGCCGGCGAGCTTTCCACCGCCGCCTGGCTTCAGGTGCTCCAAGAGGCCCGCAAGCTCGGAGCCGTGCAGCTTGGATTCACCGGCGGAGAGCCGCTGCTGCGCCCCGATCTCGAAAATCTGGTGGCTGAGGCGCGCAAGCTCGGCTTCTATTCGAACCTCATCACCTCGGGCATCGGCCTTTCGGAAGAACGGTGTCGGCGCCTCGCAGACGCCGGAATCGACCATGTTCAATTGAGCTTTCAAGCAAGCCGCGCGGAACTCAACGATCGCATCGGCGGCGGGAAGTCCTTCGAGCGCAAGCGCGAGGCGGCGCGCGTCATTCGCGCCAACGGACTCCCCATGGTGATGAACGTGGTGCTTCACCGCGAGAACATCGACACCATCGACGAGATCCTTGCCCTTGCCGTGGAGCTCGACGCCGACGCTCTTGAACTCGCGAACACCCAATTTGAAGGGTGGGCCTTGCGCAATAGCGCGCATCTTCTCTCTTCTCTCGAGCAGGTTGAGCGGGCCTTCGAGCGGGTCGAGGCCTTTCGTGCCGAAGCAAAACGGAGCGGACGCGGACCAAAAGTGTTCTTCGTGCGCCCCGACTACTACGAGTCACGTCCAAAACCCTGTTCCGCAGGCTGGGGCCGTAAAATGATGCTTGTCACACCCGATGGAATCGCCCTTCCCTGCCACGCGGCGCGCAAAATTCCGGGCATCGAATTTCCAAACGTCACTCAGCACTCCCTTGCAGCCATATGGAACGATTCTCCTGCGTTCAATGCGTTTCGCGGAAATGCCTGGATGAAAGCTCCGTGTTCAGGATGCCCCGAGAAGGAAAACGACTTTGGCGGGTGTCGATGCCAGGCGTTCGC